>PAFA01000037.1 GCA_002700845.1 Phycisphaerae bacterium | reverse complement strand
TTTGGGTTTGCTTTTGTATTTCTGCTTTGGTTCCTATGATTTGGTGTCAAAATAGATCCTTGCCAGATCATGAGGACTCATACCAATGAAGCTATCCAGCGTTCCATTACTAAGCGCTTTAGTTGTATCCATGGCCCCTTTCGCCTCCGCAAACGAGAGTGTGGCTCGCCAGTGGAATGAACTCCTCCTTGATTCCATTCGGAACGACTTTGCCCGGCCAACCGTCCACGCACGGAATCTTTTTCACACCTCTGCTGCCATGTGGGACGCCTGGAGTTGTTTTGAAGAGGGTCCGACGCCGTGGCTCTTTGCGGAATCGGTTCCCCCTACTGGCGATATCGAGTCTTCGCGTGAGGAAGCTATCTCGTACGCAGCATTTCGGATTCTCTCTCATCGATTTGGCCAATCCCCTGGCGCCGACACCATGCTTCCCGCCTACGAATCCTTGATGGGTTCACTTGGCTTTGATCCCACAATTGACACTTTGGTCGGTAACAGCCCCGCAGCAGTCGGCAACCGGATTGCTGACGGGTACATCACCTTCGGCTTAGCTGACAATTCAAATGAGGTCAACGACTACGAGAACTTGGAGTATGAGCCCATCAACCTGCCGTTGTACCCAGAGGATCCAGGGAATCCAGACTTTGAGTACCCAAACCGTTGGCAACCTTTGGGATTTGAAGAGTTTATTGATCAATCAGGCAATGTGATTGAAGGCGGTATTCCTCCGTTTCTGAGTCCAGAATGGGGCGGTGTGGTCCCCTTTTCTTTGCAACCAGATCAACGGACAATTTACGAGCGTGATGGTTCCGATTGGACGGTTTACCTTGACCCGGGTTCCCCCCCACTCTTGAATTCTGCTCAGGAGCTCGAATACTTGGAAGGCTTTGAGCAAGTGCTCATCTGGTCTTCACACCTTGATCACACCGATGGCGTGGAGTGGGACATCAGCCCCAACTCCATCGGCAACAGCGTTTTGCCTACGGATCCAGAAGATTTCATTGACTTCTACGACGTGATCAATGGGGGTGACGCCAGCCAGGGGTACAACGTCAACCCAGTAACAGGTGAGACATTCCCTGTGCAGATGGTGGCTCGAGGTGACTATGGTCGGGTTTTGGCAGAATTCTGGGCAGATGGACCGGACTCAGAGACCCCTCCGGGTCACTGGTTTACTTTGCTTAATGGTGTGATGGATGCCCCAGAGTTTGAACGCAAGTTTGGTGGCGAAGGCCCCGTGCTTTCCGAATTGGAATTTGATGTGAAGGCATACTTTGCTCTCGGTGGCTGCATGCACGATGTGGCAATAACCGCTTGGGGCGTGAAAGGGTATTACGACTACGTTCGTCCGGTTTCAGTCATTCGATGGATGGCTCAAAATGGTCAACGATCCGACCCTGCTCTTCCCAGTTACAGCCCCCATGGCTTGCAGTTGATCCCTGGATTGATTGAGTTGATCACGATCGACTCTGTTCAATCGGGCGAGCGGCATGAACATTTGGCTGGTTCACTCAATCAAAACGTCGGCAAGATTGCTGCTTTTGCCTGGCGTGGCCCCAATTTCATCAATGACCCTACGCTTGATACCGCGGGTTGTGATTGGATCTTGGCGCAGAATTGGTGGCCTTACCAGCGGCCGTCTTTTGTAACCCCAAACTTTGCCGGCTTTGTCTCTGGCCATTCCACTTACAGCCGAGCTGCGGCAGAGCTGATGACCCTTATGACGGGTAGCCCATATTTCCCAGGAGGACTGGGCGAGTTTGAAGCGCCTCGCGATGATTTCTTGGTCTTTGAAAAAGGACCATCAGAATCAATCACTCTCCAGTGGGTGAGTTATCGAGATGCCAGCGACCAGTGTTCACTCAGTCGAATATGGGGCGGCATTCACCCAATTGCAGACGATTTGCCCGGTCGGCTCATGGGGCTGGTGATTGGCCCGCAATCCTACGAATTGGCGACGCAGTATTTCGACGGTTTTGACGGTTGTCCGGGCGACCTCAATGGTGACAGTCAAGTTAACTTTTCTGACCTGCAAGTTCTTTTGTCAGCATGGGGCTTGTCCGAAGCTGGTGATCTGAACAACGATGGAGAGACCGACTTTTCAGATCTCCAGATCCTCCTCTCCACATGGGGCAACGACTGCTGATTATTGGTTTGGTTTTCGTTCTTCCCATATCCTGACCGCTTCCGGAACGCGAGGATAGATGGGGCGGAGCATCTCAAGGGGTGTTCGCGTTTGATCGACCTCCAGTCGATCAATCAGAGCGAGAGCGCTGGTTCGCAGTGGAACAACTTCGCATTTCGTTCGTAAGATTTCTGGAAGATGTTCATCAGCCACAACCCGTCTGGGCTGGTGATCCAGAAAGAACGTGTCGAGGTTCGTATCTTGTGGTGGGGTCTTAGACGCCCAAAGCCCATCTTGCCAGGTCACTGTTCCGACCCAGCCACGATTGCGCTTCACAGCCAAAATGATGCTGGCGTCGGATCGATCTGTATCAAGGGAAGCTTCAGCAACCGCGAGATGTGCTGGAAGAGATAGGACCCGAGCGCCAAGCCGGCCCAACATTGCGGCGATAGCGACGGCGGTTCTGATTCCTGTAAAACCACCGGGCCCGGCATTCACCACCACATCAGTGAGATCAGAAGGTGCCCCTCCAATTTCTCGTACCGCGGTGTCGATCATTGGCCACAGTTCATCACGCTCCTGCCGTCCCCCGACGCTGACCATTCGAAGCGCAGATTGGCCCCCGTGCTGAACCGCAATACTTGCGTCATGCTGCGACAGTTCGAGCCCAAGTTTCATTCTTCGTTCACAAGTTCAGTGCGTAGGATTCGAACCCGTTCAATGGTCGTCGGTGTTGCGTGGGTGATGTTGAAAGTACGACCACTCTTACAGATGTACGACTCTTGCGCATCGGGAACACGACCCAGAGTGGCCAACAAAAAGCCAGCCAGCGTTTCGTAGTCGTCATCTTCAGGGATATCAAGTTCAAACCGATCATTGAGTTCGTCTACGTGCACCCAACCTTCGACTTCAAGGTAGTCATCGAACACATCAATTCCGTCGGTTTCTGGTGTTTCCAATTCACCAACGAGTTCCGAAAGAACATCTTCCGCAGAAGCAATCCCCGCCGTACCACCGTACTCATCAACCACTACGGCAAAGCGAATGCCCTGATCTCGAAACGCCGCCAACAAATCCGCGACCGGCATCGTCTCGGGAACAATAAGTGGTTCTCGGAGCAATGATTCCAAGTCGATTGGTTTATCACGTTGACCAAGATGAGGCAGCAAATCTCGAACGTGCAGTACGCCAATGATGTCGTCTAAATTTTCCCGATACACCGGTAAACGCGAGTGCTGAACTGATGGAAGCGATTGAATCAATATATTTAAATCATCAGTAAGTGCGATTCCATCGATTTCAATTCTCGGAGTCATGATTTCATGCACTTCCGCGGAACCAAACTCCACCGCATTTTCAACCAATGAAGCCCCACGCTCATCAAGTCCACCCCGACGTTGCGAATCTTCAATGTGGCGGCGGAACTCCGCTTCCTCTTCATCTTCCCCGGTTCGCAGATTCGCCCCGGTGAGCCGACGTGCGGCTTCATCCAAGATCACAATGACAGGTCTTAGGGCAGCCAAGCCTGAATCGGCGATGGCCACAGCTCGGAGCCCTGATGCGGCAGTAGCTTCTGGTGCGTGACGCGCAAAGGACTCTGCCAGCACAACGGCGACGATCCCCAGAAGAAGTATCAAAATTCCACGCGTCAAATCAAGGTTGCCAGCCAACAGTAAAATCCCCGCCAAAAGTCCCATTGTGGCCAGGGCTCGGGCGGCAAGGCGAGCGCGTTCTCGAGTGTCGAGTAATTGCTCCAATCGGTGGGTCTGGATTGAAGTTCGTTCTTCAATTCCTGATCGACTTGCTTCTGCCAAAGCCGAAGCTACAGCACTGAGCCAGAGACCCAAAAGAATCAAGCCAGCACCTGCAAGTTCATGGAGGATCATTCGGAAGCCTCCCTTGTGTAAGTGGGTTCAAGACCGATGAAACCAAAGAGGCGATCTTCTTCGGCGTGCATTCTTTTGGCCGCTTCGGGTTCCAAATCATCAAAGCCGCAGCCATGCAACAAGCCATGCACGATGTAGAGCAACAATTCTTGGCGAACCGGATGCTTTCGACGCTGGGCTTCTCGGATGGCTACCCCCAACCCAACGGCCAGATCAGCCTCTATCGGTGCGTCTGCCGGGGAGTGGAACCAGCTCAGGACGTCGGTAGGGCCCTTGATTCCCTTCCATTGATCATGGAGAGCGGACATTTGTTCATCCTGAAGCAGGCGGATGCACACCTGTTCGATCGTTTGGGGAAGATGCTTCTGAAGTCTTTGCAACTGGGTGCAGAGCCACTTCTGATCCTCTGGAGTAAATCCAGTCGGAACCTGCAAAAGGAACGGTTCAGGGGGTTCATCGCCGGTCAAGACCGGCTCGGTTTGGCTTCCTTCGGAAGCGCTGGAATCGGCGTGCATCAGGCAGTCGTCCACGGGTTTAACCAACGCTGGTGCCACCGGCGGGCCCAATATTCGTTCGTTGCACGTGAAGAGGATAGCCCCAACCACCGCTCAGGCAACCGCTCAGGAGGGTTTAGAGCGTCGTTCTGACTGCCAAGTGCGTCGGGCGGCCTCATTTGCGTCCTGTTTGAGGTCTTTTCCGGGATCACCCCCCGCTTGATGGGTGGTGTGCATGTCCTCAAGGAGACGACGGCACCAGCCGCACCCTGTTCCGGCCGAATCACATTCTGAAAGCTGGCTGGCCACTGTTGGGTTCTGTTTCCGCAAAAAAGCGGCCACCTTGGCCCGGGAGACCCGGTAGCAGAAGCAAACGGTGGGATCTTCACACGAAGCAGGATCTTCAGTCATGCCACCACAGTAGCGGTCCCACGGGGACTGGCTTGCGGTATCCTCTACCTTTACGCATGCGTACAGCCGTTATCAGTGACATTCATGGCAACCTCGAGGCGTTACAGGTGGTGCTGGCCAGCATTGACCAGCGTGGGGTGGATCGCATCGTCTGTCTTGGCGATGTGCTTGGGTACGGCCCAAATCCTGTGGAATGTGTTGATCTGGTCGCAGAGCGTTGCGAATGGTGTTTGCTTGGCAACCATGACCTGGCAGCGCTCTATGAGCCCACCAACTTTAATGAAGTGGCCGAGCGAGCGGCATACTGGACCCGAAAGCAGTTGGAGGCCGTATCCGATGCTGACCAACGCCGCGCTCGCTGGGAATTGCTCGGTCGCCTTCGAGTTCGTGTCCAAGAGGGCGATTTCTTAGCGGTGCACGGCACACCTCGAAAGCCAATCAATGAATATCTCTTTCCTGAAGATGTTCAATCCGGGACGCGAAAGTTTGAACAGATTTTTGCTCGCGTACCTCGTTATGGCATGCAAGGACACACTCATGTTCCGGGGGTCTTTACCGCGGAGCCAGAGTTCTATTCACCTCAAGAACTTGGTGAAGGACCTTGGACACTCCCTACCGATGAGCAACTGATTTTCAATCCCGGTTCAGTGGGGCAACCCCGAGACGGCGATTCTCGTGCTTCGTTTGCCATTTTGGAAACCAGTCCAAACGAAGATAAAACCACTCTGGAATTCATCAGAGAGCCCTACGACATTGAAGCTGTAGCGGCCAAAATAATTGCGGAGCCAGAACTCGCCGATTGGTTGGGCGAACGCTTGCGCGAAGGACGTTGACGTTGGAACAATCGACCCGGAGAAAACTTGTGACGGCCGCGGTACTTGCTGTGGCCATCAGCTTGCTGATGCTGTTTATTGCCGGAGGTCGAGGCGCTCCGGTGGGCCCTACCCCCATCGAGAACATCTCCGACACGTCGCAAACGAAAGCTGAAACTTCAGTTGACACACGTGCCGATGCGCTATCCGCCGAAGCCTCAACCACCACTCTTGAGGCTGCGAGTACAGCGTCGATTGAGCCTTTGCTGAATCCCACCTATCAACCCGGGGTTAACGAAGAGCCGTCATTTCAAATTGGATCACTTGAAGAAGCGAGCACCGCCCGGGTCACCCTGGATTCTGGTCGTGGCGGAGTTGTCGAAATCAGACTCTCCGATGAGTATGAGAAGCCCAGTGACCTCCGTGCAGCCGAAGCTGGTGAAGAGCTTGCGGAAGATGCTCATTACTTGTTGGCCGAGGCCATTCGGTATCCGTTGCCTTCAACAGAAATTCTGCTGCCCCAGTTGTCGGTCTTTGAGTTGCAACTGAACGGTTCTCCGGTCCCGCTTTGGGGAGAGATTCCAGCTTGGTCCACCAGAATTGACGACGATGGCACAGTGACGGCCACAGCCACCGTGGTCGCAGGCCCCGAAGATTCTCGGGTCCCAATCCTTCGAATTGATCGCTCATTCCTTCCTTTGGACGGGTTTCACTTTGATGTCAAAACCTCCATTGAAAACCTAAGTGACCAACCCGTGGAAGTTGCCCTCAACACGGTGGCTCCAAGTCAGTTGCGGGTTGATGCTGCTCGGTACATGGACCGCCGAACGCTGCGGGCTGGTGTTTTGGAATCAGGTTCCCGGGTGGTGCAATCTTCAGCGATCGATGAATCGCGAGAAAGCTTGGCCAGCGGTGGACCAATTGATCTTTGGAGGCCTGCTCAAGGATCAGACATCGGCTGGCTGGCGGCCACCAATCGTTATTTCGCGTTGGCCATGATGCCGGCGGAAGACGCGTTAAAGCCCAGCTTGGAAGACCAAATTCGCCGGATCCGTGTGACGCCAATCGCGGCCAATGATGGAGGCGAAGACGACCAGCAAATTCTTGTGACGACTCGCACATCACCGACTCGTTTGGATCCAGGACAAGACCGCACCACTTCATTCCGTGTATGGGCTGGACCTCAAGACCGATCGCAATTACGGGCAGCAAGCACCGTGCAAGGTCTTCAGTTGGACAAACTTGTGGTGTATTCCATGGGGGGTTTCTGCACCTTTTGCACCTTCCAGTGGTTGGCCAGCTTGCTGTTGTCTTATTTGAGCATGCTGCATGGCTTGGTTGGCGACTGGGCTCTTGCGATCGTGTTTTTGGTGATCACTGTGCGGCTGTTGTTGCACCCCATCGTCCGACGATCACAAATCAACATGCAGCGGTTCAGCCGCCGTATGGCCAAAGTGAAGCCAGAAATGGACGCGCTACAAAAGCGGTATGCGGGCGACGCGAAGCGTTTGCAGCAAGAACAAGCACGCCTGTTCCGTGAAAAAGGCGTCAACCCTCTGCACATGCTGGGTTGCCTGCCCATGTTCATGCAAACCCCAGTATGGATTGCTCTTTATGCGGGCCTGTATTTGGCGGTAGAGATGAGGCACGAAGCCGCCTTCTTTGGCGCATTCCAATCGTTAACCGGCGATGCATGGGGATTCCTGGCCGACCTTTCTGACCAAGACCACATGTTCGCTACGTTCAGTGAGCCGGTGCAAGTTTTCCTGTTCCGTCTAACAGGTATTAACGGTTTGCCCCTCCTGATGGGTTTGATTTTCTTCCTGCAACAGAAGTACATGACGCCACCGACGACTGGCACCCAAACGCCAGAGCAAGAGCAGATGCAGAAGATCATGCGCTGGATGCTGGTGCTGACCTTCCCACTCTTCTTGTATGGCGCTCCGTCTGGCCTCACGCTTTATATCGTCACATCCAGCACCATTGGTATTTTGGAGAGCCGATGGATTCGCAAGAAGGTTGACGCCATGGATCTCGATACTGATCCAGAACCAAAGCCGACGGGACCCCGTGGCTCCGGAGGCAGTGGCGGTTCTGGTGACCAGAGCCGAGCGTATTCCCGTGCAATGTCACGCTACGAACGGCGACGCGATAACCGGAAAAAACAGGACGACCGAGAGAACCGGCGTCCACCAAGACACTGACGGTGGATCTTCAGGCAACCATTCTTGCGGTCGCCACCCCTCCGGGTCAATCCACACGTGGGATGGTTCGAGTTGCGGGTCCCAAGACCATTGAATTGGTGAATTCAATTCTTGAATCACCGCTGGAAGGTACCGGCGGAGTCTTTCCTGTGCGTCTTGGAGTGGAAACTCTCCGACTTCCAGCATTGGCCATTGTGTTTACAGAGGAACGTGGACCTATTGGTCAACCCGTGGTAGAGCTGTGGTTGCCAGGGCATCCTGATTTACTGCATCGGGTCCTCAACCTATTGCTTGCTAAGGGAACGACACTAGATGTTCGAATGGCATCACCCGGTGAATTTACGGCCCGGGCGTGGATGCTTGGACGGATGAATTTGACGCAAGCTGAAGGGGTGGGTCTTTTGGTTTCTGCAGAGTATGCCACAGCAGTTCGTGCGGCCCACAAACTGCTTGCGGGTGGACCTGGCCAACGACTGAAGGACTTACGGGAACAAATTCTGGATCTTCTTTCCGCTCTTGAGGCCGGTATTGATTTTTCGGACCAGGAAGATGTCCGATTTATGGCGGTCGATCAAGTTCAATCAACCTTGGCTTCCATTCATTTGTCATTGACAGATTTTCGTGCGCGAGGGGTGCCCCTAGAGCGATTTAGTGGCGCGCCACGTGTCGTGGTCGTGGGTCCACCCAACGCAGGGAAAAGCACACTATGCAACGCCCTTCTTTCGGGGGAACGGTTTTTAACGGCACCAGTTGAAGGAACCACACGTGATGCCGTTGCGACGCCTTGGTCTTTGGATGCACCGGGTGGACAAATCGAGGCCATATTGGTTGATAGCCCAGGTGTCTTCGACAATCAACATGCAGTCAACCTTGGTTCAACCAATCTCTCCAACCAGGCGAGCCATCGACACGTAGAGGTTTTGGAGTCCGCCGCGGTTGTCTTGTCGTGCTATCCCGCCGGTGCTGTGGCCAGTGGTGACTCGGTTGATGACCATCGGTTCATTCGGGTTCAGACCAAAATCGACCTGGTCAACGAACCGACCAATCAGGTGTTCAGTGGTTTTTCTGTCTCCGCGCAAACCGGTGAAGGCATTGACATCCTTAAGGAATCGATTCTTAAACACTTGATGCATGCTGATGATCGTTCCGTCGATGGCGTTGCCCTTCGCCAATCCCACTGGTCTTCCATTGATCAAGGACTGCAAGCACTCGAAGCAGCCAAAGATTTGGCACAGCAGGACCCATGCCCCGACGAGTTGATTTGTGAAGCTCTTTTGCTGGCTCGCCACGCGCTGGATGAGATTTTGGGAGACCGAGATCCGGAAGCTGTATTCGATCGAGTTTTTTCTTCATTCTGTATTGGGAAGTAAAAACCCATAAACATCAGCCCGAAGGTTGCAGATTTTTCTTGGCCGAAAGATGGTGTAGTGATGGTTGACAACATGCCTATCCCGAAAGACACACCAACACACACTTGGCGGACCAGAGTGGAGTATCACGAATGCGACCCTATGGGAGTGGTGCATCATGCTGTGCACGTGCAGTGGCTTAGCAACGCACGCTCAGATTGGTGCCGGACACTCGGTCTTCCGTACACAAAGCTTGAGGATCAAGGTTGGTGGCTTGCGGTACGAGAGTGTGCAGTGAGTTATGAGGCGCCAGCACACCACGAGGATTGTGTTGATGTCACGCTTTGGTTGACCAGTTTTACAAAGACGCGACTTCGGCACGCCTACATCCTTCAGGTCAACGACCAGGTGATTGCACAGGCTCGCACTGAACTCGTGTGTCTTGACAAAAGTTGGCGACCAAGTGTGATTGCTCCACCATTGCTTAAGTTGATTCAGGGTCAATGACCCCCCCGTCATCAGCGTGAAATAACTTTTACGGCACTGATTGATCGTTGCGCATTCTTGCGAAGAATATCTAAACCTTCGCCTCTTACCCAGCGGTCCACGTGAAACTTGAATGCATGATCTGGTACCACAAGTTGCACGATGCGGCCTCGGATGCGGATTTCTTTGACGGTGTCGGCAGGGATCCGGGACGGGAGGCAGTCGGTCAGGATTTGGCGAATAACGTCTTGCCCCTCATTGGCACGCTCGAAGCGTTTGACCATGTTCTGCAGCACCCCTCCAATAGTCGTGCCAAGCGGACGGGTCCGGCGATCCCGTATGGCCGAGGCTTCGTGGAGACGATGGGATGTAGGGCGTCCAGAATCCAAGATCATGCAACTGTACGACACCCACCATGGAGTTGGGTAATCTCCCCATTGTGAGTGATGTCCATATTGATGGCTTGGTGAAATCTTTCGGCTCAACCCGGGCAGTTGACGGTGTAACACTCACTGTTCGCTCGGGAGAAATGTTCTTTTTGGTCGGTCCGTCGGGCTGCGGCAAGACCACCCTGCTTCGCATGCTTGCGGGCTTCAGCGCGCCAGATTCAGGCCAAATTCGATTTGGGAATGAAGACGTCACCGCCCTGGCCCCAAACCAGCGTGACATAGGGATGGTCTTCCAAGGTTACGCGTTGTGGCCGCATATGACCGTGGCGGAGAATGTCGGATTCGGCCTGAAGATGCGAAAGGTTCCCAAGGATGAGGCCGAACAGAGAGTAATGGAAGCCATTACCCTGACTGGACTTACAGGAATGGAAGCCCGGAAGCCCAATGCACTCTCTGGAGGCCAGCAGCAACGTGTTGCCCTCGCGAGAGCGTTGGTTATCCGCCCAAATTTACTTTTGCTGGATGAACCACTCAGCAATTTGGACGCCAAGCTTCGAATTGAAATGCGACGAGAGATCCGACGTATTTGCAAGCAAAGCGGAACCACAGCGATTTATGTCACCCACGATCAAGACGAGGCGTTAAGCATGTCTGATCGAATGGCTGTCATGAATGCTGGCCGTGTTCAACAATGCGATACCCCCGTCGTCAGTTATCGGAATCCCTCCTCAAAGTTTGTTGCTGAGTTCCTTGGTGAAGCCAACTTGATGCAGGCCGAAGTCGTCGAGATCACCGAACGTCTTGCCAAGGTCCGGCTGGCGTCCGATCAGGCCGAATTCCAGGTGGAACACGCCATTGAGCCTGCTCAGGCACCTCGCGGTGTGACCGCACCATTGATGATCAGGCCCGCAGATCTGCATGCAGTCCTGGTCGACGGTGCATCAGAGGCGAAATTGGACCCAGGGCTGGTTGCTCTTGGAGAAGCTCGAGTCCTTGACACCCAGTTTTTTGGTGCAATGACAAGTGTTGCTGTAGAGGGCGAGTTCCCCCTTGAAGGCACCCTGCGTGTTCAATCGTCGTCTCGAGATGTTGACTTTGGCGAGGGCGACCGTGTCCGGCTCTATGGCCCGGAGGCTGCCATGTGGCTGCTGCCCCAGGACACGCCCCAAGCCTGACCGCGGGTCATATCCTACGGTTCCCATCGGAGTGTTCCACGTGGAACAACTCTCGCCCTGAAATCCCACCGCACATCCAATGTTCCACGTGGAACATTCTGTCCTGTTGAATCTGATTGACCTGGGGTCGGCAATGTTCCACGTGGAACACACTTGGTTTTCGGTCGGTACAGTGTGGGCGTCAATGCCAGGATGGCTTGATAAAAGGCAGGAGGTCCTCACGATGGCAAAATCCAACGAATCCAAAAAAAGGCTCGGACGCGGCCTCGACAGTTTGATGGGCATGGCTCGCCCGGCACCATTGGCCAAAAGTGCGGTTGAGCCAGAGTCAGGAGCAATCCCTCAGCCACCAAGTGATGATTCGGGTCCACCAGCAGGTTCAAGATACATCCCGCCCCCGCTGCCGGGCGGTGAGACTTCTGAACTTCAAATGGTCCATGTCAATGATCTTGCGCCGAATCCTGGGCAGCCCCGGACAAGATTTGAACCCAAGGCGATTCAGTCCCTTGGGGCCTCCCTGAAGCGCTCTGGAATGATGCAGCCCATCGTGGCCGTGCGCCGTGGTGAACGCTATGAAATTGTTGCTGGTGAGCGCCGTTGGCGGGCCGCTCAAGAAGTTGGCATTGAGGAGGTGCCGGTGTTGGTCCGTGAGTTGGGGGCTCAGGAGATAGCCGAGCTGGCGCTGATCGAAAACATACAGCGTGAAGAACTCAACCCTATGGAGAGGGCCCAGGGCTTTGCAACCTTGGCGGAATCGTTTGGTATGACCCACGAGCAAATTGCACAGGTGGTTGGCCTGAACCGATCGACGGTGTCAAACCATTTGCGGCTGCTTGATCTTGATGCTCCGATCCAAATGCTTCTCCGGCATGGTCAACTGGACATGGGTCATGGCCGTGCACTCCTTGGTGAGAGCAATGCCATACGGCGACGACAGATGGCAGAAAAGTGTGCTCGAGAGGGTTGGTCAGTACGACGGCTGGAATCCATGATCCATTCTGGTGCAGGGGCGGTCTCGAACGGTCAATCAAAGCCTTCTGAGTCAGGCTCTCGGGCTGCCCTTGCTGCTCAAGACTTGGCTTCGAAACTCACCGAACACCTGGGGGCGCGCTCTACTATAAGAATGCGTAAGTCCGGTGATAGCGGGAGTTTAACTATCGACTTTAGTAGTCTTGACCGGCTTGACGAGATCTGTCAGAAGCTGGGCTACAGCAAGAAGTTGTAAGCCAAGTTTGGTTGATAAAAACCTAAAAAACATACTTCGCGCCCAGACATTCTTGTCGTAAGTTAGTTGACGTTCTCGGACGTCCGGGAGCGCCAACGGGGGGATCCGTTGGGTGTGTTTGGCTCGATGGATCGACGCCAGTGGATGAATTGCGACCTGTCCTTGGGTGGATGGGATCGCCGGGAGGATGGCTATGCCAGGCTCGCGATCGCAGCAGGACCAAAAGCCCACGGCAATGATCGAAGTCGGTCAAGACCTGTCAAGTGCATCGCTGGGGGAACTCCAGCAGGAGTTGCAAGTGCGGATCAAAGACCTGCAAACACGCCGAGATGCTCTCGTGAGCGAATTGCAGGCGGTTGACGAACAGTTGTTGGCACACGCAGGAGGTCCCGGAGGTGAGGAAGCTCAGCGGGCCATGCAATCTGGTTACCGGCGGGTACAACAGCGCATTGCAAATGAACAATGTCTCGCCGAAGCTTTGGTCGAGGTTCTCTCTGCCCAAGTTCTTTCTGTTACCGAGGCCGCTGCGGCTGTTCAGGACCATGGCTACCAGACCACGAGCCCCAATTTTCGCACCATTGTGAACCAAACATTGATTTCCCACACCGACCGCTTTGAGCGGGTTCGACGCGGGCATTACACGGCCGTAACGCAGTCAGACTGATATCAGGGTCTCCCCACCTGGGGCTAGCCGGATATGGACCAAGCGACCAGTGCTCGAAAATCATGTAAATCTAGCCTATTGACGCTTAAAAGCGGACAAATGCGCCTAAAAGTTGATAAATCGACAAATTTGCGAAGTTAAAAACCGTCATTTGCGTCGATTTTCGCCCTTCCTGGTGATTACGTGTGTCAAGTCGTGACTAGAAATCCAGTTTCGGCCCCAAATGGGGCACTGGCTGAGCTTGTGATGAACAATGGGCAATTTCCGCAGACAGCGCATGATTTGCCAGTGGGTCACCGGCTCACAGTCTCCGGTCAAGTCACGGCGTCTGGAACACCGATTGCATAAACAAAGGAACACAGTTCCTGCCGACAGAGAGCAGTTCTCTCGGCATGAGATGCGCGGTGATGTGTGGTGGCCAAGCTGCACAATCCACCGGTTGGTCTTGGTCTGGAAATGGGCACAACACAATGTCAGGTGCAAGCGCTGGAATTGGGCTGATCAGTGGGTATGACTTCAATGCCCTGGTCTCAGCGCAACTTGCGTTTCGCAACAGCACATTGCTCAGGCTGCAAGGCCGTTCCGCTGAGTTCTCAGCCGAGCAGGCCGCATTCTCTGATATCGGCATTCAGCTAGGCAGTATTCAGACGGCTGCTTCAGGCTTGACATCCACGCTCTTCAACACCAAGTCCGCATCGTCTTCGAATCCCAATCTTCTTTCCGTATCGGCGTCCAGCGCTGCTTCAACTGGCTCTTGGGATCTGTTGGTGTCTCGATTGGTTTCCACATCCCAAGTTCTTTCTGGTGGAGTATCCACTCAGGATGAGACAGCGTTGGGCCTTACAGAATTGTCGTTTGAACTCGGACAGGGCAGGCTTCGTGATGATGTTGAGTTGGCACAACTCAACGGCGGTTTTGGCGTGGAGCGCGGCTCAATTCTGATTACCGATCGTTCGGGGACTGAATCAACAGTAGATCTGAGCCAGGCAGCAACGATCGGTGAGGTGATTGATGCCATCAATGCTTCTGCCGATGGTGTTGAGGCGCGGCTGGAAACAACTGGGATTCGATTGATAGACACCAGTGGCGGAAGCGGAATATTTTCGGCTCTCAGTCTTGCCGGAAGCAACACGGCTGAAGACCTTGGGCTTGCCCAGTCGGTGAATGAAGCTTCAATAGAGGGACGCAAACTTTGGTCAATCGCAGCAAGCACCGCGCTGGGGGATCTTCGAGATGGTCTGGGCATCCGAATTCAGGATGGTGGCCTCGCTGACATCACCATTGAACTTTCAGATGGAACGCCTCCCATCGCGGTTGATTTAGGACCAATTGGGGATACCCCGGCAGCCACAACATTGGCCGAGGTGCAGGCGCGAGTTGAAGCCGCCACCAACGGTGCGGTAGCGCTCCGGGTTGAGTGGGATTCGGTACCGGGTGAGATTACCGGTTCCATTGGCTTTGGTTTAATGCTCGAATCAACGACGCCTGGAGTGACGTTTGATGTCACAGGAGACGCCGCTGAGGACCTTGGTTTGGCTGGGTCTTCAGATGGTTCGTATCTCGTGGGCGAACAGATTCTCGGTGGTCTTAATGGTGTATTGCTTTCAACTCTAAACGGCGGATCATCTTTTGATTTTTCCGGCTCCTTTTCGGTGACTGACGGTGCAGGGACGTCCACAACGGTTCCGATTTTCGCCCCAACCACAGGGGTTGGGTCAATCGGGGCGCTCATGGAGATCATGAACCAGCAAATTGAAAATCAATTTGTATCAGCTCGCGTTGAACTCAACGCGCAAGGAAATGGCTTTCAAATTGTGGATACTTCAGGATTTAACAACATTGAAGTTACCGGTGAACTCGCTGACCGACTGGGCTGGACCGCGCCGAACCGCAACACCAATGGCGTCGCAACTGGAAGCAGTTTGCAGCGGGCATGGGTCGGTCCGGCAACCAAGCTTTCTACCCTCGCGCAAGGCCGCGGGATAGGAACCGGAACATTTCAAATAACCGACGGCTTGGGGGGGAATGCGGTCGTCAATCTTGACGGTTCTGAGCAAACGGTTCAGGACCTCCTTGATGAGATCAATTCCAAGGGCCTGGCTCTGGTCGCACAAGTGAACGCAACTGGTGACGGCATTGAGTTTGTTGAGCAGCTTCCGGATGGCGCTTCTTCGTTTCAACCAATTCAAGTTGATGCGTTGTCTGGATCGGCAGCCAGCGACTTGGGACTTGTGGGATCTGCCTCAGGAATTGGTTCTCCGCTGGAAGGCCGCTGGGAATATGTGATTGACCTTGAGCCTTCAGATACCCTCGAAACACTTGTCGAAAAAATCGATGCCAGTGGCGCTCCGGTCCAGGCTGGCCTTGTCAACGTAGGTGGACTTGCCCCTTGGCGTCTTTCGCTGACCAGTGAGGTGGCAGGATTAAATGGTGATCTGGTTCTCGACCTTCAAAGTGATGGGTCAGCTCCTCTGTTTCAACTTGATCCGATCCAACGTGGTCAAGATGCCAAAGTTGTTTTTGGTGCTGGCTCACTGGGCGGGGGATTCTTGGTGACCAGTGGTTCCAATTCTTTGTCAGGGGTCATTGAAGGTGTCACAATTGATCTTTTGGCCGCATCGGACGAACAGACCACTGTGACCATCGACCGAGATGATTCTGCACTTTCCGAAGGCCTCCAGGCTTTGATCGATGCGTACAACGGCTTGCGTGACAAGGTCGATCAGTACGACTCCTACGACAGCGAATCACTTGAAAAGGGAACGTTGTACGGCAATGCCAGTCTTCGAGGCTTCGTTTCTGAGTTAACCCGAATTGTGACCCGCGACACAGACGGCCTTTCTGGTCCGTACCGTTCCTTGCAAGATATCGGTGTGTCGATTGACGGAGAAGGCCGACTTTCGTTCGACGCAGAGACATTTACTGAGGCCTTGGCGGTGGATCGTGATGGTGTAGAGGCGTTGCTGTCTACAGCAATCGAAGATGACGGCGAGACCGAAGATGTTGAAGTGGAAAACCCAGCGCCGGCTGTTGAGGGGATAGGCCCTCGGCTTGACACGTTGTTGGAAAACTGGCTATCTCCCGATGGCCGGCTACAAACCATCAAGGATGGGATCACCGACCGACTCAAGCGAAACGATGATTCGATCGAGGCACTGAAAAATCGAATCCAAGCCGAGCGAGACCGATTGCTTCGAGAGTTCTACGTTATGGAGCAAACTCTGGCGAGGCTACAAGGCCAATCGAATGCCCTGGCGGGTCTCGTGATATTGCCTCAGGCCTCGTCAGGTTGAGTCGTGTAAAAAATGGCTCTGCCAATTTTTTCTCGGTTCACGTCTGACGGGGCCGGGAACCGATGGTGAAGTGTGAACAACTCTGCTGCCCAAAAACATTGGCTTCGTGAACGTGTGATGAACGCTTCACCAATCGATCTTCGCCTCATGCTTCTTGATGGCCTAAATCGTCGGATTGATGAAGCCGGGGTGTCCCTTCATGATGGTCGAACCGCTGACGCCCTCGAAGCATTTGCAAAAGCCAGAGCAATCGCAGAGGAACTTGAGTCGGGAATCAGCGAAGACGGTGGGTCTGAACTAGCGCGGCAGATGAAGCACCTTTACGCCTTTCTCCATCGTCTATTGGTGGAAGCTCGTGTTGAACGTTGCCACACCAAATTAGATGAAGCCCGCCGGTTGGTTGATTTTGAGCACGAAACCTGGAGCATGGTCAACCAACGCCTGACCGATGACAGTGACGACGGTGACAGCACCCTTGGCCGCACGGCATAAGTCTCATCACAAGACTCGATGCTGCGTCGACTGAGAATCTGGGCCTTAGAAATTTATTGATCGTGCCCGCTTGACTCGGGAAGTTTGTGACCGGCATCACGAAGGGTCTTTTCGCGAGACGCCATTTCTAAATCGTGATCAACCATCATGCTGGCCAATTCTTCCACACTCGTTTTGGGTTCCCAGCCAAGTTGATTTTTGGCCTTTGCGGGATCTCCAAGCAACTGTTCAACTTCTGCGGGACGGAAATACCGTGGATCGATTTCAACAAAATCGGTGTAATCAAGCCCGACATGTTCGAAAGCCAATTCGCAGAATCTACGAACAGGGATCATTTTCCCAGTGGCAATAACGTAGTCGTCAGGTTGATCTTGTTGGAGCATTCGCCACATTGCATCGACGTAGTCGCCCGCAAAGCCCCAGTCCCGCTGAGCATCCAAGTTGCCCAAGAAAAGTTTGTCCTGGAGTCCCAATTTGATGCGGCCCACGGCACGCGTAATTTTTCGAGTCACAAAGGTTTCACCACGGCGGGGTGATTCGTGATTGAAAAGAATGCCACAAGAGGCATGCATGTCATACGACTCTCGGTAGTTCACGGTGATCCAGTGCCCAAATACCTTGGCACACCCGTAGGGTGACCGTGGGTAGAAAGGCGTGCTTTCGCGCTGTGGGACTTCCTGAACCAAGCCGAACATTTCGGATGACGAGGCTTGGTAGAACCGAATTTGTTCTCCAGTTTCGTCTTGATACACCCGAATGGCTTCGAGCAGTTTGACTGGTCCCATGGCCACGGTGTCAACCGTGTAGACCGGCATATCGAAGGAGACCCTCACGTGAGACTGAGCGCCGAGGTTGTACACCTCATGTGGCTTGATTCGAGTAAGCAGGTTCTGGAGGTTCCCCGCGTCTGTCAGGTCGCCGTAGTGCAGATGCAACTTGTGACCCTTGTGATGGGGATCTTGGTACACATGGTCAATCCGACCGGTGTTGAAGCTTGATGCTCGGCGAATAAGTCCGTGAACTTCGTAACCCTTACTCAGAAGGAGTTCTGCAAGGTACGAGCCGTCTTGTCCGGTGATACCTGTAATAAATGCAATGCGGTCGCTCATTGGGGGCTCTCTTCCGTTAACAAACTCTACTCAGCATCTCCCATCGGACAAATCAGGTCCAGTCTCCGCCCGGAACTTCTCTAAAAAATTTGTTTCCCTCCGGAACTTTCGAATTCTTCGGATCCGCAAGAACCAGCATCCCTCACGTGCCGATACAGACTGCAATGGCTTTTGATTTAAAGAACAAACGCGTGGTGGTCACTGGAGGAGCTGGCTTCATGGGCCGATTCGTCTGTGAAAAAGTTGCAGACCGGGGTGCGTCTGAAGTGATCGTTCCCCGGCGAAAAGACTTTGATCTGACCACGGAATCGGCGGTAGAACGGCTCTATGCAACCGCTAAGCCGGATGTGGTCATTCATTTGGCCGCAGAAGTCGGTGGCATCGGGGCGAATTTGGACAATCCCGGGCGGTACTTTTACGCAAACATGGCGATGGCACTGCATTTGATTGAGCACGCCCGCCGTGTGGATCTGAAGAAGTTTGTCCAGGTCGGCACAATTTGCGCGTACCCCAAGCACACACCCGTACCCTTCAAGGAAGCCGACCTGTGGGATGGGTATCCGGAAGAAACAAATGCTCCGTATGGAGTGGCCAAAAAGGCCGCCATGGTGATGTTGGACGCTTATCAGCGTCAATACGGGCTTGCGGGCAGTTATCTCTTGCCAGTCAACTTGTACGGGCCGTGGGATAATTTTGATTTGCACACAAGCCATGTGATTCCTGCACTGATCCGAAAATGTGTGGAGGCTCGCGATTCTGGGCAAGATCACATTGAATGTTGGGGAACCGGCTCAGCTTCGCGCGAGTTCTTGTACGTCGAAGATGCTGCGGAGGGTGTTGTTCGAGCGACTGAAGTTCTTGATGAGCCAGTTCCAGTCAACCTCGGCACCAATATGGAAATCACCATCAAGGATTTGGTGGAACTCATTGTCAAACTGACCGGGTTCAAGGGAGAGATTCGTTGGGACAGCACCAAGCCGGATGGACAGCCGCGTCGATGCCTCGATGTTTCACGCGCCGCTGAGAGACTTGACTGGAAAGCTCAGGTGGGCTTCGAGGATGGGCTGAACCGCACCATTGCCTGGTATGAAGCCAATCGCGAAGCGGTGGTTTCTGGCGGCGGACGAGCTTGAGGGATCATCGTTGCGCGTTCTGATGATCAATCAGGTTTTTCACCCCGATGTTGCCGCGACAGCGCAGCATGCCCATGATCTTGGTCGCTTCCTTGTGGGCTCTGGCCATCATGTTTCCGTTATTGCGTCCCGTGCTTTGTATGGTCAAAAAGGTGCGGCTCTACCGGCATACGAGTTGGTGGATGGAATACATGTCTACCGAGTTGGCCGAAGCTTCTTTGGGAAGGCCTCAATTTTGGCTCGGGTCGCTGATTTTGGATACTTCTATGTCGCGGCGGCGTGTAAGGCCGTTGTTCTCCGCCGCCATCATGTTTCCATTTGCTTCACCACGCCTCCCTTTATTGCACTGCTGGGATGGTTCCTGCGGTTAATAAAAGGCACGAAGATGGTGTACTGGGTCATGGATTTGTATCCCGATCTCCCAGTTGCTTGTGGGGTGATGAAGGAAGGGTCCGTCAGCACAAGATTCTTTGAGGCCGTGAATCGATTTTGCCTGCGCCGAGCGAATGCAGTCGTCGCACTGGGTCGCTGTATGCGTGACCGCATTTTGGGCAAAGGCATTGATCCGGATCAGGTTGAGATTATTGGTGTCTGGACCGATTCAGAAGAAGTCAAGCCCATCGCACGAGAAGTCAACACCTACCGAAAGCAGTGGAATGTTGGCGACCGCCAGCTGGTGATGTATTCAGGAAATTTCGGCTTGGGCCACGACGTAGACACTTTTTTAAAAGCGGCGAAAGAATTGGAGAGTGACGATCGGATTCGCTTCGCGTTTGTCGGGGGGGGGAAGAAAAAAGCGATCGTCGAAGAATTTGTTCAAAAGCACAGTCTCACCAATGCAATTTTGGCGCCATACCAGCCACGCGAAAAACTTGATGAGCTGCTCAGCGCGGCCGACTGTCACCTGGTCAGCCTTTTGGTAGGCGTGGAAGGCATCATGGTTCCGTGCAAACTTTTTGGGGTTCTCGCCGCCGGCCGTCCGGCCCTTTTTATTGGGTCACCGAAAAGCGAGATTGC
>PAFA01000036.1 GCA_002700845.1 Phycisphaerae bacterium | reverse complement strand
TTTAGAAATTTTAAAAAACACCGAAGCATGGTCAGCCCTGCGGGACGCGCAACAGCAAGGCATCATCACAAGTGTTGGGCTCTCGGGCAAAACGCCTGCTGCCGCGAAATGGGCCATCCAGAATGGTGCGAACGCCCTGATGGTTCCCTGGAACAGAGAAGATCAATCGCATTCTGCACTGCTCGATGAAGCGGCTGACCACAACCTCAAGGTCTTCATTAAAAAGGGGCTAGATTCAGGAAATCTAACTGCACCATCCGCCCTTCGATGGATCTTGGAAGATCCGCGAATCCATGCCGTCGCAATCGGATCACTCTGCGTGGATCACATGGAAGAAAATCTTGCTTTGGCCAAGTCCATTCGGCCAAATCAATGTTGATTGGTCAATGGCTGATCAAGACTTCGGCTTGACAGGAACAACCAAAACTTGGTCAACACTCAGCTTTGTACGGTCCTCACCGATGAACTCTTTGTTTCGTTGATAAAGCAGATCGACCCAATCCTCACGCTGAACACCCCAAAGTTCACCGACTATCCGAGCCAGAGAATCACCTGACTTCACGGTGTAGTACTGCTCTCCAGACCGAAGCGAAGGACGCTTGACTGGTACGGAGGCAGGCTTACTGATCTGCTTTGGCGGCAACTTGATGATCGCGCCGACTTGCAGGTTCCCCGGGTCAAGATCAGGGTTCAATGTGGCAATTTCTGAGGCGCGGGCCTCGTCACCCAAAACAGCCCGGGCAATCTTGGTGAAATTGTCGTTGGGCGCAATACGATATTGATCTGATTTCAAGGTGGGATCCACTGGCTTCGTCCGAGCCTTGGACTTCACAGGCATCTTGAGAATCTGACCGATCTGCAACTTGGCTGGATCAACCCCTGGGTTCAATGCGATGATTTCGTCGTGACGACCAGATTCACCAAACCAGTTCTCGGCGATCGCAATAATGACATCACCAGCTTGAATGGTGTAAACGTCTGTCGAAGCCACCGGCTTTGACTCAGCTTTAGGCTCGGGCGTGGGTGTGGGATCAGGTGTTGAGTCAGAAGCATCAACGCTGCCACCTTCTGTTGATTCCGATGGCACCGGCGAAGAAGTATCTGAACTCGGGGTTGGGTCCAAACCAACAGAAGTACCACCGGATGTGGGTCCAGTCCCAAGCTTGGATCCAATACCAGCACGCGATTCAAGAGCATCACCCGAAGATTCCAAAGACATAGCGGTGGAACCACCTAATTTTGATCCCGCCGACGCCTCTGGTTCTCGACCGAGGTTGAATGCCACTGGCGAATCGCCTTTGGCAGAATCGCGACCCATGGGTTCAGATCCTGGTGGAGTTCTTATCGAATTGAGAGAAACACTCGAATCTTGCGTCTCCTGAGCCTCGATTGGCTGGGGAGGAGTCTTGATAAAGGCGTAGTACCCCACCACTCCGGCCACAAGTACCGTGACCACGATGGGGGCAAAGCTATTGTTTGATCGGTTTTTTCTGGCCATCCCAGAGCCTCCTGCTATTGGATGAAGCATACCCACCCATCGACGGGAAAGGCTGCAGAACCACAGGTCTGGGACAAGGCGTGGAGAATTCTTAGGCCGAAACCGGTTCAGAATCGCCTGTGGACGCAAAACTTTGGCGTGTCCCGTCCTGGGTCCACGTCAATGGCGCCGCAATGGCGATCGAAGAATAGGTGCCAACAACGAGACCGGCGAGCAAAGTGAAGCAGAATGCACGCATCCCGGATCCACCCTCTAGGAACAAAATCGTCACCGAGAAGAGTGTGGTACCCGAAGTCAGAAGGGTTCGGCTCAAGGTCTGATTGATAGAGGCATTGATGATCTTTGGGGTGGCCATACGCCGGCGACCACGATTCTCACGAATCCGGTCAAGGATAACAATGGTGTCATTGAGCGAGTAGCCAATGATGGTCAACAAGCCAGCCACGACACCCAAGTCGATGCGATACGGACCAAGCAATCCCCCGTCACCACTGGCCAAGAAGCCGGTGACGGCAAGGGCCCCCAGGGTGAGCGAGACATCATGCACCAAAGCCAACACCGCGCCAAAGGAATACCGCAACGACCCAAATCGGATCCAGATGTACACCAAGATCCCCATAAATGAGAAGAAGACGGCGACATAAGCATTGGCTTTCAGAGTCGCTGCAATCGAGCTTGAGAACGAAGCAACTTCCGACAGACTTGGCGGCTGCCGCAAGGCTTGACCGATCAGATTCCATTCAACATCTGCCATATCACGCTGCCAGAGTTCAGGGTCAACCTCGTTGTAGTTCCGGAATTCATCACGGATCAAGACGGCGGCGGAGGTCCAACCCTCGGGCCCCCCCTCCACACCAACGACCCGAATTCGACGGCTGCTTGCCTCACGGAAATCTGGCTGAGAACGCATTCGATCGACCCGACGCTCAATGTCATTGGCCGTCAGAGGCGGGGACAAATTTTCCAGCAACACCGCAGCACCACCAAGCATGTCGGTGGTGCGATCACGGAGTTCGGCCCGGCCCAGAACGCCACCCAGAGTTGGGCGAGTCACAGCCATGACCCGGCTCCCAGGATTTCGATCATTCATGCCTGTGAATGTCACTGGCGGGTCAATATCAAGTCGGTCGCTGAACCGATCAACCAAGGTGTCAACAACAACACGGTCAATGGCGACATCGACGGGAAGTTCCGCTGGGGTCGCGACTTTCACTTGGAACTGACTTGCGGTCGTATTTCCTTCGGAGTCGACCGAGGTCTCACCAACAGTAACGACGGCGGCCGAGCCAAGTTGGGACAAAATCAAGGCCCGTTGACCTTCCTTGGTAGACGGGTCAGCATCTACCACGGAGATTTCACTGGCGATCGCTCGAATCTCTTCTTCCACCGCGGCACGCTGAAGCATCATGCGACCTTCGCCCTCAGGCTTGGTCTCCATCACGGCGCTCACACCACCACGGAACTCAGTGTCAAGTAAATCGGCACCGCGCATGCTGACGAGCAACAAGCTGGCGGCAACCAGACCGGTCGACATAATTCGCATCGGCCAACGCAAGGCCATGAAATCGATATTCGGGTGCAGGGCTTTGCCCAACGACGGAATCGCGATCGGAAGCATGGACAACCGCTTCGAAGCCAAGACGTCGGTGTAAATCAAGAAGCACTGGCGAGTGATAAAGAGGGCAGAGAACAGCGTGGCCAGAATGCCCACGGTCAATGTCACTGCAAAGCCTTTGACTTCCGCCGTGGCGGTCAAGTACAAGGCACCACACACGATGAGGTTGGTGATATTGCCGTCAAGAATCGTAGACAATGCTTTGGCGTACCCATTCTTCACCGCTTGTCGCAAGACGACGTCACCAAGAGCCAACTCTTCACGAATACGCTCGAAGATCAGAACGTTGGCGTCGACCGCCATACCCACTGTCAATACGATCCCAGCCAAACCGGGGAGCGTAAAGGTGGCGTCAACCCCCATCAGCACTCCGAAAATAACCAAGCCATTGGCAAGCAAAGCCAAGTCGGCAATAAGCCCTGCTTGGAAGTACCAAACACCCATGAAGATGGCCACAACCATCAAGGCAAAGAGGAATGCTTCTGTACCACGCTCCAAGTTGTCGGCACCAATTGAGGGACCGAGCACGCTTTCAGAGATGGGCTCTGAGGACAATTGGGCTGACAGCGAACCGGCACCAAGCACTTTTCGCAAATATGCGATCTCTTCCCCACCAAAATTACCCGTGATCTGGCCATTGCCCGAAATTTGGCTTTGGATCTTTGGCGCCGAGAAAACTTCGCTGTCCAAGACGATCGCCATGTTGCGACCCTTGTTTGCACCGGTCAACTGACCCATGCGAAGTGCACCCGACTGATCCAGGGCAAAGTTGATGGAGGGGCGCCCCAAACGGTCCTGTCCTTCGCTGGCCCGGACCAGTCGCCAATCGTCATCAGATGCGGTGAGCGCTTTCCCGGCATCATCACGAAGCAAGAGGTAATACATACCGTCTTGCCGGGCTGCTACCAAATCACGAGTCGCGGAGAAGTATCCTTCGGGGTTGGCGGTCAAAGCAGCGAGTTCTGCAGGCTTTTCGTACCACTGCCCCAGATCGTTGATGGGATACCAAGACGCTAGAGGCGACTGGGTATTCCCCGCACCAAGCTCTTCCAACTGCCGACGCAATCCTGCGACGTCAACCCCCTGAGGGTCTGCGGAAGACACACCAATATGGAATTCAAGGACCCCTGCGCCACGAAGAAGGCGCTTGAGATCCTCGGGGTCGTCGAAGCCGGTCCGCTTGGACTCGTATTCGTCGTATGCCGATTGCACGGTCGTCAGACCAGATTCAAGATCCGGGTACTCAGACTGCAACGAAGAGAATGCCTTGTCGCGTTGACCGGGGCCAAAGACCGGGTTGCCTGATTCATCACGTCGCCCACGGCCTTCTTCATCCCGCTCAAGGATCGGTTTATTGGGCAACGTCAAAATCCGACGTACCCGTTCGCCAGACAAGCCGAGTTCCATCAACGCGGCCAAGGACTCGTCGAAGGTGATTTCGGCATCGGCGACTGCTGCAGCAGCAAGGTTGCGATCGGTCGAAGATGCGTCTTCAGAGACCGCGTTGTACGCGACACGAGCTTCTTTTCGCACCGTATCGGCAGCCACCAGTACATCAAGGCTTAAGGCTCGAGCGGAGCCTTCGGGGCCACGAATATCCGCAATCTCACCAGCCTCCAAAGAGGCCAAGACTTCAGACTCCCGAATCTCCCCTTCGTTCACCAATTCAGCAAGAGCTTCACGCCAGGATGCCGCCAAGGCGCGAGTATCTGGTCCCGGCAACGGCATAACCACTTCGATGCGATCGCGGCCAGAGCCTTCAATCGAAATATCAAAGATGCCTTGCGGGTTCACCCGACTCTTGAGAACTTCGATTGTTGTGTCCAACACCGACTGAGGATCAATCTCCTCTTCGGGGATCTCAACCTTGTAAACCAAACTCACGCCACCGCGAAGATCCTTGCCCAGTCGAAGGTCGCGACCCAAGATCGCAGCCAGACAAAGGCCAAGGACGAAAGCAATGGTGAGGAAACGGGAAAGAAGTGGCGTTCGCATCGCGGCAGTCTCAGTCGTTCGGAGTCGCAGAATCATCTTCGGATTGTTCCGATTCGATCCGACGGGAAATGGCTTCACGGACAAAAGTCATCCGGGTGTTGGTGCTCTCATCTACCTTGAGAACAAGACGGTCATCAAACACGTCAACCACGACACCCATGACTCCCCCAGTGGTGACCACGCGGTCACGCTTCTTCAGAGAGGCCATCAATGCTTCGTGTTGCTTGCGTTGCTTGCGTCCAGCAGTGGATGTCATAAAGAGCATGAGCCCTAAGAATCCAAAAAGGATCAACCAAGTCATGCCACCCATAGGCTCTGTTGCCGTGACATCACCCCCTGCCGGACCAGAAGCCGCCGGAAGCGTTTCCTGAGTCAGAAGCAGAAGGGACAATGGCTGGGCAAATGCGGACATGAAATTGGCTCCAAGACAGTCAAGACATCGGGGGAGGATCCGTCCGGAGTCCCGGCCAGCCCGCCCGAAAGGCAGACCAATCATTGTCGCGGATCGCCTGCCGAATGTCCAGCATCAGCCGTTGGAAGTGACGCAGGTTATGGGTCGCCACCAGGCTCCCTGCCATGGATTCCCCCACATTCAAAAGGTGGCGGATATACGCCCTGCTATACCCCCCCGTGCAGGTTGCACAATCGCAGCCAGGATCAATGGGGGCATCATCCTCGGCAAACTTCGCATTTTTGAGGTTGAGGCGGCCTGAACGTGTGAAGGCTTGGGCATTTCGGGCATTGCGTGTGGGCAGGACACAATCAAACATGTCGATTCCACTGCGGACCGCATGCAAAATGTCTTGTTCATACCCAACCCCCATGAGGTAGCGCGGTTTCTGCGCCGGTAAACGCGGAGCGGTAAACGCCACCACCTCGGCGATCTGCTCAGGACGCTCCCCAACCGCAACGCCACCAACCGCAAATCCTGGCAAGTCATGCTGGCAGATGGCTTCCACAGATGCGGCCCTCAAGTCAAGATCAGTACCTCCTTGCACAATCCCGAAGAGCGCTTGTTCATTGGGTCTGGAATGGGCTTTGACACAACGGTCCAACCAACGGACGGTGCGTTCGTGGGCGTCACGCAGACGATCTTGATGGGAGAGCCCACGGTGTCCATCAGTTGTGACGCGCTTTCGGAAGGCGACCACTTCTTGAGGATCTCCAGCTGGAGGGCAGTCATCAAACGCCATGATGATGTCCGCACCAATATTGTTCTGGACTTCCATGGATCGCTCAGGCCCCAAATCAACCCAGGCGCCATCAACAATGGAGCGAAATCTCACGCCGTCTTCATCAAGACGATTGATATGCGCCATTGAATAAGCCTGGTACCCCCCAGAGTCCGTGAGAATGGGGCCATCCCATCGCATAAATTCGTGGCAGCCACCTCGGCGTGCGACGGCAGCATCGCCAGGGCGCAACATCAAGTGATACGCGTTGTTCAAAATGATCTGTGCGCCGGTGTCAGCCACCTGATGAGGCCATAAGCCTTTGACACAAGATTGTGTCCCTACGGGCATAAAAGCCGGAGTATCAAAACTGCCATGGGGGGTTGTAACCCGGCCCAAACGGGCTTCGCTCTCGGTGCAGGTGGCGGCAACCTCAAATTCGAGTGCCCCACTCACTTCCGATCCTTCGAAGCTCGGTTCAGAATCTCTTTTTCCTGTTTGGTCAAGGAATGCAGACCTTTCTGACTGATCTTGTCCAGAATCCGATCAACTTCCTCATCATCGGGGTGGGGCCGGTTGGTGGATGTCTTGACCTTTGCCTTTGCCTTTGCCTTTGCCGCTCGGAACCGGAACTGATCACTGGTGGGGTCCACTTTGCCCAAAAAGTCAAAGAAGCCATGCAAATGATGCGGACGCCGAATGAAATACGCCCCCGCCAGTGCGCCACCAAGGTGGCCTGCTTCTCCACCGGCATTGGGGCCATCACGCAAGATGGTGAAAATGGCCAAAGCCACCAACCCGTACGCCATGGTCTTCAGTCGCATGGGAAAGAAGAACCAAACAACCACTCGAGCGCTCGGCTGCAAAAACGCACCGGCCAAAATGACACCAAAAACGCCAGCCGAAGCGCCAACCAAAGGAGTTCCAGGATCATTAAACAACAAGCCAGGAACATGGCTGAAGCCCCAAGCTTCGGCCACGATGCCACCAATGTTCAATGTGGTGAACGCGAGGGCGCCAAACATGCCGCACAACAAATAGAAGGCTAAAAATCGCTTACGTCCCAAATACGCTTCGACCAACGGACCAAAGAAGAACAGCCCAATGCTGTTAAAGAGCAAGTGGGTGATGCCTCCGTGGCTGTGAAGAAACTGGAAGCCCAGCAACCTCCACCATTCCAGACGCAAAAAACCTTCAAGGGTCGAAAAGTGCAACCACCGTTCAATTGGATGGAATCTTCGATAGATAGCCTTGCCATTTTGGTTTGGGTCAGCTGGTGTCAACAACAAATATTGCAGAGGTCCACGCGCATAATCGTCAAGGGTGGACGGGACCCCATTCACCATTTTTCCGTTGGCGATGCTGGGCCATGACTCGGCCACAACCCATACCTGGGATTCTGCCGCACCATTGTTTTGATCCCACTCCAAGTCGGTACGAATCAAAGACGCGGGGAGAAAGCCATCCAGAAACCACACGCCGCAGCACAGGACAATGATCCAGGTTGTGATGGACCAACGTCCGCTTGAACCAAGTCTTCGGCGTTGCCCGCCTCCTGTATTCATGTATCCGCGGTCAGCAATGCCCATAATTCGGATCTTAGCCGTCCCGGAGCATGGCGAAGCGCAAGATTATGGCGGCCGTCTTGGCGTCCTCGTAGACCCCGGAAGCTGCGGCTGCAATCGCCTCTGACTGAGGCACAAGGAGACATTCGATCTCCTCGTGCGCTTCCAATATTGGGGCACCAAGTGTGAGTTCATCCGCCACAAAAAGATGCAACCTCTCATCACAAAATCCCGGCGCTGACCAAAAATGTCCAAACGGCTTCCATGATTGGGCCGTTGCCCCTGTTTCTTCTGCCAATTCACGAATCGCAGCCTGCTGTGGATCTTCACCCTTTTCGAGGGTTCCCGCCGGAACCTCGAGCAGGGTGGTGCCAATAGACCGTCGATGGTTTTGAATCAATAAAAATGCATCTCCATGCACCGGCAAGATCGCTACCGCTCCGGGATGGCGCACCACATGTCGACCGGGTTGCCCGGGCATAGGTTCCACATGAAAAACTGTTGAATTGAAGAGTGATTTGGGCATCAAACCGCTCGCAAGACTCGCTCATCGGCACCAAAGACCAAAGCATCCAAAAGTGAGGAATCCTTGGCTCCGGCCAGCAGGGCGTGGCCTTCATCAATCGACAACATGGGGCCCGTCATCGGTAAGCCCAGAGCTCTTCGCCCCCCAGTACTGGCGGCTGACCAGAGCACTTGTGCCGGAGCGGTTCCACCACAACGTAAGGCGCCTCGCCGGAGCGTTCGACACCGCTGATCGTGTTCCAAGCGGCGCATTTCTTCAAACATAGAAATACGCAAATTGGAATCAGTACCCAATGCCAATGCCGTCCCCAAATCTGGAAGATCTGGAAGAATGGGAACACCATCGCCCAGGTCTCCTTCAGTAAGAGGGCAGGGCAAAATCATTCCTCCCCGGCCCAGCCATTCCACCATTTCCTTTTCAGAAGTTTGGGTCATGTGGACGCCAACGACATGCTCCAAAGGAAGACCAGAATTCAAGAGCAATTGAACCGGATGAGCGCCATAAGCAGACTTAATTTCTTTCAGCTCTCGAGGCTGTTCTTCCAGATGCACATGAAGACGTAACCCTCGATGATGGGACTCCACCAGATGCTTTTGCACTTGATCCCAAGGCACTGCACGCAGTGAATGTACGCATGCCTGGATGGTCTGACCGGGGAGGAGTTCACCTTGCAATTGATCAAAACGTTTCCAGTACTGATCAAATCCACCGGTCACAAATCGTTGTTGGGCTACCGCAAGGTCAACACCCGGGCCACCTTCTTCGTATGCCGCAGGCAAAAGCACGAGCTCAATGCCAGTATCGTGCGCGGCCTGCAGGATGGCTTGATCCAATACAAAATCTGGCTGACCGGTTGAGGCGTGGCGAAGATAATGGAACTCCCCCACCGTTTGGATGCCCGCCGCCAGCATCTCTTGGTAACAACGTGAGGCCAGTGCGTAGGCCAAATCAGGGTTCATGCGCTCGACCAATCCATACATGGCTTGTCGCCAAGACCAAAAGTCTGCGGCACCAGGTGGGAATTGCTCCCCATCTCCACGCAAACCAATCTGAAAAGCGTGAGAGTGCGCACTGGTAAAGGCCGGAGGCATATCACCAG
>PAFA01000035.1 GCA_002700845.1 Phycisphaerae bacterium | reverse complement strand
GTCACCGTATGGCGCCCTGGGGTTAATTCTGGCAAAGGGAGCACCAAAGGGGCCACCATGCGACCAGGGGTCCAGCCAGATCGATCCAAATCCGAGGCCAGCAGGCTGGGCTGGTCGGGATCTGGCACACCGGCTGCCGGATTGAGCCGCCTGGCGGTCCCGCCGTCTTCTTGCCACGGTCGGTACCGCGCCACTTCGAGCCCATCCACTTTGAGAACATGAGTCAGAGAAACAAACTCGTGGTACGCGGAGCCGGTTGCCGAATGTCCAGTCGAGCGAAGCAAAATTCGCGGGGCACGAAGTTCCCCTGGGATGGTGATGGTTTGGGAGATGGATCCGTTCGGTAACAGAACATCTTCCAGCCAAAGTGGTTGGCAGTAGCCAGGGTTTCGGTGGGCAGCCCCTTGAACTTCCGTCACCAATTGGACCCTGACGGTCCAGGTGGGAACCTTTGGATAGCCTGCCAGGCCTGCCCGAAGGGTGCAGCGAGTACCGAGCGCTGGTGCGAGCGCGGTGATGTCTTGGACGAATCGGCCCCCCGCGCCATAGCCCGTCATCGCGCGGATGAGCTCCAAATCACCAAACGGAGTTTGGGCCACCACTCGAGCTGGGCGGGTCCAGTTGTCAACCGGCACCCCGTTGACGTCCAGAGTGGGGATGGCGTCCAAAACCACCAGCAAGCGTCCTCCCGGAGGAAGAGGTGGAACGTCGAGGTTGTCTTCAATCTCGTGCCCAGCGCCAAAGACTAGGAATCTGTCTTTTGGCGTGTCCTGAGGACGGAAAGCCACGATTCCTTCCATTTGATGGATCGCCGTGGGCGGTTCTGCAGAGAAGCCAATACTTGGCTCAGTGTGATACTCGGCAAGGCCGGGAATGGCCAAGGCCAATGCGGTCAATGAGGCTGCTATAGACGCGTTGAACCCTAAAATCAATGATCGGCTCCGTTGGCGCGAAGTTGATCCACCGCGGCGACTGCCAGCTGATCGCACCGTTCGTTGTAAGGGTTGCCGGCGTGGCCGCGTGTCCACTCCGCGGTGAGTTGGTGCCGCTCTCGCTGGGTATGGAGTCGTTGCCAGAGATCCTGATTGGCAACCGGCTTGCGTGAGGCATTACGCCAGCCATTTCGGATCCAGTTGTCCATCCATTCGTTCAACCCTTGAACCACATACTTGCTGTCAGAAATCAGACGCACAACGGATGGTTCCGTCAGCGATTCCAGTCCGTCAGCGGCAGCCTCGAGTTCCATCCGCTGGTTGGTTGTTGAAGGATCAGCGCCACTTGCTTCTTTTTGAGAGTCGCCCACCAACTGAACCCACGCCCAGCCTCCAGGGCCAGGGTTTCCGGAACATGCACCATCGGTGTAAATCAGCACTTCACGCATCTTTTGGTCAGTGTACGCCGCACCAAGACCTCGCTCGATTTCGTAGAATTCATGCTTCTTTCAGGAGCCCCCATGCCCCAAGTGCATCGTGTTGAAGTCCGAGCCCTCCATCCGGATCAAGATCCCCGTGTTCGACACGTGCAGTCCGAGGCAGAAGCATTGGGCTTGCGAGTCCCAGAACACGTGGAAGTGGCATCTGTGTATTTGCTGGAAGGGGATCTTGATCAGCCCGCCGTTGATCGCTTGATTGAAGAGCTCTTGTGCGACCCGGTAACTGAGCGTGCAGTTGTTGGCGTTGCTCCCGTAGTCGGCACAGTGATCGAAGTTCATCCACGCCCGGGTGTCACCGACCCCGAAGCGGAAGCGGTTGAGTTTGCCGCGCAACGGTTGCTTGGCGCTTCGCCCAATGTCCGAACTGGAACTCGTTACGACTTCACAAGCCATGAGCCGGCGGTCGCAGCTGATTTGGCTCGTCGCGCTCTGGCGAATGAGGTTATCCAAGAAGTGCACACCGAGCCGCACCATCCGGCCGCATTTCGAGTCGCCCCACCACGTGAATTTGCCGTGCGTGAAGTGGAATTGATAGACCTTGATGACAGCGCATTAATGCAGCTTTCGCGCGAAGCTCACTTGTTTCTTTCCTTGGAAGAAATGCGTGAAATTCGTGATCGTTACAAAGCCTTGGGCCGCAATCCTCGAGAGATTGAATTGGAAACACTCGCCCAAACTTGGAGCGAGCACTGTGTTCACAAAACACTAAAGAGCCGTGTGCAATATCACGGTCAGATGCCCGAGGGGGATCGTGATGGTGTGACTCAAAATGCAGACGGCTCGTACACCATTGAAAATCTTTTGGCCAATCTTGTCGCGGCCCCAACCAATCGCATGATTGACGAGGGAGCAGATTGGCTGCTTTCGGTGTTTGTCGACAACTCTGGGGTGGTGGCTTTTGATGATGAACATGCGGTCTGCTTCAAAGTTGAAACGCACAATCATCCCAGTGCAATTGAGCCTTATGGCGGTGCTGCTACAGGAATCGGTGGTTGTATTCGAGACGTGATTGGTACGGGTCTTGGCGCAAAGCCCATTGCTGCGACTGATGTTTTCTGCGTTGCTGATCCCGATCTTGAAAGTGTCCCAGCGGGGTGTTTGCCTCCACGCCGCATTTTGCAGCAAGTTGTGGCTGGCGTCCGGGATTATGGCAATCGGATGGGTATCCCCACTCTCAACGGTGGGGTTTGGTTTGATAATCGTCATGTCGGCAATCCATTGGTGTTCTGCGGGGTAGTTGGTGTGATGCCGCGAGCCTTTGTGCACGGTGACCCGGCTCCAGGCGACCGGATCATTGCCGTTGGTGGTCGCACCGGACGAGATGGTATTCACGGCGCAACGTTTTCTTCAGCTGAGTTGTCTGATACCCACGCCGATGAGTTCAGCCACGCGGTCCAAATTGGCAACCCCATCGTGGAGAAGAAATTCCTCGATGCCTTATTGGAAGCCCGTGATCACGAGCAAGGTTGCCTGTTCCGTGCGATGACCGATTGTGGAGCAGGCGGATTCTCAAGTGCAATTGGCGAGATGGGTGAACAGATTGGTGCCGAGGTGCAACTGGAGCGTGCACCTTTAAAGTACGACGGTCTGACTCCGACCGAAATATGGATCAGTGAAGCTCAAGAACGCATGGTCCTCGCAGTCCCCGAAGAAGACATTGAAAAGTTCGCTGAGGTCTGTGCCCGGCACGACGTCGAGTGGTGTGATCTTGGTGTCTTTGGGACGGAGGGTCGTGAACTGATTCTTCGGCACCACGAAGTCGAGATGGGTCGTTTGCCCATGTCATTCTTGCACGATGGCATTCCACGTTTGGAACGGTCGGCCACCTACACGCCCGAGCCTCCCAAGCCGGTTTTAGAAAGTGATCCAAACGCGGCATTGATGCTGTCCGAGCTGGTCGGACATCCCAACCTTGCATCAAAGCATTGGATTATTCGGCAATATGATCACGAAGTCCAAGGTGGTTCGGTCGCCAAACCTTTGGTGGGCCCACATGCTGATGGTCCCGGCAACGCAGCCGTGGTTCGTCCGGTTCCGAATTCAGAGCGAGGACTTGCTATCGCCAATGGCCTGGCCACCGGTTGGTGTGCAGACCCTTACCGAATGGGGCTGGCGGCGATTGACGAATGTGTGCGCAATCTGGTTTGCACTGGAGCCGATCCTGAGCGTATTGCCATCCTGGATAACTTTTGCTGGCCAGGTTGTGACGATGAGATCCGTATGGGCGAACTGGTTCGCGCATCACTGGCATGCCATGACGGGGCGACGGCCTATGGGGCACCTTTCATCTCTGGCAAGGATTCATTGAACAACCAGTTCCGAACGGAGGAAGGGGATGTCATTCGAATTCCCCCCACTCTTCTGATCAGTGGTTTTGCTCCGGTTGAAGCCGAACGGTTGGTGACATCGATGGACGCGAAATCCTCTGGGAACATGCTTTTGTTGGTTGGTGAAACCACGGCTGCACTGGGGGGGGCGCATGTGACCCAGCTGGCGGGTGGTATTTTGCGTGGTGGGTCTGGGGAAATCCCGCTGCTCGACTTGCAGGCCGGTCCTGCCAACGCCAAAGCCGTCGCGAAGGCTATTCGCACTGGCGGTGTCTCCTCAGCGCACGATTTGAGTGAGGGTGGCCTGCTGGTTGCCGCGGCGGAAATGGGCTTTGCGGGTCGACTTGGTATCGAGTTGGACTTCAACGCAGTTCCGGGTGCTTCAAGCAACCCCATGGTGACTGCATTTGTTGAGACTCCGTCTCGATACCTGTTGGAGGTTGCTCCAGAAAATTTGACGGCCGTGCAAGCTGCTCTGGCTGATGCTCCCCATGCTGTGGTTGGAAAAGTTGTCGAAGGCGATACGTTGGGTGTGCCAGCGTTGGGCTTACAAGAGAGTTTGGATGCACTGCGGAAGCGTTGGCTCGCTCCGCTGGATTGGTAAGGAGGCCTGTCGATGCAAGCCATGGTGATTGTGACCTCCGGGACCAACTGTGATCTCGAATTGGCCCAGGCGTTTGAGGATGCGGGGGCATCTTGTGAGACGGTGCACTTGCACAGCATTCTGGATAACCCCGAAGCACTCGATGGTGCGGAACTGGTTGGTCTTCCCGGGGGCTTTGCCTATGGCGATGCGGTCGCCGCGGGGCGCATCAAGGCGGCCTTGATGCGTGAGAGGGTGGTTCCAGTACTCAGTCGTTTGTTGGACCGTGGTGTTCCGATGATTGCTCCCTGCAATGGTTTCCAGACGGCAGTCCAGTGTGGATTGCTCCCTGGTCCAGCGCCATCCCGTCCTGAAGTCGCTCTTGCGCCCAACACCTCTGGCCGTTTTGAGGACCGCTGGACAGGCGTTGATTTCCCCTTGAGTCGGTGTATTTGGACAGATGGGCTTACTGGCGAAGAAGGGCATGAGCTGCCCAGCGCGCATGGTGAAGGGCGTTTTGTTGCCGAAGAATCCACACTTTCACGTTTGAGAGAGGGACAGCAAATTGCTGTGAGGTACCAGGACAACTTCAACGGCTCCGATGACTCTGTTGCGGGGATCTGTGATCAAACCGGGCTGTTGTTGGGATTGATGCCACACCCCGAGCGGTGGATGCGGCACTCCCAGCACCCGGCATGGACCAGACGTTCTGCAGGTTTGGCGACCACAGGCCAGCGCATGTTTCGTGCCGCGGTTCATCATGCTCGAGCAGCGATGAAATAAACCACATCCGCAGCCCAACAGGCCTCAAACTGCCCGCTTGGCGAGGGCTTTGAGAACATGGACTTAAAAAAGAAACGAGGTACCGCTCCACCTGCGGTACCCCGTTGCGAAAGGAGTCGGTATGCGCGGAAGCGTACCGACTTTTGCCAACGTGTGAACACTGGCTTGAGGAGAAAAGACAAACTCATGGTGCAAGTGGCGTGCCGCGCAAGAATCAACGGCCCCAGCCGTAGCCAGGCGATGGCGGACCGCGTTTGGGCTCAGGGGGCATCGTTGGTGCGGCCTCCGGAATAAACCCTTGCCCAACGACAAAGATTTCAACAGAATCCCCCCGACTTGCCGCGGGCTTGTAGGGCTTTGCTTTTTCAAAGCAGTCGCGAGTCTTTTGCAAAAGCTCCGGTGAGCGTTCGCCTTCAAAAATTTTGTAAACCAAGTTCCCGCCTTCGCGTAGGAGGGCGGGCAGAGTGGCCAAGAGTTGTTCGACGATCCGGGCCGAAGCGTGGTGGTCAGTGCTCTGGGACCCAGTTGTGAACGCCATCATGTCTGACAGCACCACATCAAAGCGGGTCGGCCCTCGGCGAGTGCTTTTTACGCCTTCAAGGAGTGATTCGGCCGATGCCTGGAGAAAATCACCCTCGATGAGACGTAGATTTTGCGGTGCCTCCCGCCATTCCACAGCCTGTAAATCGATGCCCACCACGGTTCCATCGGGCCCGACGCGTTGGAGGGCAACTTCACACCATGATCCCGGAGCGCAGCCAGCATCCAATACACGATCCCCTTTGCGGATCACTTTTCGTTTGTCATCAATGTCAATGAGTTTGAACGCGGCCCGCGAGCGGTAGCCTTGGGCTTGGGCTTGACGGTACCAGTGGTCCCAGACTTCGCGTTCGCTGCTCACGGCGTCTTGAAGTTGAACGCGGTAAATTCAGGATTGGGGATGGCGTGGAAGCTTGCGTTGGCTTCGGTTGCCCGAACAGTTACCCGCCAGGTGCCATTGTTCATAACACCTTGGAAGCGACTTGATGTCGTATTGGGTAACACTTTGAGACTGGCGCCCAGGACGCGACTTCTGGCATCTCCGCCTCTGGCCTCCACGTCAATCATCGCCTCTGATTCCCCACGAACGGCAACCAGAGCCGCGCCGAGGTTCGAAATTGCGGTCACATTTCCTTGCAGTGGGCGATGGGTGCGTACCAGCACATTGCCTTCGTTTGTTTGTGCATCAACAGGACCTGTACATCCACGAACTTCGACATGGCCGTGTCCAGTATGAACTCGGACCATGCTGGGCTCTGGCAACTCAAGAATGAGATCGGTTCGCATCTGGTCTGCGTCTGGATGGCCACTGTTTGCTCGAATGACCAAGACTGGCCCCTCTGGTCCAGCTTCCATAGTGGCTTGGATTTGGACATCGTCGAGAGCCAAAAAGCCATCTTCAGAACGTCCAGCGCCAAAATCAGCACTGCGGGTGGTGATCAAACGGGGAAACTCAAGTCCTTCGGCCCGGCGGACCAGAACGTCACCACGAAAAATATCCACGTCCAGATTGACTGGACCGTTGATGGGCAATGATTGGGCAGGATCTTCGGCATAGGCTTCGAAAAGTGGATCTATCAGTTCCTTGGGCGACATGGGGTCTCGCCCGTCTACTCGGGCAATCCCTCCACACCCAACCAAGATCAATCCAATCAGTCCGGCGATACGCATGACCCTTTTATCGACGCGGGCTGCCTCATCCCTATACTCCTTATGCACGCACGGGGCGCGGTTTGGTCCGCTGAGAAGAACCCGTTGCACCTGATCCGGGTCGTGCCGGCGGAGGGATGCGTGCCCCTCGCTTCATCGGCACGTCCTCTGTTTGCGTCAAAGGACCACCATGGACCTCACAAATCCGCCTCTCATTGGAGCCACCGACCCAGCCACCACCCCCACTGGGACCACCCCGGGATGCTTTGCGAATCCCCCTCAAGTGGGCGGACCGCGGACGTATTCCAGTCCAGACACTCCGGGGATGCCCGAGCCGTCGGACAAGACGGCATGGGATTTCCTCCCCGAGGGATGGTCAATAGAGTCCCATCCGGAAGGATGCTTGGGTCACGGCCGAGGCAATCAACCTATCCGCGCTGTCGCGCCGAAGGGTTTCGCACCCATCACACAGCTGGAACACGCTCGGCTGGGCACAGTGACCTCAGAAATGCGACGGGTCGCAGAACGCGAACCTCATCTGACCCCCGAGCAAATTCGAGATGAAGTGGCATCGGGGCGCTTGGTCATCCCGGCAAATCGCAACCACCTGGCTCAGAAATTGGATCCCATGGCAATCGGCCGAGCCAGCCGAACCAAGGTGAATGCCAACATGGGCGCATCACCGGTCTCCTCGGGAACGGATGAAGAAGTTGACAAGTTGAAATGGGCCGAACGCTGGACCGCAGACACCGTGATGGATCTGTCAACTGGCGGAGATCTCGACGCCTGTCGCAAAGCCATTTTGGCCGAAAGCACGGTGCCAATTGGCACCGTGCCGATCTACTCGATGATTATTGGTCGGAAGATCGAAGACCTCAGCCGCGAGATCATTTTGGACACCTGCCAGCATCAAGCAGAACAGGGTGTCGACTATTTCACAATCCATGCCGGCGTTCTTCAGGAGCACATCCCGCTGGTGCGTGACAGGGTGATTGGAATTGTGTCGCGTGGCGGATCACTTCTCGCCAAGTGGATGATCCATCACGGTCGCCAAAACATCATGTACGAGTGTTGGGACGACATTTGCAAAATTTGTCGTGAACACGACGTGACATTCTCCGTGGGTGATGGGCTTCGGCCTGGTGGACTGGCCGACGCATCGGACGCGGCTCAGATTGGCGAGTTGTCAACCATCGGACACTTGGTTGAGCGAGCCTGGCGACACGGTGTACAGGCCATGGTCGAAGGCCCAGGCCACGTCCCCGTCGATCAGATTGAGTGGAACATGAAGTTGCAACGTCGACTCTGTCATGGCGCACCGTTCTATGTTCTTGGCCCCTTGGTGACCGACATGTTCCCGGGGTATGACCACATCACCAGCGCTATCGGTGCAACAATGGCGGCGTATCACGGCGCGTCGATGCTGTGCTACGTCACACCGAAGGAACACCTCGGTCTGCCAAAGCGCGACGATGTGAAGCAGGGTTGTGTGGCCTATCGCATTGCGGCACATTCAGCTGATATCGCATTGGGTATTCCTGGAACTCGTGACAATGACGACGAACTCACCAAAGCACGGGCTGCCCTAAATTGGCAGCGGCACTTTGATCTTTCGTTCGATCCAGATTTGGCTCGGGCTTATCACGACGAAGATCTTGACGTTGACACTGATTTTTGTGCAATGTGTGGTCATGACTGGTGCAGTGTTCGCATCTCAAAAGAGATTCAGGAGTTTGCCAGTGGCAAAACCGAAGAGAACGCCTGGGAAAAATCCAAGCGCAGTGCCGCCTTGAATGATGAGCAGAAAAAGATTCTTGAGCAGCGCGGAGTGCTTTCTCCCGAAGAGATTCACAAGTTGGCGGCGAAGACAAAGGGAAAAGCAAAGCCTGAAGCCGAAGATGGCAAGGCCGCATGCCATTCCGACTACGTGGATGAAAATGATGCTCGGAAAATCCAGCTTGCCCCGGGCGAAACCATCGTGGAATTGCGTACCGAGGAAGCCCATAATTTGCCCAAGCACGATCCGGTGATCTGATGGCTGACGCGAAAGATCTGACCGAACGTGTGGCAAGTTTGGAGTCTCGCCTCCAACAGCTTGAAGAAACAATTGTGTTCATGCAGCACACGCAGGATCAATTGAACAGTGAGCTCACCCGCGTCGCGACACAAACCGATCGTATTGAACCCAAACTTGGAGAGTTGCATGGAGCGCTTCAAGAGATTGAAGATCGAACCAAGCCAAATGCCTCCAACGATGAGGCTGTAGACCATCGACCGCCCCATTGGGACGGTCGATCTCGATGAAACTGCGCCATCCTCTTCTCCATCTCGGCTTGATGCAGGTCAGTGTTCTCGATGTTTTGGGCACCTGGATGGTGTTGGATCGCGGCGGCTTGGAGTTGAATCCCATTGCTGATGTGCTCATTGAAGAGGTGGGCTACGACGGCGCAATCTTTTTTAAGTTTGGATTGATGCTTTTTGTGGCGGTGCTTGTGGAACTGATTTCACCCCGAAATACATCTGCCGCTCATTTTTTAGGGTGGTTTGCTCTGCTGGTCTCCGCATTCATTTTGTTCGTTCCTGGGTGAGACCCGCGGGGGTGGAGGGGCCCGCGGGTCTCAAGCACCAGGGTGTAATCATGCCCGTGGAGTCAATCGGGCATGGCAAGGGGGGCTTATTGATCGTGCCATTGGCCAGTGATGGTGTCGTAGAGCACCGCGACGCCAGCCGGACTTTCAAGATCTGGTTCGACTTGGACGCCAATGTCCAAATGAGTCATGCCACGTTCGGTTTCGATCGGTCGGATGCGCAACGCTCCACTGGCACTAAGAAGTCGATCCATGATTTCAACCGGCGGTTTTGCAATTCCGGCCTCGATCCCGAGGAAGCGTTGGGCGTACTGCATCATGGCAATCGACATGCCATTCAGTGCGTCTTCGCGCTCCCGCGCCTCCAAGGTGACGGCTCCACGACGCTGCTGCATGACCCGCTGCACTCTGAGCTCCGCCGCAAGGAGACCGAGATCACGCTGGATCACGCTCCGGAAAAAAAGCACGTCGGAAACATCGATTGGACCGGCAATGTCCACCAGGATGAGCTGCTTGAGATCCACCACCCGAACGAAATCGGCCAAGGCGTGGGTGGGGATGAGGGCAGCATCGGCGAGAGCACGGCCGGAGAGTCCGGTTACGGCCATGATTCGCGCTGGTGAAGCTTGATCGGTGCCGATGCGGGGCAATACCAATGTCTGGGACCCAGCCAGCTTTATCCAGGCTTGTGCTGCTGCCAGGTCATCCCACGGATCCAAGCGGAAGACAACGCCTTCGATCGAGGGTTCGATGGTGGCGGCCAACGCGGTAAACATTCCTGCCAAGGGGCTGCCTTGACGATCGATTTGACTCGAGACGGTCACCAGGGTGTCGAGAGAATCTGCAGAACTCATGCGGCACCTCCTGATGGACTGGCGCCACGACCTCGTCGCAAGCAAGGATGAGCGGAGGCGACAACGGCGGCAAAGCGGACTTTTGAAAGCATGGTGATGGTCATGATGAATTCCTGTTGGTTGCTGAGGAACGGGTGAAATAAAAAAGGCCCCGCGAGTTGCGGGGCCTTCAAGAGTCGTG
>PAFA01000034.1 GCA_002700845.1 Phycisphaerae bacterium | reverse complement strand
TCGGGTATCAGACGGGGAGCATGGCCCAAGCTTGGTTGGGTGTAGCCAAGAGCTTTGAGTTCTTGATACACCCGCCAATATGCGATCTCTCCGGTGCCGGGTTCTTTTCGCCCCGGGTTGTCTGCAATCTGAATGTAGCCCACTTGGTCCCAGCCCTCTCGAAGTCGTCGACACAAATCACCTTCCATGATCTGCATGTGGTAGACGTCCCAGTTGAGCTTGCACATGGGGGAGTTCACCTCCCGACAAATCCGAACCGGGTGCTCAGAGCCATAGAAGCAGTGACCGCGATGATCCACACGAGTATTCATTGGTTCGCAAATCATCATGACATTTTGATCTTCGCAGATGGGGGCGGCTTTCTTCAGACCTTTGATGACTGATTCGTGCATTGCCTCCAGTGACACTTCTGGAACTTCGTTGCCACAAATGATTGTCATCATGGGAATATTGAGTTGTTTGGCCACGGCACATGAGGCTTTCACCTCAGCGGCAAACTTTGAGTGATTGCGATCTTCGGCTTTGGGGTTGCAAATAGCGTTTTGCCAAGCCCATCCCCCGAATCCAGTGAATTGAGTGATTTGCACACCGGTTTCATCACATGCGGACCGCAGGTCTTCGACTTCAGATTCTCCTGGTCGCCCCCAGAATTCCACATGTTGAAAACCAAGCTCGGCAACCTTCCGGATGCGTTCGGCTCGAGTTCTTACCCCAAAACGCCACATTTCGATGTTGATGGCAAACTTAGTGTTTTTGGTGTGACCAGGCTTGGATTGATCCAAGGTCCAAGTGGTGGCAGACGAAGCCATTCCCGGAAGACCAGCAGAGGCTCCAGTGGCAAGGAAAGCGCGGCGATCAAGATTGGTCATGGTCCCAAAGGTAGCAGGGAACCATGTCGAGCAGTCGGTCGTTCACAGCGCCAACGGTCTATTCCCGACAATACGGTGGGTGATTACAAGCCAAGTGCGAGGGCGGCGTAACCCACCACAAGTGCGACCAAAAGTCCGGCTGCAGTTACCACGATGGCGTCTTTCTTGTTGGCGGCGATGAGGGGGAAGATGCCATCCCCACTCGTCGCAATTCCGGCAGCAATCAGAGCGGCCATTGGGAAGCTTGGAATGATGGTGTACGCCGCGGCTACCGCAATCATGCCCCCACAGCCTGGGGTTGCTCCAATAAAGGCGGCAAGGATCACCACCGCCAGTGGAGAGGAGGTCATCCAAGCATCAAATCTTTCTGGGCCGACCAATACATCAATTGTGTAGTTCGCGACAAACAAACCAACAAAGACATAGGTGACCACCAGGGCAACATCTGCGACCGAATGCACCAAAGTTGATCGGATGCTGTTTGATTCGTGATCAGAGCACTCGCCGTGTGAAGAACGATGGGCGATGTGATAGGCAACACAGCACAATGTGAGTACCACTGCAACCCAAACATTTATGGGTTCCAGGGCAGGAATCCCACCTCCCCACAGCGCCATAATGGAAGTTGGGAAAAGGAAAAACCCCATTCCGATCAGAAGGTAGAAACCGAGATGATTGACAAAGAAGTCAAGCACTGAATGCTTTGGTGAAGCAGTTGACTCTGTTTCGTGAGGACTTTGGGAGTTGATCGCAACTTTCGGTTGAGGAAAGTTGGATCGGTCGATGACCAAGCCGATGATCGCACCGACACAAAGGCCAACCAGATTGACGGTCACAAAGGCATTGAGATTGGATGCAACATCAGATTCATCAGAAGCGCCAAGCAGTACGAATGAACCCTCACCAAGGGTGGCAATGAAGGTCGCAAACAAACCGCCGAATGAGATTTTGTCTCGCTTGTACAAAGAAGCGACCACGATTGTTGCTCCGCACCCGGGAATGATTCCGAGCAAAGCGCCAATCAGAGGGTGTGACCATCGAGGGGCGGCGAATGTCCGTCCGGCGAATTTCACCTTCATGGCGAAGGTCATGAGGGCAAAGCCAACGATGGAAATGGAGACGTAGCCTCCGATCACGCCGGCAGCTTCGAGGTTCTCGAGGGCAAAATCCCACAGGTTGAAATTCATGACGGACTCCGGTGCAGGTTGACTCTCGTGAGAATCATTCTCAATCGAACCAATTTAGCGTGGCTGTGGCCACCGTGTGCGTTTGTTCACGAGGAAAAGAGCCCATGCGGTACTTTTGGGTTCCAAACTCGGTGCCTATGGGCCCATGGGCCCATGGGCTCAGAGGATCATTTTGACCAGAGGGTGCTTCAGGAGCATGCGGTAAACCGTATTTCGGTGTTCCTCGTCCAGGACCCACATGGTCAAATGCAAGCTGGACCAATTCCCTTTGGTGTGTCCGGGCTGGATTTCGTGGTTCTGGTTCCCCACAACCCCCGCAATGGCTTCTCGCATGCCCGTCTCATCAGCCCCGATGATGCGAAACTCCCAATTGCAGGGATACTCAATATCCGGACGTTCTTCACCCATGACCATCGATCCTACGAAGCCTGACATCCATGATGGACCTCGCGGTCCAGAATCTGTCATCTTCTTGCGATCTCCGAGGGCCAACCCATGTCCACCACCATGGCAATCGGCACCACAGGTGATCCTTGGTTCCGACGATTGGGAAGAGCGGATCCAATCCCAGCCAGATCGACTTCTGGTCGCTTGGGGCGGCGACGGTACCTTGCAAGCGGCCGCTCGACTTGGTCGTCCTTGTGCTTTGGTGGCAGCCGGTACCGGAAATGATGTGGCCGCAGATTTGGGTTTGCCTCGCGGTGTTGCCGTTGGCCTGGCCAGTTTGCAACGCCCGGCGTGTTGGCATGCTCTGCCAATGTCGATGGTTCTCGTTGCACATGGCCAAGATCGACAATCTCATCCCATGGTGAATGCTCTCTCCGCGGGATTGGGCGGAAATGCGGCCGCAAAGTTAAAGCCTTTTCGATGGTGTGGCCCGCTCGCGTATCCGTTGGCGGCGTTTCGGGGCTTGTTTTCGTCCCAGCCATTTGATTGCAATGGTGTTCGCTCACGTCACGTGGTGGTAGGTCGTGGTGGGCGGCACGGCGGTGGGATTCGAATTGGCCCAAAAGGTTCCCGTTGGTCTGAGGGGTTGCGGACAGGGGGGTGGACGAATTGGGGGGACATTTTGCTTGGGGTTCTACGTGTCTGTCGCGGGAGGACGGTCTTTGCCACCTCATCGTTTTTAGGTGGCAAACTCCATTTCGATCCCACGACTCCAATCGAAATTGATGGAGAGCCAATGTGGGCGGATCGGGTTGAAATTGAGGCGTTGAGTCAGCCACTTTTGATTCGGGTTCCCCACAGAAGATGCACCTTGCAGGGTTAGGATGGTGGACCATGTTTCAGATCCTGCCATTGGTCTTCGCCCAAGTCTCGGTTCAAGAATCCTTCGAGTTGATGAAGGTCCCTGCTGGATGCACCAAAAGGATCGTGGCGACTGAACCCTTGGTGCGTGATCCGGTTTCGTTCACCATTGATGACCAAGGAGCATTCTTGGTGTGCGAATCGGCTCGCCAAGAGCAAGGCGTTGAAGACAACCGTTCTTCCTCGTGGTGGTTGATGGACGACCTCAAACTCCAAACGCTTGAGGATCGTCTGGCCATGTACGAGAAATGGTCGGGTAAGCGCGACGGCGGCATGGCGTATTACTCGCGGTGGGACGACCGACTTTCTCGCTTGATTGATGTCGACGGTGACGGCACTTTTGAGAGCCGAACTGAATTTGCTCCGGGATTCAATGAACCGCTTGAAGGAACCATGTCCGGCGTTTTGGATATTGGGGGTGATGTCTGGGTCACCAATATCCCACACCTCTGGCGGTTGCGTGATCTCGACGGCGATGGTGTTGCCGAAGAACGCGAAATCATGCAGACCGGCTTTGGCATTCGAACGGCTCTGCGTGGTCATGACATGCACGGTTTGGTACTCGGACCGGACGGCCGGTTGTATTGGTCCATTGGTGACCGGGGATACAACTTGTTTGATGGTGAAGGCAATGAGCATGTCTCGCCCCACACCGGTGCGGCGTTCCGTTGTGAACTCGATGGATCGGGTCTCGAAGTCTTCCATCATGGTTTGCGAAATCCGCAAGAGTTGGCCTTCGACGACTACGGCAATCTCTTTACCGGGGACAACAACTCTGATGGTGGTGATCAGGCGCGGCTTGTGTACTTGGTAGAAGGCGGCGAAACGGGTTGGGACATGTGTTACCAGACGCTCGAAGGCGACAATCGCCGGGGGCCGTGGAATCAAGAAGGGATATGGAAGCCGAGGCATGATGGACAGCCCGCCTGGACGCTGCCTCCGATGATGAACTACACCTCGGGTCCAGCGGGCATGGTGATGTACCCGGGACACGGTCTGCCTGATCGATATCAAGATCACATGTTCTTGTGTGACTTCCGAGGCTCCAACACCTCCTCACGGATCGTGTCCTTTGCCGTCGAGCCCGATGGTGCGGGATACAAGGTCGCTGATGAGCACATGTTTATCGATTCGGTACTGGCCACTGATTTTGACTTTGGCTACGACGGTCGCATGTATGTCCTGGACTGGGGGTGGGGCTGGGGCAGCAAAGATGCGGGTCGAATTTATGAAGTGGCCCATGAAGAGTCGTTGAATCCAGCCGGTGATGCCAGAGCACTCTTTGCCAGTGGATTTGAAGGTGCAGATCTCCCGGCCTTGTTGCGGCATCCTGATCGTCGGGTTCGCATTCGTGCTTCGGTCCTGCTTTCAAAAGAACGTGGTGGGGTGGTCGAATTTTTGCGATTGGCTCGCGATACTTCGGCCCCGATCAAACATCGGCTGCATGGCATTTGGGGTCTGGGGATGGTGGGACGGGGCGATGCCGAACGTCCGTCCTTGAAGCAGTTGATCAATCTCATTCGTGATGAAAACGCAGAAATCAGAGCCCAAGCGATTCGTGTACTGGGGGATGAAAAATCAGAGTTGGGTATGGGGCAAATGCTTGGCGCGCTGCGTGATGATTCACCACGAGTTCGCTTCTACGCTGCAGTTGGTTTGGGTCGTATTGGCAAGGACTCAGCGGTGTCATCAATCGAGCGGATGTTGGAAGAAAATCGCGGGGAGGACTTGTATCTTCAGCACGCGGGTGTGATGGGGCTTTTGGGATGCGCTGACGAAGATCGAATAAAAATCAGTATGGAACATCGTGATCCATTCGTTCGCTTGGCCGCCACATTGGTTATGCGGCGTCGCGGTGACCCACGTCTCGCCAAGATGCTGGATGATTTTTCACCAAAAATTGTCCGCGCTGCAGCTTCAGCCATCAGCGATGTCCCTGTTTCCGAAGCCATGCCGGCCTTGGCTGAAAGTTTTGATCGCATTCTTCGGGCAACGCGTGAGGGCGGCGTGCATTCGGCTCCCACCATTCGCCGCATGATTAATGCGAACTTCCGCGTCGGAACCGAAGAGGGTCTTGAGCGTTTGCTGCAAGCGGTTTCCGCCCCGGGAGTGTCCGAACCAATGCGGCGTGAAGCTTTTGCAGCCGTGGGCGACTGGGTGCAACCTTCGGTTCGTGACCGAGTGATCGGTCATGTTCGTCCGATCGAGCCCCCGGTTCGAGATCTGCTTGTTTATCAAGCAGCATTGCAGAAGCATTTGCCGCAATTGCTCGAAGCCGTGCCAAGCATGTCTGGAGAAATTCGAGCATTGGCCAATGCGTACGGTGTGGCGTTCTCAGATGAAGTGAATTCGGCAACATTGAAAGACGCTGGAGCACCGACCGAGTGGCGCGTGCTGGCGTTTGGACAGTTGGTTGAGAGTGAAAATACATCGGTGCGTGATGAAGCTATTGCGTTGGCGCTCTCAGACCGCAATCAATTGCTCCGTGCGGCGGTCCAACCAGCGGTGCTTGAACGTGATGCGGAAGAAGGGCAGAAGTTGATGACAAAGAGCTTCCGCAAAGGCCCGATCGAAGTGCGTCAACGCACCACCGCCCAACTGGCCGAGTTGGACTCTGACTGGTCAGAAGCCCTGCTGTTGGAAGGGTTGCGGGCTTATGGCCAAGGCTTGCCACGGGGCATGGAAATTGATGTCTTGGAGGCTTCGCGGTATCGCGATACCGACGCCTTGTACGCCGCGGTTGAAGCGATCGAAGCCAGTTGGGACACTCAGGATCCGTTGGCTGGGTGGCGTGGCTGCTTGGAGGGCGGCAATGCTTCTCGCGGCAGAACCCTTTTTGTCTCGCATTGGGCGGCCCAATGCCAGCGTTGCCATGCGATAGGTGGCGACGGCGGGGAGGCCGGACCCAACCTGCAAGATGTCGGCAGTCGGTTGTCTTCGGAAAAGTTGTTGGAATCTATTATTCATCCGCAAGGTGAAATTGCGGAGGGGTACGGTCCCGTGTCATCAATGCCAGAAATGAAGCCGCTTTTGACCCCACTTGAGGTCCGTGATTTGGTGGCTTACATGAGCACCCTTCGCTGATTCTTATTTGCACAAGAAAGAAGAACTTTTATGAGCGCGATTGAATCCGCCGTGGCCGCAGTGTTGGCCGACCATTCTCACGCAGATGCCGATGAGGTTCGCGCTGGGGTCACGCGGGTGGCCGATCGTTGGTCCGAAGTCGATGGCGACGATCAAGCCATGGTCACATTCTGCAAAGAACACTGGGTGCCCGCCGAAGACCGCCACCGTTTGCGAGATCGTCTTGAAACAGCACTCGAACAAATTCATGGTCATTTGTATGAGGCGCGCCGGGTACTTCGGAAGTGGAGTGACACTCGTGGAGACGACTTGCCGCAAAGCGATGATTTGCTGGCTCAGTTTGATCCGGCCGCTGATCTTTCGGAGCAGGTATGGAAGCAAAAGCTTGGTTTCCTGTGTCGACTCCACTTTGATGATCCTGATTTGTCAACGATGCTGTCCGAAGGTGGCGAATGGAGCAGCGATCAATGGACTGATGCGCGTCTGAGCCAAGCGTTTGGGGCAAGAATTCCTGCGGATTTGTCCGAGCGTTCTCGACACATTGGTCATGCGGCGAGCAAATGGGTGAGTGAACAGCACATCCCGGTTGGCGGGGTGGTGACCACCAGTGGTGAAGCACCATTTGCCCCCGATCGCAAATTGCTCTGGCATTGGTTGGTCCGGGAAGAGCTTCGAGGTCGGTACGGCGACGGCGCCGAGGGATTGCCCGTGCAGCGTGCCTTGGCTTGGGTCATGGGTCGAGCAATTGAGGGCCGTATTCCTTCGGCCGTATGGGATGGCAACGCCGACCAAAAGTGGGATCCTGCGGCCAATACTCTCGATGGTGTTGTTAATGAAAATGAAGATCTTGCTCGATACGAGCACTGGCTGGCGCAATTCCATGTGCAGCAAGAACTCGATTCTTACTACCCCAAGCATCCCACGGTTCTGGGCCGCCGCTTTGATTTGCAGCGTGAGATTCCTGAGGCGGAAGTGGTTGCCCTCATCGAAACGCTTCTTGATTCTTCGGCACGGCATGAGCTGCTTGATGTTGTTGAGCGCAAGCTTGGACGGTCTTTGGAAGCTCACGACGTGTACTTCGAGGAATTGGGTGATGATCGCCCTAGCCGTGAGCTCGATGCCATCGTTGCCGAACGATTTCCCGATGAAGACGCTTTTGACGCCGCGTTGCCCGAAGTGCTTCTTGGCCTTGGTTTCGGTAAGGATGATGCCGAATTCCTGGGGACCCGTATCGATGTTGAGATTGCTCGCGGTGCAGGTCATGCGGTTCGGCCGGCGTTGCCTGAATTCCACAGTTGGCTCCGCACCAATCGTCTGCCTGACACATTGGGTTGGGATGGATTCGATACCGGCATGCACGAACTGGGGCATTGCCTGGAACAAGTCATTTCGACCCACCGGCCGCGTCCTGCACTTCGTGGTGTTCCAAACACCGCTTGCACCGAAGCTTTTGCATTCCTGTACCAGCACCAAGCGCGGGCGGTCTTGGGTATTGCCGAGTCGGGTGATCGCGCCGGGGACATCGCGGCGGCCACCAGCATGCTCAATGCGTGTCAGATTGCCGGTCCCGCATTGTTGGAAATCCGTGTTTGGCGTTGGTTGTACGACCATCCAGAAGCGACGGCGGCGGAACTTCGTGACGAAGTCGTGGCGGAAGCCGGACGCGTATGGGATCGATTCTTTCGCGACCGGTACGGTGATGACCCCTACCACTTGATGGCCGCCTATGAGCACTCTGTCGCGTATCCCTTGTACCTCGCTGATTACGTCATTGGCTTGGTGATGGCTCAGCAGATCCGCACTTTTGTCGAGGGTCGAGACCTGGCTGAAGAGACCTTGCGGATTTGCGGTATTGGCCGAATCACTCCAGACGCTTGGATGCGTGAATCCGTTGGCAATGGTCTTGATGCTGCTCCGCTGCTCGATCGCGTTTCTGCGGCCGCTCAGCGTTTGCGTGATTAATTTTTGCCCCAAAACGAACCACGGACGCGC
>PAFA01000033.1 GCA_002700845.1 Phycisphaerae bacterium | reverse complement strand
TGGGCCGCCGCTTTTTTTGCGTTTAGATTTTGGCCAAAGCTCGTTCGGCGTCTTCCATGAGGTCATCGGCTTCTTCGATACCACAGGAAAATCGCACCAAGCCGTCATCAATACCCAACGCCGCACGATCCTCGGCTGGAACCGAAGCATGGGTCATGATGGCGGGGTGTTCGATCAAACTTTCTACCCCGCCGAGGCTCTCGGCCAGCGTGAACAGATTCACCGACTCCAAAAACTTACGGGAGGCGTCGAGACCACCAGCCAAAGTAGCCGTGATCATTCCGCCGCCAGAACTCATTTGCTTTGCCGCAACATCTCTTTGGGGATGAGAATCAAGTCCGGGGTACACAACACGCTCAATTTTGGGATGTGCTTCGAGCATGGTGGCCAACTTCAAGCCGGTATCGGCATGGCGTGCCATTCGAATGCCCAGGGTCTTGGTGCCGCGTAGATTCAAGTACGCGTCCATTGGGCCAATGACGGCGCCAACCGAGTTTTGCAGGAAGCGCAATCTGGTTGCCAGCCCTGCATCTCCGGTGACCAAAACTCCGCCAACGACATCCGAGTGCCCGCCGAGATATTTGGTTGAGGAGTGCATCACAACATCGATGCCATGATTGAGGGGTTGCTGGACCGCTGGTGAGCAGAATGTGTTGTCACAAGCGGTCAAGACACCCCGCTCTTTTCCAATTGAGGCAACGGCGGCCAAGTCCACCACTTTGAGCATTGGATTGGTTGGGGTTTCCACCCAGATCAGAGCGGTTTCGTCATCAATGGCTTCGGCAATTTTGTTGGGGTCACTGGCATCAACGAATTCGAAGCGTAGTCCGGCCGAGCGGGCACGGACTTGACGGAACAGGCGGTGTGTACCGCCATACAGATCGTCCGAGGCAACCACTTTGGCGTTGGCTGGAAGGTGATCCAACAGAGTGGCAATTGCGGCCAGGCCAGAGGCAAAAGCAAATCCTCCGTAGGTCACATCATCTGCTTCTGTCAAAGTTGAGCCTTCAAGTCTCGCGATGCAACGTTCCCATGCGTATCGCGTCGGGTTGTGGCTGCGTGAGTATTCAAAGCCTGCGTGCTCGCCGGGAGAGGTCTGGGCATAGGTCGAAGCGAATGACACTGGGGGCATCACCGCACCAGTCACCGGGTCGGGTGTTTGTCCGGCATGAATGCAACGGGTCGAAAAACCATGATGGGATTCAATATGAGCCACAGGACATTCCTTAGTTGTTTCGTTGGAGGAAATTCAAAAGATCGATACGTGTGATCAATCCGAAATACTGATCGTCGGTCGCCACGATGGCCACTCGATCTTGGGCAAAAATAGGCAGCAACTCATCAGTATTTCCGTCGGGGGGGATGGTCTCAAGATTGGTAGACATAACCTCCTGGACGGGGCGTGCCCACGCAGCGGCATCTGCCACCACCGCCCGAAGAAGATCGGACTCGTCGACAATCCCCATTGGCTTCTGACCGTCCAGGACCACTGCCTGTGAAATATTATGCAGCCGCATGGTGCGGTGGACTTGGGCCAAGGGTTCATCGGGTTTGAAAACGTGGTCTTCACCTTCGGTGTGGTTGCAGCCGATCAAGTCCCTTAGGTCTCCAAACGTCTGCTTTTCGAGCAAGCCTTGATCGCGCATCCAGACGTCGTTGAATAGACGGTCCATATATTTTGCGCCAAGGTCACATACAAAGGTCACACAGGTTTTAGGCTCGGATTGAGCTTGACACCACCGAAGCGCCGCGGCAACCAAGAGTCCTGTGGACGATCCACCCATTATTCCTTCGGCTCGAAGCAACTCCCTTGCCGCGAGAAAGGATTCTTTGTCATCAACGGTGATGGCCTCATTCAGAAGTGATATCTCCGCGATGTCCGGGACAAAATCTTCACCTACACCTTCCACCAGCCATGAGCCGGCTTCAATGCTTTTGCCTTCATTGATCAGGGGAGCCAAAATGGATCCGACCGGATCGGCCAGAACGAGTTCAATGTCGGGGTTCTGTTGACGCAGATATCGACCGCACCCGCTGACGGTGCCACCGGAGCCAATTCCCGCAACAAAGCAATCAATATTGCCTTCGGTCTGTGTCCAAATCTCAGGCCCTGTGGTTTCAAGGTGGGCCATGGGGTTGGCCGCGTTTTCGAACTGGTTGATGAAGAACCCGTTCGGGTCTTTCTTGGCCAGGGTCTGCGCTAAATCTTGGTAGTACTGGGGATGTCCACGTCCAACATCAGATCGTGTTAACACCACTTCCGCGCCAAGGGCCTTGAGATGAGAAACTTTCCCAGCGCTCATCTTGTCCGGCATGACCACCTTGACTCGGTAACCTCGGCTGATGCCAACGAGTGCGAGAGCGATCCCTGTATTTCCGGCGGTACCCTCGTAGATTGTCCCCCCGGGCTTCAGAAGGCCCGCTTCTTCAGCGCTATCGATCATGCTGACCGCAATTCGATCTTTGATGGAGTTGCCAGGATTCTGGCATTCGAGCTTAAGCAGCAATGTGCAGGGTCCGGTGTCAAGGTTGCGAACCCTCAACATGGGTGTTTCGCCAATCAAGGCAGTGATGTCATCTGCGATACCAGGCAGGTTCGAATTGGTTTTCATCCGTCGTCTTCTCCGAACAGTGATTGTGCGTCAGGCGGGGTCCATCCAATATGACTCGCGCCCGCGTCCGTCAATCGACGTCCCGAACGTGTTCTCGCCACAAGGCCTTCCTGCAAAAGAAACGGCTCGACCAGATCTTCTAGCGTTCGAGCATCTTCGCCAATGGTCGCGGCCAACGCTTCCACACCGGCGGGGCCTCCGCGATACGTTTCGGCCAAAGTCCTGAGGTAACGCCGGTCAAGTTCATCAGTACCTGAGTTGTCAATCCCCCAGAGATCCAAGCACGCCTTTGCCGCTTCAAGATCAATGCAGCCATTGCCTCGGGCCCGTGACCAGTCGTCGGTTCGGCGGAGTAGACGGATAGCGATCCGTGGTGTTCCCCGAGACTTGCTCGCAAGCTCCGCCAACGCTTCATCTTTGGCGTTGAGCTGGAGTCGTTCCGCAACGCCTACCAAGATGGCTTGCAGGCCATCGTGGTCATAAAGCGTCATGTGATGCACCAGGCCAAAGCGGCTCCGGAGGGCTGAAGTCAAACTGCCGGCTCTTGTCGTTGCCCCCACCAAAGTGAAAGGCTGCAACTTGAATGATTCGGTTGAGGCATGCAAGCCCGAATCGATGGTGACATCGACATGAAAATCTTCCATCGCGGAGTACAGGAACTCTTCAACGGGTGCGGGCAGGCGGTGGATTTCATCAATGAACAACACATCTCCTGCTTGCAACTTCAACAGCATCCCAACCAAGTCTTTGGGTTGCATAAGTACTGGCCCCGAGGTGCCATGTGATGTGGTGCCAAGTTCATTGGCAATGATCCGACCGAGTGTTGTTTTGCCTAACCCTGGAGGGCCGTGCAGCAGAACATGATCCAGAGCGCCGCCACGGTCTTTGGTGGCCTCAAGTGAGATACGGAGCCGTTCGACCAATTCAGGTTGCCCGAGGTAGTCGGTGAGCTGTTCTGGACGGACCGACGGTTCTCCGCCATGGTCTTCCGGGGTTAATTCCGGCGTAATGATGCGCTTCCTCGCCATGTGGGGTGATGGTATCCGTCAAAACGAAGACCGGCGTCCCGAAGGACGCCGGTCGGTGGATTCCCGAATAATGGCTGAAAAATCAGTCAGCCAAGATGTCCCGGCCTCGGATGCCTTCCGTGGTCAGGACGTGAAATGAGGTCTGGGCAAAGTCGTAGGCGGTATCGCTGTAATAGCCATCCGCGCCAAAGGACGTTTGCTTGTGCCAGAGCCCTGCGGCGTACTGACCGGCTTGTTGTTGCTGGGCAATAACTCGACCATCCGCACGCTCCGCCTTCCGGACACCAACAGTTTCGGTGTGGGAGTCGTAGAAAAGGGTGGCGGGGTTCGATTCCCACGAGCCGTTGAAGTAATAGGGCTCGCAGCCTCCATAGGTTCCGGGCTGGAAGCTGGGGTTGCACTCAGACCGGCGGGCTTGGAGCCAGTGATGCTCGGTCATGTGCGTCTTGAGAGCCGAGTACTTCGCTTGGTCCATACCAGGGGACCGGAAGTTACCCGGCCTCGTGTATGGATTGGTGAAGGGCTGGCCGGCCCTTGGGGTCATGAAGTTCGGGGAGTACATCGCGGATGGCGACAGGATGTACGAAGACCACACGGGGATATCGCCAATTGCACCTGGGGGCAAGTCACAGTACTCACCTGGGTCTTCAAAGCAGTCGCAGCCGGATGCACCGTTGGAGACGGCTTCCTGAACCACCGTGTCTTTGGGTGCGTAGAAGGACTTGTCGTAGAACCGACCAGAGACGTATTGGTTGAACTGTCGACAGTTTGCCAAGCGGAAAGAGCCAAAGTATTCAATGCCGTTGCTGGCTTGGAACACAATGGGCTGGATCAGGGAGACGTTGCCACCCTGGCCTGGCTGCTGGAAATACCGGAAATACACGGTGTTTTGTGAACCATCACAATCCGGATAGCCCCAGCCCAGGTCAACAGGCGGGTGCCAAGAGCCCGTGCCTTGGTTGCCGTGTGCTTGTGCATACGCAGTTTGTGCCGCTACGGCCGACGCGCCGTATTGGGCAAAGTTGTCGTCAATGAGGGTGAACTGTCGGTTGTTCCATTCCGCCGCGTAGGAAGCATGGGCCTTCCCCATTTGGGAGAGGTTGGACAGGGATTGGGTCAACTTGGCTTGATCACGGGCCTTGCCAATGGCTGGCAGGAGGATCGAAACCAAAAGGGCGATGATCGCGATGACCACCAGCAGTTCGACGATGGTGAAGCCGCGACGGGTCGCCATCTGTGGAGCCTTGGTTGAAGACATGTGCGGGAATCCTTTCGGGGTACTCCAGAGAGTGATTTCGGGAGGTTTATCCTAACCGGAACCATAGATCAAATTCGGATGAAATCCACTTTCGCAGGATTGAAGGCGGGGTTTCGAGTTCAGGATTGGTTCTGACGGAATATTTGTCAGAGAATTTCAACGATTTCAAATCGTTTGGGGCCACGCCGCAGATCGACACGGATCACCTCCCCAACTCGGGCCCTCATGAGGGATTCTCCCATTGGAGACCCTGTGGTGACCTCAATTTCGTCGGTGTCAAAGTGCCCAGAGGCCTCTCCGACCAGTTTGTAGACCGATTCGGCGTTGGTATCGGTATCTCTGAGCTTCACGCGGGCTCCAAGAAAAACCATATCTTCCGGGGTGTCGGAATTTGACATGACGAGGGCGTTTTCAAGACGCTCTTCAAGATCTCTGATTTTGGCCTCGTTCATGCCCTGATCCTCGCGGGCAGCATGATATTCCGCATTTTCTTTGAGATCACCGAGTTCTCGGGCCTCGGCAATCCGCTCCACAATCTTGGGGCGCAATTCAATGCATGCTTTCAGGTGCTCCTCAAGACGAGCCTTATCTTCCGAAGAGATGTAATCCATAACAATTCCTTAAGGGGTTGTTCTCATCTTACCTCACACGCTTGTCGGTCTGAGGGACCTCTTGATCACAGTTTGAAGCCTAGGATCGGTTCCTTATGACCATTTACGGCATTCTTCGGGCTTTGCGGGGTGGTTGGGGCCTGGTGTGCTTTTGGTTCTACACCATCGCATTTTTGGTCGCACTTCCCACCGTCTTTCTGTTTCCACCGGCCACCATTGTGATGTTTGGTTCGGCCTTGCTGTCGCTTCCATTTGCCGTACTCATTGGCATGTTGACCCGTTTGCTGTACCGAGCGTGGTGCCGGCGGTCATTCGCCCAGGGTCGATGTCCCGCATGTGGAGTGCGAATGCAGTCCTGTCGGGATTCGACCTTGGATTGGAAGTGTGAATTTTGTGACCGGGTGTTCGATTCAGACGCTGAGGAATTGATGCCGAGGACCAATGTCACTTCTCGAGCGGATGTCTCTGCGAAGTACACTTCATGAAATGACGCTTCCTGATGGCCGACTCCTGAATCCCGACGCACCTGGTGTTTTGGTCACCGGAGCGGCCGGAGAGGTTGGGCATGCCATTTTGCGCGGCCTGGGCGCCGGTGGAGCTTGCGAAGTCGTGGCTACCGACCTCCGTCCCCTCAGCGTTGATGGCGTCGCATGTGTCGAAGGTGATCTTCTTGATCCGGCCTTGCTTGAATCACTTTTCTCAGGCCGCATTGGATTGGTCATTCATTTGGCAGCGCTTTTGAGTTCTGCTGGAGAGCGTCATCCAGATTTGGCCTGGAAAATTAATGCTGATGCCACTTGGACGTTGATGCGGAAGGCCATGTCGCACGCTGAATCGATTGGGCACCCTGTTCGATTTGTGTACCCGTCTTCAATTGCGGTTCATGGGCGAACGCCAAGTGACTTGCATCCGCTCCGTGAAGACGAAGCGTTATCTCCCCAGACGCTGTACGGCGTAACCAAACTGGCCATGGAAGAGGCTGGCCGATGGTTGTCGACGGAATGTGGCCGAATGGCGGGAGAGAAGCCTGGAGCAACCTTGGACTTCCGCTCAATTCGCTATCCCGGATTGCTTTCCGCCGAGACTGTTCCGTCTGGAGGAACAAGTGATTATGCCCCGGAGATGGTGCATGCAGCTGTCCGTGGCGAAATCGCCAAATGCTTTGTGCCATCCGAGGCACGTTTGCCTTTCATGACAATGCCGGAGGCGGCTGAAGCGACGTTGGCCTTGGCGTCTGCACCACGATCCGCTTTAAAGCAGACGGTGTATGCCGTTGGAGGATTCGCCCCATCCGCGGGTGAGATTGAAAGTGAACTGCGTCAAAGATTCCCAGAATTAAAAGTGGAGTACGAAATTCACTCCACTCGATCTCGAATCGTTGATTCATGGCCAACCGACGTCGATGACTCTGCCGCACAACGGGATTGGGGATTTCAGCGCGGCTTGGATTTGGCTTCGTCACTGGACGAGTACTTGATCCCGGGCATTCGGCAAAGGCACAGCAGTTGCCAATCCAGTGGAACATCGACACAAAGGAGCTTGTGATGGACATTGCAGCCGCCAGCCAGCATTTTGAATCGCGTGCACAGGCCCTCCTTCAGGGGGTAAGAGACTCAGGTCAGTGGAAGCATCTCAAAACCATTGAGAGTGCCATGGACCCAGAGATCACTCTCGAAGGTCATGGCGACGTGTTGTGCTTTTGTTCGAACAACTATCTGGGCTTGGCCAATGAAGCTCGAGTCGTGCAGGCTGGACACGAGGGTTTGGATCGACACGGTGGTGGTACGGCATCAGTTCGGTTTATTTGTGGAACATTTTCCGCGCACCATGAACTTGAGCAGCGGATTGCTTCTTTTTTTGGTTTTGAGGCAAGTTACACCTTCGTTTCCTGTTGGACGGCAACCGAAGCGTTGTTCCCCACCCTCTGCACTTCTGATGACGCCATCATTTCGGATGAACTCAACCATGCTTGCATCATCGACGGTATTCGGTTGGCCGCCAGCATTCACAAGGGCTTGCGAAAAACGGTGTATCGACACTCCGATATGGACCATCTTCGCGAGCGTCTGATGAAGCTTCGCTCGGACGATACTTTCACTGGCGTTGTTTGGATCGTTACTGATGGTGTGTTCTCGATGGAGGGAGACATCGCCAAGTTGGCTGAAATTCGAATGCTCTGTGATGAATTTGGAGCCATGCTTATTGTTGATGATTCGCACGGTCATGGGGTTATGGGGAAGACGGGACGTGGTACCCACGAGCATTGCGGTCTTCGATCCGAACAGGTCGATATTTTGACTGGAACGCTCGGTAAAGCTCTGGGCGGTGGGGCTGGTGGGTTTGTCGCGGGATCGCAGACTGCCATTGATTTATTGGTTCAACGGGCCCGCCCCACTCTGTTTTCAAATGCGTTGCCAACCACTGTGGCCGCGAGCGCGGAAATGGCCATTCGAGTTCTACAGGAAGAACCCGAGCGGGTCGATCGTTTGCGTGCCAATGCCGACAGAGCCCGTTCAGGGATTCGAGACGCTGGCTTTGAAGTCTTGGAAAGCCCAACGGCAATTTGCCCCATCATTGTGGGTGACACGGCTCGGGCGATTCGACTTTCCGAGCGTTTGCTCGAGAAAGGCGTCTTTGTGATCGGCTTTGGGTACCCGGTGGTTCCCGAAGGCGAAGCTCGGCTTCGGGTTCAGATCAGCGCGGCTCATACCGAGGGGCACATTGACCGGTTGGTGAATGCGCTGAAAGAGTTAAAGGCCGAAGAGGGGGCGTAATGGTTAACCTCGGTGTGCATCTCTGGCCGCAATCACCGCATCGATGGCTTTCCGGTCCAAAGATTCTCGCCAGTCCTGGTTGCATTTCAAACTGGAGCCGACCACGCATGCTTCTGCACCAGCGCCGAAGCATGTTGAAATATTGTCAGCTGTGACCCCGGACCCAACCCAGGTCGTCCCACTCTTCGCCGCGCAGGTGATGTGTTCAGGATTCGTAGTCTGACCGGTTGAGCTCCCGGTCACGATTACGCCGTCACAACCGCAAAACCGTGTGCCCCGAATCAAATCATCAAAGCCAATATCGCTCGTGATCGCATGTGCTGCGTGCTTCTTTTGAACATCAGCAAAAATCTTGATGTTGTCGGCACTCCAGTCCTTTCGACGACGCAGCATTGGACCAGCCGCAGCTTCAAGCATGATGCCTTCGTCGGCCACATGGGCGTAGGCAAAGTTTTCAGCGCGAACAAAATGCAAGGCTGCGGCATGCGCGATTGCCAACGCTTCAAGGTTGGCGGCAGCCAGAACCTGAAGACCGATGGGGATTCGTACCGCTCGACGGACTTCAACCGCGACCGTGGTCATGGCGGCCACAATTTCGGGGCCAACCTGCCCACAGAGGTAGGGGACGTCGTGCATGTTCTCCAAGAGGACGGCATCACATCCGGCATCGGCCAGAGTTTTCGCCTCGTCTACCGCGCGTTCAGCGATGGATCCCGGTGAAAGCTGCCCGGCGGGGGTGCCCGGCAGGGCTCTGACGTGGACCATTCCAACAACGGATGCAGATGGGATCATGATAAAGGCGAGGGTATCCGACACCGCGTAAGATCATGAAACATGCGATCAGATTCTCTTTCGTTTCTTCGAACCCTTCTTGATACTCCTAGCCCCACCGGTTTTGAAGGTGCGGGGCAAAAACTCTGGTCCAACTACGCCGGTCAGTGGGCGGATGAACGTTGGAATGATGCTTACGGCAATTGCTTTGCGGCAATTGGCGATGAGGATGCTGCTTGCACGATTGCCGTGTGCGGTCACGCTGATGAGATCGGTTTGATGGTCAACCACGTCACCGATGACGGCTTTTTGTACTGCGTGCAGATTGGTGGAATTGATCCCGCAACTGTGGTGGGCAATCGCGTGGGCTTTCAGTCCAGCGTTGAGGGTGTGAACGAACCAGTACTCGGCTTCGTTGGAGCCACCGCAGTGCACCTGCAAGACAAGTCTGGTGAGGCCAAAGTTCGGAAGTTGCATGAGTTGTTCGTAGACATTGGGGCCCGCTCTCGTGAAGAAGCCTTGTCACGAGTCAATATTGGTGACCCGGGTGTCTTCACGGCGGGCAGCTTGCCCCTTGGGGACAACCTTTTGGTCGCCAGAGCTCTCGACAACCGAGTTGGTACTTTTGCTGCGGCCGAAACGCTTCGATTGCTCCGCGAGGAGGGTGTCCCAGAAGGGGTTCGGGTTGTTGCTGTATCTACTGTGCAGGAGGAGGTTGGCCTGCGTGGTGCGGCAATGATTGCCGAAAGTTTGGCCCCAGATGTCGCACTTGTTACAGATGTGACTCACGCGACAGATTCCCCAGGCATCAATCACGCCAAGCATGGCAAGTGTGTGTTGGGAAGTGGACCTGAGGTGGCAATTGGTTCCGCGATGCACCCCGAAGTGGTGAGACGATTGCTTGGAGCGGCTGGAACCTCTGGTATCGAGATCCAACGAGCTGCGACACCTGGTCGATCCGGGACCGATACCGACGCCATCTTCTTGAGGGCTGGTGGGATCCCCAGTGGCTTGTGCTCTCTACCGATTCGGTACATGCACACCACTGTAGAAACCACAGACCTTCGTGATTTGGAAGCCATTAGCACGATTTATGCGAAGTTCTGTATCGACCTTGCTGCAGACTTTGCTGAGCATGGTGATGCTTACCAGCCATTTATTCCGGACTATTCCAGCTGAACATGACCTTGCCTTGCCCTCCGGTTCGTGAAATGCTCAATGCCCTCGTAGGCATCGACACCACCAGTTCAGGATCAAATCTTGCGGCCGTTGAACTGGTGGAATCGTGGTTGGAATCGGTCCCCAACATCCGAATGCAACGCATCTACGACTCGGCTAAAAAAAAGGCCAACTTGATCGCTTGGGCTGGGCCAGAGGTAGGACCTGATCGTGATGGTTTAATTGTTTCAGGTCACCTTGATTGCGTTCCGGTTGAAGCTGAGGGGTGGACGGGCGATCCGTTCGTGGTTCGTGAGCATTCTGATCGACTGTATGGGCGTGGCGTGTGTGACATGAAAGGCTTCGATGCAATTGCGGTCGCATCTTTTGCCCAAGCGGCTTCATCGGTCACTCGCCCTTTGGTGCTGATGATGTCCTTCGACGAGGAAGTGGGATCGCACGGGATTGCAGCAATTGCAGACCAGTTGGATCCAAGTGTGCTGCCAAGAGAGGCGTTGATCGGTGAGCCGACGTCAGGGAAAATAGTTGCGCTTCACAAGGGGCATCTTCGGTTCACGTTGTCCTCAACGGGAAAGAACGCGCATACGGCCTTCCCTCAAGACGGCGTCAATGCCATCGAACCCTTGGCTGAAGCTGCAGTGCGTCTGGCTGAACTTCGTCGGCAATTTGAGCAAGAAGGTGGTCCAAACGCGGATCGATTCCCGGAAGCTCCCTTTCTCGTCTTAACGGTGGCGATCATTGAAGGAGGCAGTGCAATCAATGTGGTGCCTGACGACGCACGTTTGGGCTTTGGCGTGCGGCTGCTGCCTGGTACCGATCCAGAGGCCGTAGAGGCTCGAATTCGTTCTCATCTGAGGCCTCTTCTTGGCGACAAACTTCGGTTGACTCGAGACGCGTTCTCGCCCCCAATGCCCGAGCATCAGGGGCTAAAAATTCGAAAAGCATTGCATGACATTGGAGCACCCCTTGATCCTCATGGAGCCCCTTTTGGCACAGACGGTGGGATGCTGTTTGCCAAACTGGGTGTTCAAAGCTTGTTGTGGGGCCCTGGAGATATTCAGAACGCTCACATGCCCGATGAATGGATTCAATCACATGAATTGGAAACATCAGCATCTGATTTGCGGAGTATTCTCGGACGTCTCGTCTTTTGATTCCGTCTTTTATGCATCCAGATCGACCGTATGTGCGGATTTATCTGGAGTTACCTAAGTAAACGCTTATTTTTGACGATGGCGACGTATGGACTTTACGTCCCTGCTCCACCTTTTGGATTCTAGATAACGGAGATTCTTGACCATGTTGACCACAATTACTCTTTTGGCGGTCGCAGCCGAAGGCAACGCCTTTACTGCCGCCCCAACATCTCGTGACCTTCTTCCAGTAGGGGTCCCCTCCAACACTTCGTTCTTCGGTGCGTTCTCTTGCCCAGCAGGAGCAGTCGATGAAGGTGAAGGTTGTGAAGGTGACATCAATGACCCTTGCTTCGGCTCTTCTGGCGCTCCTGGCTTCCTTGGGGATGGCCAAACCGTCTGCGGTAATTTGTTCACCACCACTGACACCACAGATCCCAGTGCTCCAGTCGACACCCGTGACTTGGACTGGTACCTGTACTCCCACGTCGGCGGTGCAATTGACATGACATTCGCGGCTGAAGCCGACATGTTCCTCACAGTCATTCCTTACGACGCTGCTGATCCAGCATTCTGTGACAGCTTCACCCAGCTGGTGACCTATGAATACGCCCCAGCTGATGGCGAGCGAACAGAGCAGGTCTTTGCCGCTGCCGGTGACTACTTCCTCGTTCCTTTCACGATCGCCTTCGATGGCAACGACTGCGGTGCTGGTGATTTTGCCTACTACCTTGGCGCGTCATCCGATCCAACTGCTGTTTGTGAAGTCTCTGCTGAAGCAGGCGACGACATCGAATTTGAGCCTTGTGGTGGGGATACCAATGGTGGCTGCAATGGCAGCTTCCCATTCCCATTCGAAGCGATCTCTGCTGGCGTTCCTTTCTCCGGAACTACTTACAGCGGCGTGAGTGACGATCCATCTGATCCAGACGCTCCTGTTGGTCGCGATACGGACTGGATGCTTTACGACCACCCAGGTGGCGGTATCGTCTACACCTCTATTGCAGACTTCCCGTTCCAGGGTCTCATCGTGAATGGTGTAGACACTTGCACGAATGCTGGCGTTGTCTTCGCGACTGATGTCAATGCTGCAGGTTGCATTGCGCAGACCTCTGTCTCTGGTTACCTCCCTGCCGGCACATACGCCGTTTGGGCTGGTGTGGCCCTCAATGCGGACGGTTCGCAGCAAGTTCTTGATTGTGCTGGTAACTACCGCATCACCGTTACTTCCGATACCACGATCACCGACCCGTGTAATGGCATCGAGAACACCGGATGTGAAATTACTCCAGATTTCATCTACCCCGCGAATGCATCTGAACCCCTCTATCTTGCTGGAGGCGTCTCTTGCGCTGGCGGTGGCATCACCACTGAAAACACCTTTGCAAACCCATACTCTGCAACTGACATCAACCCTGGCACAGAGCTTTCATTGAGCTGTGTTTCATTCGCTATGGCGAACTCTGGTACCAGCTTGCAGGCCACGGTTCAGGTTTGGTTGGATAGCAATGGTGGTGCTCCAACGGCACCAGGCACTGACTTGACCGCGCTTGGCTCGCCAGCGGTGTACTGCTCCAACGAGGGTGATGGAATCTTCCAAGCCACCTTCCCCGAGCCAGTGGTTATCCCTGCTGACGCCAACTTTGTTATCAGTTTGGACCTTCCGCCGTCCACTGATGGATTTGCCTCCATCGGAACCACTGATGCCCCAACTGTGGCTGAGACCTACATCTTGTCTGCTTCCTGTGGCATCACGACCTTCACCTCCTACGACGCAATCGGCTTCCCCGATCTTGATTGGGGCCTCGAGCTCTACTTCGGAGGTGTTGTGGTCTCGCCTTGTCCAACTGACTTGGACGGCAACGGCGCTACGGACTTCCAAGATATCTTGGTCGTGCTCTCCAACTACGGAACCGATGGTTCCTCAGGTGGTGATGCCGATGGTGATGGCGACGTCGATTTCACCGACCTCGTCAGCCTGTTGTCTGCTTTCGGTCCTTGCCCCTGATGGGGTGCGGCCCCTGCGGCCGCGACCTTTGACAC
>PAFA01000032.1 GCA_002700845.1 Phycisphaerae bacterium | reverse complement strand
GGGCCTTCAAGAGTCGTGAGTAATGCTCGCGTCTGCTCTAGAAGACCCCTCGATCAAGGAGATGAAGTGTGAGGGTCCAAATGCAAATGGAAGCCACAGTGATGGCTACACACATGGAAACCCGGGCGAAATATGCCCTTGAGTACCGGCGAGCGTCATAAGAATTGGTCAAAGGCGAGGCGATGGCTTTGCTCCGCGCACGTACAGCCAGGCCCATTTGGGGGGATTGGTGTACGTATTGGGAAGAAAAGTTTCGCATTCCAGTTCGACGATACGCACCAAACCTCAATTTGGTCGCACAATGTTCCATGAATGACAACAAAAATTGCCAACGCTGAAGACTTCGTGGCCCTTGGGGTGGAAACCGCCCTGGTGAACAACCTGGAGTCGGCTGGTGCCACGGTGCCGAGGCCAATCCAATCTGCCGCGATCCCGCCCGCGCTTGACGGGAAAGACGTCATCGGAATTGCGCAAACTGGTCGGGGCAAGACGTTCGCGTACTTGGTCCCGATGATTCAGCGGATTATCGAAGAAGCGCAAATTCCCAAGGGCCGGCTTCACGGCCGCAAGCCAAAGACGCCATTGGCCAAAGGTGCGGCTCGCCTGCGTGGGTTGGTCTTGGTTCCAACTCGAGAGTTGGCGTTTCAGGTAGCGCAAGAAGCAGAAGTCTTGACAAAGCGTTTGCGATTCTCCGTCGCAGTTGCCGTAGGAAAGTCACCAGTTGGCCCGCAAAGAAAAGCCATCTCCGATGGTGCAGAACTCTTGGTCGCCACTCCGGGCCGGGTTCGAGATCTGGGAGATCGTGGGGTCTTTGATTGGTGCAACCTTTCTGTGGCTGCCATCGACGAAGCTGATCGGATGATGGACATGGGGTTCATGCCACAGATCGAGTCATTGCTTTCGGAACTTCCCGCGGGTCGTCAGCACCTTCTCTTTAGTGCAACAATGCCAAAACAAGTGGAGCGGTTGGCCGAAAAGTTTTTGGCTGAACCCGTTCGACTGGAGGTTGATCCTGAGGGCTCCACCGCGGCCAACCTCAAGCACCGGCCGATCCTGGTGCCTGGCGTTCGTAAAATCCCATTGCTTCTTGAAAAAATCTTGCCGCAGCGGCGGGGGGTTTTGGTTTTTTGTCGCACTCGGCGCCGTGTTGATTTCGTCGCGAAGGCGCTCCGCGATGCAGGAATAGCCTGTGATTCCATTCACGGAGACCGTTCCCAATCTGCTCGCCGCAAAGCGCTGGCCGATTTCACAGATGGTGAAGTGGAGGTGCTTATCTCAACCGACGTTGCGGCTCGAGGCTTGCACGTCGAACGGGTAAGGACCGTGGTTCACTATGACATTCCGTTGGAATCCGATGGTTATGTCCATCGGTCTGGTCGAGCGGGTCACGGTGGAGGTCGTGGGACCGCCGTCGCTTTGGTGATGCCCAGTGAGCGCAACCTTTGGCAGAAAGTGGCCAAGGCCTGTGAAGTGACGGCCCCCCTTGAGGCCGTGGTTGGGTATGAGCCCCATGCGAAGAAGCCATCCGGTACGAAGCCCCAAAAGGATCGACGGGTGCACCATGAGACCGTGCGTAGCAAGGGTCGATCTCGGGCCTCAAGGCCAATTGGAAAAGATGAGAAGCCAGGATCAGGCGTTCGGCGTCGCTCTGATGCTTAAAGCTCAACCTGGAGCATCACTTTGACATTCCACGCGTTTTTGACCACTCGAGCAGTATCGAATTCTTGGTCGGCGTTGATTCGAAGCGAAAGCCCCTGATCGGGGTCAAGCATGTAATTCCAGTCAACATTGGTGAACGTTCTGGAGTCGTCAAGCCCGTCAAGGTCGGGATAAAAGAACAAGGATCCTTTGAGGGTTTGGCGTTCTGATGGCGTTATGGAACTTCGAAATCCAATATTTCCTTCGGGAACGAACTCATCGGCGTTCGGATCGGTCAGGCCACTGTCCAGACGGAAGCCAGCCCCAAACACAGCTTCCAAGTTCCATTTCTTCTCTCCCTTGTCTTGGTAGATCTGGTACGTACCGCCCAGAGACTCAGTGAGCCGGGTTTCAAAGCTTTGAAATTCATCGATTCGGAGTCGGGTGTCGCTGAACAGGCCCCAACGATCTTCACCACATTTCCATTGTCCTCGAAACCGGCCTTCGACATCATTTCGGGTGCGATTGCCTTCGCTTTCGCCATATTGGATCCGAAGCAGGGCTTCAAAGGCGTGTTCATCGGTTTTTTGATCGCCTTCAAGATCCACTCGAAAATTGGTCACGGTCTGGGCGTCACCTGAAGCATCAAAGCCCAGTGATAATTTGAAATTCCAGTCGTCGTCGGTGGCAAGAATGGCAATGGCAGCAAGTGTGGTGATCATTCGTTCGCAGGCTCAGGGTTGGTTTTGGGGGTTACGAAGTGCGTGAACACGACGCTGAGTGGCGTCGCGAGACATCAAGGTGGCTGATACGTCAGCCGCATGGTCAAAGATCTGATCTTGGTCAGAACCTTCAAAATGGTTCAAAAAACTTTTGGTTGTACGCAGCGCCGTGCGGTCTGCACCGAGCAATTGATCGGCCAAACGGTCGGTAGCTTCTGAAAGTTCTTCTTCGGTCACCAAGTCGGTAAGCAGTCCGAGTCGTGCTGCTTCTGCACCCGAGGTGGTCCCTCCCCGAAGCATGAACGAACGCGCTTGAGAAGGCCCGATTTTCTGGACCAGCCAGGGTGTCATCAGTGCTGGCGAGAGCCCCAATTCGATTGGCGGATATCCCACTTTCGTATTTGCGGTGCCAATGGCAAAGTCACAAGCACACAAAATGCCAAAACCACCGCCAATTGCTGCCCCTTGAACCGGCGCAATCGTGATTGCTGGCACACGTCGAACTTCTCGCATCAGTTTGGACAGGAGCCGAAGCAGGCGAAAGCAGGTCTCCGCGCTGTCCAGAACTTCATCAAGGTCGATTCCGGCGCAAAAGTGTGGGCCTTCCCCCCGAATCACCAACACGCTTGTCTTTGTATCGAGCCCCTGAATCAGCGCGATGGCTTCCTCGAGAAGAGCGATGGAGGTTGCATTGCGACGCTCTGGCTGGGCAAATACCAGATCAGTTCGGCCATCTTTCACAGGTTCGAGGCGGGCATGGCGCATACCCCCCCTCATCGGCCGGTTGGGCCAAAAATCACGAACCCGCAAGCAAGGCTTCCAGAGCCTGTCCTGGATCGGTTTGCCGCATCAAATGTTCTCCGATGAGCCCATTGCGAATGCCAGATTGTTGCATCCGGGCAATGTCTTTTTGCTCTCGAAGTCCAGACTCAGCCACAACAACCGCTGGATCGGGCAGCTGTGGGAGTAGGTTTTCGATGTGACTCAAATCCGTCTTCATTGTCCGAAGGTCGCGGTTGTTGATCCCCAGGCGAACATGCTCTGGGTACTGCTCAGTCCAAGCCAATGCTCGAGGCAGTTGGTCTTGATCGTGAATTTCCAACAGGATGTCGAGTCCGAGATTGAGGGCTTCGCCAACCAGATCTCCCAAGGCTTGGCCCGGGAGGCATTCCGCGATAAGCAAGACGGCATCGGCTCCGGCCCCACGAGCTTCGTACAACTGCCGGGGATCCACGACAAAGTCTTTTCGAAGCACTGGGATCGAAACTTCGGCCTTCACGGCTTTTAAATCGTCCAGCGTGCCCCCAAAAAAGGGGCGATTGGTGAGACATGAGATGGCCGCCGCTCCGGCCGATTCGTACGCCAAAACAACTTCTTTCGGAGTTGATCCAGGCCGTATTTCCCCGCCAGATGGGGACTTTCGCTTGAACTCGGCGATCACCTGAAACCCGCCTGGTGCGTTCAAAGCCTGTATCAGGGATTGGGTGGGGGGCATGTCTCGCGCGGCAGCCACGGCAACCTGGTCAATGTCCGATTCCAATGTAGAAAGGGTCTCTGAGACGATTTCATTCAAGATGGTCATGACGGTCTTCGATGGCATTCTGATCGTGACGGCAGCGATCGTTGTCCTGTACTCGGTTCGCTCGGTTGGATGGTACGCCCTTCCCCAAAGCGCAAGCACAAGCAATCGTTCAGTGCCTGAAGGTTTTTTCGTCTTTGCCGGTCTGCTTTTGTTGGGACTTCTGGGGCAGGGCATGACCGCCCCACTCCTGTCGGAGTATCCGATAACCAAGTTGGAAGTCCACACCATGGGACTGCTGCTGGGTCTGCCGATGCAATTGGCACTCCTCGCGGTGGTTTCCCGGTTCTTCCCAACCCTTCCGGACACCAATCGGGTTTCTCGGTCCCACGCCATACGAATGGGTCTTCGCGGATTTGTACCACTGTGGTTGGTGGTGGTTGGCGTGGCCACGACTTTCTCTTTGGTTCGGCAACTCATCACGGGGCTGCCGCCTGCTCCTGTTGGGCACGCATCACTGGCCATGCTGATGGAGAGCTCTGGCTGGGTGGTTCCTGCTTTTGTTCTGCTGGTCACACTCGCGGTTCCATTTTTGGAGGAGGTGGCATTTCGTGGTCTGCTCCAGCCAGCCCTGTCTCGATTCACGGGTTCGGCATGGTTTGGAGTGATTTTGACATCGATGTTGTTTGCAATGGCCCATTGGGGGGCTGTCCAAGTTGAGGGTCTACCAGGGCTCTTTGTTCTGGGGCTCGGCTTAGGGGTGCTCCGGGCAAAAACGGGTCGAATCGAGAGTGCGATTGTCGTTCATGTCCTTTTCAATCTCCTCAACATTGTCTTGGCATGGATCTCAACCCCCGCTTCCCTATGATGGGTTGTTTGCCTCATTTTCTGAAGGATGTTTCGCTATGACGCAACGTCGCATGCTTACTGGTGACACACCAACCGGACAACTTCACCTTGGCCATTGGGTTGGTTCTGTGCGTCGCCGTGTTGAACTTCAAAATCAAGCCGAGTGCTTTGTGTTGATTGCCAACATGCATGCGTTCACCACGCGTAGTGAAAAGGCCGGCGAAATTCGCCGTGACACATTGCAGATTGTTCGCGATTATTTGGCGATGGGTCTTGATCCCGAGAAGACTGCCATCTTTTTACAGACCGAAGTTCCGGCCATCTCTGAGTTGACCTATCTGTTTGCGATGTTGTTGCCGTACAACCGTGTGATGCGGAACCCAACCTTGAAAGACGAGATCAAGGTCAAAAATCTTGGTGACAGCTACTCGTTTGGATTCCCCTTGTACGCGGTGGGACAAACTGCGGACATCTTGGCTTTTCGGGCCCATGCGGTTCCCGTGGGTGAAGATCAGATCCCTCACATCGAGCTGACCCGTGAAGTCGCACGACGATTCAATCAGTTGTACTGCGGAGTGGACCCGAAGACAGAAGACGCGGACCACGCTGCTGCGGGGGGCGTCTTCCCAATCCCAGAAGCCGATGTTGGCAAAGTCTCGCGACTCCCTGGCACGGATGGTGTCAACAAGATGAGCAAGAGTTTGGGAAACGCCATCTTCCTCACCGATGAATTCAAGCAAATCAAAAAGAAATTGGGCAAGTTGTATACCGGACGGCAATCACCAGATGAACCCGGAGATATTGAAAACGCGCTTTTCCAGTACGTTCGTACCTTTATCAGCGACTCAGATCGCGTTGCGGAACTGGAGCGTCGATATGCCGCGGGTGATGACATCGGAGATGGCCACATCAAGATTGAGGTTGCTGAGGCCATTGATGCCCTGATTGCTCCCATGCGAGAGCGCCGGGCCGCCTGGGACGACCGGGACGATGATCTCATCGAGATTTTGCGTGAGGGCAGCCGCCGGGCCAACGCCGTGGCGGAAGAAACCCTCGCCATGGCCAAAGAAGCCGCAGGATTGGGCTTCTGGCAGCGAACACTCTCTTTGGACTGAGGTACAGGTGGGGCCCGGAAGAGCCGATAGCACTGCATGCGCCCTCTTGGACAAGAACTTGATCCGGCCAAGGCTTCCGAAAATCGGGAAGTCATGGAGGCGGCGTGCGCGGAACTGGCCGCTCGGAAGGCGGCCGTTCAAGAGGGTGGCGGCACGAAATCGCGGGACAAGCACACCGCTCGCGGGAAGTTGTTTGTCCGAGACCGAATCCAGCGTTTGATTGATCCCGGGAGCATGTTCCTCGAAGTGGCACCCTTCGCCGCCGACGGGGTGTACGACTCACCGGTGCCCAGCGCGGGGATGGTGTGCGGCGTGGGCGACATTGCGCGCCGTCCGTGCATGATTGTGGCCAACGATGCCACGGTGAAAGGCGGCACGTATTTCCCGCTGACCGTCAAGAAGCATTTGCGAGCGCAAGAGATCGCGGCCGAGAACGGTCTGCCCTGCGTGTACTTGGTCGACTCCGGCGGCGCTTTTTTACCGTTGCAGTCTGAGGTGTTCCCCGATCGAGATCACTTCGGTCGCATCTTCTACAACCAAGCGCAATTGTCCGCCCAAGGCATTCCCCAGATCGCGGCCGTCATGGGTTCGTGCACGGCCGGGGGTGCGTATGTGCCATCGATGTGCGACGAGTCCATCATTGTTCGTGGTACCGGAACGATCTACTTGGCGGGTCCACCTTTGGTCAAAGCGGCAATTGGTGAAGATGTGGACGATCAAACGCTCGGTGGCGCGGAGACCCATGCCAAACGCAGCGGGGTGGTGGATCACATTGCCGAGAACGACGAAGAGTGCCTCCAATTGGTCCGCTCCATCGTGGCCAATCTGGGAGTGCCGCATTTGCAGCCGATTCCACGAGCGCTTCCTGAAGCACCCAAGTTCTCTTCGGAAGATTTGCTGGGTCTGATTCCCGCGGATGCCCGGGTGCAATCGGATGTTCGCGAAGTGATTTCTCGTCTGGTCGACGCCAGTGAATTCCACGAATTCAAGCGTGAGTACGGCACTTCTTTGGTCACCGGGTTTGCCCGGATCGATGGCTGGAGCGTCGGAATTGTGGCCAACAACGGGGTCCTCTTCTCGGAGTCTTCTTTGAAAGGCGCTCACTTCGTTGAGTTGTGTTCGCAGCGCGGTATTCCGTTGGTCTTTCTGCAGAACATCACGGGCTTCATGGTGGGGTCCAAAGTCGAGGCCGGCGGTATTGCCAAGGACGGCGCCAAATTGGTGGCCGCGGTGTCCAATGCCAACGTGCCCAAATTCACCGTGGTCATCGGGGGGTCCTTTGGTGCGGGCAACTACGGCATGTGCGGCCGGGCCTTTGGCCCTCGCATGATGTGGATGTGGCCCAACGCTCGGATCTCGGTGATGGGTGGACCCCAAGCGGCTGGTGTCTTGCGCACGGTCAAAGATGCGCAGCGGGAAGCTGCCGGTGAGTCACCGTTGTCCGAAGACGAAGCTCGAGAGATCACCGATCCGGTTTTGCAGAAGTACGAGACCGAAGGAAGCGCCTGGTTTGCTTCTGCGAGGTTGTGGGATGATGGCGTGATTGATCCCCGCGAAACCCGTGCGGTGCTCGCGCGTGCAATCGAAATTTCACGCTATCAAGCATGGCCAGACCGATCCCATTCGGTGTTCCGGATGTGATCGAATGACAAAGTTGTTGATCAAAGACGAAGGCGATGTGCGGCGGGTGCGTTTGAGCAACCCGGAACGCCACAACGCGTTTGATGATGGTTTGGTCTCCGATTTGCATGAGGCTTTCCAGGAAGTCAGTGAAGATGAAACCATCCGAGCGGTGGTGTTGGCTTCGGAGGGCCCTTCGTTCAGTGCTGGCGCGGACTTGGCGTGGATGCGTCGAATGGCCGAGGCCAGTCGTCAAGAAAATATTGCCGATGCCCAAGGGTTGTCCGCCATGTTGTCGGCCGTACGCGATTGTCCCAAGCCGGTGATTGCCCGTGTGCAAGGTGCTGCGTACGGCGGTGGGGTTGGCTTGGTGGCGGCGTGTGATTTGGCGTACGCCTTACCTTCGGCCCGCTTTGCACTCACTGAAGTTCGATTGGGTCTCATTCCTGCAGTGATTGCCCCCTTCCTTCTGGGCAAGATGGGGCCTGGAGTGGTTCGCGCGTTGGGGATCACCGGTGCCAGCATCGACGCGGCCCGTGCCTCAGATTTGGGGCTTGTGCATTCGGTGGTCGATGAGGATGGTCTGGACTTGGCCATCAACGCTACGATCGACCGCATTCGCCGCGCGGCGCCCGGAGCCATCGCAGCTTGGAAATCTTTGCTGCAAGAGCTTCCCGGTCACGCTGATCCTTCCACGCTCACGGCGGAAGCGATCGCCGAACGTCGGGCCAGCATTGAAGGGGTGGCAGGGATGCAAGCGTTCTTTGATCGCACACCACCGCCGTGGAGCCCTCCCCGTGACTGAACCGGTGTCGGTGGTTGAAGTGGGTCCACGCGACGGCCTTCAGAACGAATGTGCGGTGTTGTCCACCGAGGTCAAACTGGCGTTTGTTCGTGCTTTGGCGGCCGCGGGTCTTTCCCGTATTGAGGTCGCGGCGTTCGTCCGACCGGATCGCGTTCCGGCGATGGCCAATGCGGCCGAGGTTGCCGCAGCGGCCAATGATGTCGTGCCCCATGCTTCCGCGTTGGTGCCCAACCGGCGGGGACTCGATGGCGCGATCGCGGCAGGATTGCCATCGGTAGCGGTTTTTGCATCGGCCACCGAAGGCTTCGCGCAGGCCAATTTGGGTCAGTCAGTTGATGGGTCTCTGACCAACTTCGCCGAAGTGGTGGGGCAGGCCAAGCAAGCCAAACTTCATGTGCGGGGATACATTTCTTGCGCTTTTGATTGTCCGTACGACGGCGTGGTCGATCCCGGCCAAGTGGCCGCTGTGGTGGAACGACTCCTTGGTATGGGTTGCGATGAGATTGCCATCTCAGACACGATTGGTTCGGCGGTTCCGTCCACAGTAAATTCGGTGCTTTCGACTTGCGCTGCCAGTTTGCCGCTTTCGGCAACCGCTTTGCATCTCCATGACACCCGCGGTGCGGCCCTCTCGTGTGTTGGGACTGGTTTGGCCGCGGGGGTTCGAACCTTTGATGCCTCGGCGGGTGGGTTTGGAGGTTGCCCTTTTGCCCCTGGGGCTGGAGGCAATTTGGCTACCGAAGACTTGGTGCAATTCTTGTTGATGGAAGGTCTGGATCCAGGCGTTGATTTGGAAGCGCTGGCCAGCGCGACCGATGTGGTGGCGGAGGCACTCGACCGCGAACCACCGTCGAAAGTTTGGCGGCGTTTGCGGGGCACCTCGTGCTGATTGAGACGATCGACCAGATTGACTCCACCAACGAAGAAGCCAAGCGTCGACTGGAAGCTGGGGTTGAGGGGGCCCACTGGCTTCGTGCGTCCATGCAAACGGCGGGTCGAGGTACCCACGGCCGGGCCTGGGATTCACCAGATGGTGCGGGCTTGTATCTCACACGCTACGCGCGTCACGTAGATCCATTATCGGCCAACGGTTTGACCCCAACGGTGGGGATTGCTCTGGCGGAAACCATTCGCGGCAGCATCGGTGTCCCAGTGTGCGTCAAGCCCATCAACGATCTGGTCTGCGATGGATTGAAGCTCGGAGGCATTTTGGTGGAAGGCACCCGAACTCCAGAAGGCATGACAACCTCCGTTATTGGGATTGGATTGAATATTGGGTCCGGACCTCGCCGGGTGCGGGCCGATGGCTGGCCGGCCGCATCGTTGCAGGATGTCTTGCCGGCCGGTCAGCCCATTCCTGAGGTTGCTGAATTGGCCAGACTGGTGGCTTCACAAGTGGAAGGTCGTTTGGCGGATCTGCATCGTGGCGGTCCCGCGGCATTGCATTCCGCGTGGTCGAGGGTGGCGCTCGACGGCGCCCCTTGGCCTCAAAACGAACCCGGCGGCCGCTGAGCGGCCG
>PAFA01000031.1 GCA_002700845.1 Phycisphaerae bacterium | reverse complement strand
GCGTGGACTCGAACTCCCGGCCCGGGTCATCCCCGAGGCCTCCAGCCGAACGGAAACGTTCTGCCGTTTTTCTGTGGAGCCGTTTGAACGCGGCTTCGGTACTACTGTTGGGAACTCCCTCCGCCGGATTTTGTTGTCCAGCGTTGAGGGTGCCGCAGTAACGCGCATTCGTGTGACGGGTGCGGAACATGAATTCACCACCCTGTCCGGTGTGATGGAAGATGTCTCTGACATTGTGCTCAATGTCAAAGGTCTGGTCTTGGCAATGGAAGGCGATGAGCCCCGAACAATCCGGGTTAGCGTCAGTGGCCCTGGTGATGTGACGGGCGAACTTGTCCAGTCCGATGCCAATGTTGAAGTGGTCAACAAAGATCACCTCTTGGCCACCCTTACGGACGAAATCGAATTCACCATGGAAATGGTTGTCGAACGTGGCCGTGGATATCGTCCCGCCTCCGAGACTTGGGCCAACACTGCTGAAGAAGACATGCAAATCGGAGACATTCCGGTTGATGCGGCATTCAGCCCTGTAGAGCGTGTGCGGTACCGGGTTGAAAACACCCGCCTTGGTCAACGAACCAACTACGAGCGTTTGATTCTTGATGTTTGGACCAAACCAAGTTTGGCTCCAGAGATTGCCTTGGTTGAATCTGCCAAGGTCTTGCGGAAGCACCTGAACCCATTCGTCCAGTACGAAGAATTGGGCACCGAGCAAGTCACAACCGAAGCAGTCGCCGCGGCCTCTGTAGACGACGAGTTGACTCGTAAACTTGACCTGACCATTGGCGAAATGGACTTCTCCGTTCGGGCCAGCAATTGCTTGGAATCCGGTGGCGTAAAGTCCGCTCGAGATTTGGTCTCGCTGACCGAAGAAGAATTGTTGGGTATGCGTGCCTTTGGCCGTACTTCCCTTCGTGAAGTGAAGCGTCGCCTTGAAGAGCTTGGTTTGGAACTCGGGATGTACCCATCCACCGGCTTGGTTCTGCCAACTGACGACGACGATATGCCGTTCGATGATGAGGGCGCTGTGTCCTTCTCTTCGGACGATTTGGAAGACAATGTGGAGTCCGACGCCTAATCGTCTTTCTTTGACCTACCGCGTTGTGGTTGGGACACCGACCACAACGTCTTTTTGACTGGAGCTTTCTTATGCGACATCGCATCTACGGTTACACCCTCGGACGCAAAAGCGAACACCGCCGCGCCCTTCTTCGGAATCTTGCCGCTGGTCTCTTTGAGCACGGCGAGATTCGTACCACCATGCCCAAGGCGAAAGCGGTTCAGCCCTTCGTTGAACGCATCATTACCATGGCGAGAGAAGGCAATTTGCATGCCCGCCGAAAGCTCGAGGCCAAGTTTGGTCGCGACCGCTGGATCCATGTTTGGGTTGCCGACGAAAATGTTCCGGAGTCACGAAAACTCTCGAACCCTTGGTTCAATCTGCCCCGTGCCGAAGACATCCAATTCGATGATCGCGGTGAAGTCTCGAAGGCTCCCCGGCTGGTTGAGCACGTCATGAGTGTCGTTGCCCCGATGTTCGAAGGTCGCGAAGGTGGATACACCCGGATTATTCGTACCGGTGAGCGTCGCCTTGGTGATGCCGCTGACGTGGTCATCCTGCAACTTGTAGGTCGTGAAGATGGCCCTCAGATCGGTGGCAGTGACAGTCCGCGTCGATCCAAGGCTTCCAAGCGTGCTGAGTACGCCGCCAAGCTTGCGGCGGGATGGGGCGGGGCCGCGGTCGCCGAAGAAGAAGCCACTGAAGCTCCAGCCGAAGAAAACGGTGATGAGGCCAAATCTGACGACTGACCTGTAGGGCTGATTTCCATATGAATACCCGTTCGCCCCGCATTTTGCGGGGCGAACTTTATTTTGGGTGAGATTCGTCCCATCGAACCCCTGTGTCGTTCAGATACAATGAGCGGCATGCTTAATGCACTTGCTGACTTGGAATCTTCAGCCCTCGGGGCCTTGTCATCGATTCAAGATGCATCCGCTCTGGAGGCTTGGCGTGTGGAGCATCTTGGCTCCAAAGGCGCGCTCAAGAGTGTGATGGGCATGATGAAGGATGTCCCCAAGGAAGAAAAGCCTTTGGCCGGACAGCGGGCCAACGAGGTGAAGCAGTGTTTGGAAGGAGCCTTTGCGGAGAGAAAATCCAGCTTGGCCCAGACCAGTTCGCCATCGGCCATTCTTGATCCGACTGAGCCAGGAGTTTCCTCGGGTCGGGGACGTCGCCATCCGATCTCCACGACCGTTGACGCCATTCTTGATGTGTTTGGCCGCATGGGCTTCGAGGTTGCGCACGGACCGGAAGTGGAAGACGAATGGCACAACTTCAATGCGCTCAATATCCCTGCCGATCACCCAGCCCGGGACCCCGTTGACAATTTCTATATGGGCGGCAGTGAAGATGATGTGACCCGCTTGCTGCGGACCCAAACCTCAACCGTACAAATTCGCACGATGGAAGCTCATAAGCCTCCGCTTCGTCTTGTTGCGGCCGGTCGGGTGTATCGCCCGGACACGCACGACGCGACCCATTACTCCATGTTCCATCAGGTGGAGGGACTTTGTATTGACGAAGGTGTTTCCATGGTGGACCTGAAAACATCTTTGATGCAGTTTGCTCGCGCAATGTTTGGACCTGAAGCTGAAGCCAGAATGCGACCTTCATTCTTCCCGTTCACCGAGCCTTCGGCGGAAGTTGACATGAAACTCACGGTGAAAGGCAAGACGCAGTGGATGGAAATTGGTGGCTGCGGCATGGTTGACCCGGCAGTACTGGAAGCAGTGGGCATTGATCCCGAGCGTTACACCGGTTTTGCGTTTGGCCTTGGGGTAGAACGAATCGCCATGCGACGATATGGCATTGCCGATATCCGCTGGATGTATGAGAACGATGCGCGATTCTTGGATCAGTTCTAAGAAGGATTTGACCATGAACCTTGAGTCTTCAATCAATCCAAACGATCTTCAGCCGCCGCCACGAGTCACCGGTTCGCTGGTTCTGATTCATGCCATCACTGGGCTGTGCTGTGGGGTGATCGGGATCACCCAAGCACTTCAGCCCGACCTGATTGCATCGATGGCTGTACCTGGGTACGAGGGCCCCAGCGTCCCTCAGTCAATCAAGATTGCAGCGTTCATCAGCATGGCTCCGCTACCATTGTTGGTCATTTTGGAAGCCATGGCGGGCATCGGTTTGATCATCGCTGGTCGTCGTGCGGTCTCATATCTCCAGTGGTGGAGTATTCTTCGCGCTGGCCTTGCGGCTTTGGCATTGCTCATGGGCATTTTGTTCAAGCAGGCCAATATTGACTTCCAGGTAGAAATGTATGAGGCCATGAGTGTGGCTATTGGTTCAGATGAATTCCTGCCAAACTCACTTGAAGAAATCGAGCAGAGTTACAACTTTACCCTTCTGGTGGGATTACTCCTTGGTATGGCGGCCCCAGTTGGGGTGGGCTTGTGGCTGATGGGTGGGCGTGGTCAGCGGCTGCAGAAGCGCCTTGATGTGTGGCGCGTGGCCACCGGAGGCCGGGCGTGAACGATTTTCTAGCCGAACTCCGTTGGCGTGGCTTGTTGCATCAGACCACGGGTGACGATGGGGTCACAAAGCATTTGTCCACGCCAGGCCGCGTGGGCTATTGCGGGTTTGATCCCACGAGTCACTCTCTGACTATTGGCAACCTTATTCCCATCATGATGTTGCGGCATTTTCAAAAAGCAGGACACCGACCGGTCGTTCTCCTTGGTGGAGGCACCGGTCTGATTGGTGACCCGTCGGGAAAAGATGCGGAGCGGCAGCTGCGCACTCGAGATGATGTCGCGGTCAATGTCGCCTCGCAGCGCAAGATCTTTGAGCGGCTTCTTGATTTCGATGGGCCAAATGCTGCGACCATGGTCAACAATTTGGACTGGCTGGAGCCACTTTCCTATCTCGACATGCTGCGGGATGTGGGCAAGTACTTCAGTGTCAATCAGATGATCCAAAAAGATTCGGTTCGGGATCGTTTGGAAAATCGTGAGCAAGGTATTTCTTACACCGAATTTTCATACATGATTTTGCAAGGGTACGACTTCTTGCATCTCTTCAGAGAAGACGGTTGCACGCTGCAAATAGCCGGCAGTGATCAATATGGAAATATTGTTGCGGGCTTGGACTTGATCAGGCGTGATCAAGGTGAACGTCCAGAAGGCCAGCGTGAAGATGCTTATGGGGTTACCGCTCCACTGGTCACCAAAACCGACGGCAAGAAAATTGGGAAGACAGAATCGGGAGCGATCTGGCTGACGTCTGATTTGACCAGCCCGTACCGCTTCCACCAATTCTGGTTGAATGCCGATGATTCTGACGTTGGCAATTTCTTGCGTTGGTATACCGACCTCTCGCAGTCGGAGATTGAAGCGATCGAGGCCCAACATACTGAAGCGCCCCACGAGCGTTTAGCGCAACGGCGTTTGGCCGACGCGGTCACAGATTTGGTGCATGGCGTTGAGGAACGTGAAGCGGCCGAAGCCGCCGCCGCCGCATTGTTCGGTCGGGGAGAGCTTTCGGAGCTGACATCATCACAAATTGAAGCGCTGGCTCAAGAAGTACCTTGCACCACTTTGGATTCAGAGCAAGCAGGCCAATTCTTTGGCGAAGGTCTTGATCTTGTGGACGTATTGCCCACAACGTCTCTGGCTCAAAGTCGACGCGAGGCTCGTGAGTTCGTAAGCAATGGGGCGGTTTCCTGCAATGGGATGAAGCTTGGGAAGGATGATCGCCTGAAGGCTGAACATCGACTCCATGGACGTTGGTTGCTCTTGCGTCGAGGCCGAAAAAATTGGCACGCGATTGACGCCACAGAATTGTCCTGACAAGCCAACCGAGGCTTCGTTACTCAGGCTCGAGAACTCGGATACGCACCAACTCTGAAGGGGCATCCTGAAGTTTCCACCGTAGTGATTCGACCGAACCATCGGCTCGCCGAATGACGAACTGGTCGATGCGGTGCTGAATATCAGTACCGGGGACACGTTCATCCCGGCGCAAGTGGATGATTCCCAGAACCACCACGTTGTCGAGGGCTTCCAATTCTTTGCGAACTTCTTGATTCAACTCGACCATCACGCCGGAGATGGCGGGGGGCGTCAATTCGAAGCCAAGGCTTGCTTCAGGTGATCCAGCGACATGCAGTTGCACTGGAGTTGGGATGGTGTGCCACTGTGATGCAGTGGGGTTCCCCTGAACTTCGACATCCTGTCTCGTGAAGCGGGGTAATGGGGGCTGCTCACCGGCGTTTCGAAGTCCTCGAAGACGGGCAGAGGAAGTGCCAGTGCGGGCCAATTCCTGACGAGCCCTCGCACCGATTTCTGCTTCAACGACCAAGGCATTTGGTCCGCCCAATGATTCAAGCAAGGAGGTGGGGAGCCAAACGCCAACACGTTCAGGATCGGTTGTGACTTCAGCCAATGATCGGCCATCTGTGCCCACGGGTTGCACACGCACATCCAAGACTTTGATGACCTCGACGAATCGAATTCTTGCGGTCTGCGGCTCAACGCTTTGAACGGTTACCCCACGCTGGCTAAATTCAGGGTTGCCTTCAAGTACCGATTCTAAATCCACTTCTTGCGGTTCACTGGAAGACGGTTCGGGCAAAGGGACATCGATGGTTGGTCCACCGTTGAGCCATCGTGCGCCAGCTGGGGCGGCCAAGCCACGGACTTTGATTTCGATGATTTGTTCGTTGCGTTCACTGTTGGCCAAACGCCATTGCGTGTCCAAAGCTTGGGTGGGATCCAGTTCCTGCCCATTTCCAAGAACCAGTTTGAGAGTCACCGTGCCCAAAACTTCAGTGCGGGTGGATTGGTGAGCCAAGATCCAGACCATGACCGTGAGGCCCACCACGGCAAAAATTTTTCCGATGGAATATGTGGTGTTCATTCGCCTTCGACCTCCGAGAACAAGTCGCGAAGCTTCGTACGAAGTTGATCGATCTTCATGTTGGACAACAATTCTCCGTCAACCGCCAATGACAGGTGTCCGGTTTCTTCGGAAACCACCAAAACCACGGCGTCGGTTTCCTCTGAGAGCCCAAGTGCGGCACGGTGCCGCGAGCCGAGAGCTTGATCAGAGGATCCTTCTTCCGCCAGCGGGAATTGGACTTTGGCGGCAATCATGCGATCGCTCCGAATGATGACCCCAAGATCATGCAGAGGGCTTTCTTTGTTGAAAATTGACATCAGCAAGGCGGTGGTGGTGTAAGCCTCCAGGCGAATGCCGGTTTCGGCCAACGGCTCAAGACTCGCCTTTCGTTCAAAGGCCACAATCATCCCTTGGCGAATGGGGGAAGCTTGCTTGGCCGCTTGAATCACCGCGTCAATCGTGGAGGATGTGCCACTGGGCTGAGAGGAACCAAACCATCGCGATGGGTCCAATTTCATCAAACCTTGGCGAAGTTCCGGCTGGAAGGCGACGAGCAAAGCGATCAATGAGCCGCCTATGACCCAATCCACCACGGCTCGCAGGCGGGCAAAGGCGTCGTTGGCACTGCTGAGGAGGTCAAGTATGACCACGAGCAGCAAGACGAAGATCGAAATGGGGATGACGACTGCGGCGGCACGGGTTCGTAGCAAATAGCCGAGCAAAATCCAAATGACAGCCGCGATCAGCAGCAATTCGATGGCGACCTGAATGGGCTGCTGCCAGACCGCCTGAAAGAGTTCGGTGAGTGCTTCGAACACATTGCGAGTGTACCGCGGACCGGGGTTATTTCGGAATCGGTAGGCTGGGAGATCTCATGCCAGCTGCAACTTGGAAAATCGGACGTTCTACCGGAATGTGTGCCCTCACCGAACACCCTTTGGTCCCCGGGGACCAGGTTGTGGTCGGACTTTTTGAAGATGCCGGGTCGGAGGGGTATCTGCGCCGAGATCACCAGGCTGAAGCTTGGCAGGAGGCTTATGGCGAGCAAAAGCCTGAGGGGTGCGTGGCCCACTGGTTGCGGATTCAGCCCGATCAAGAAGCTTCACGTGGTGTGGCCCTTGATCCTGAGACCGTCTTGCAATTGTGTGACGCGCTTGAGCAGCGTGAAGATGCCGAAGCCGAAGCTTTCCGTTACGTCCTGGCGTTGGCATTGCTGCAGCGACGTGTGCTCCGTCAACTCCGTATGGAGCAGGTCGATGGTCGAGACTGCATGGTTCTGGCCCAAAAGGGCCACCCGGAAGCACCGCCGCGACAAGTGATCCGCCCACTCTTGACCGAGGATGATGTTGCACGCATCGCCTCAGAGTTGGCCGAAGTTCTGGATGGAGAACTGTGAACCAATATTTGCGGTATCGCTTGTTGGGAAGCCCCGTGCTGGCTGTGGTAGCCATCTGCTTTGCTGTGGGTTGCGGTGGACCGCGAATCAATGAACAGCCACTCTCTCTTGACGCTCAGCAATCATGGCGTGAAGATCGCCTCCAACTGAGCAAACTGCATCGAAGCGGGGTCTGCGAGTTGCGATGGACCGATGACCAAGGAAAGCGGCACTTTGAACCCCAAGTCGATTGTGATTTGTGGTGGCAGCCACCAGAAGCGTTTGCCCTGCAATTCAGCAAACTCGGCGAGACTTTGGGTTGGGTTGGAGGCGATGGTGAACGTTTGTGGCTCTTCGATCTGCTCTCTCAGCCAACCCAGCTGGTCATCATTGAGCCTGAGGCGGCTGCTGATGCCACCGCGTTTGGGCTGCCCTTGGCAGGGCTCTTGGATGGCTGGCAGTTGCGTCCCTTTTCGCCTGGTGGGGAGGGTTTTGCAGAGCTGGTCGAAACCCGACTTGGCCGGGCCAAATTGTTCGCTTTGGACCCCTCTTCTCCACCAAGCCGACTGGAGACGGTGGATGGCAATTTGGAGGTGGCCTACGACCGCTGGAGTCTGATCGATCGAGCGGCTGAAGACACCAATGACCGTGGAGTTGGTCAATGGTTCCCCGAGCGGGTGCAGTGGACGCTGCGTTCCCCAGAGGCAACTGCCACATTTTGGCTCCGCGAACCCCGACGGGCTTTGGAAAAGCAGCGCTGGAACCGCCTCTTTGATTTGGAGCGATTGCGCCGAAGTTTCCTTCCACAAACGACTTCGGTACTTCCATCCGGGGCCAGCGAAGGGGTGTCGGCAAAAACTGCAGACTTCTGAACCCTTCGGCCGATATTGCTGAATCCAGTTGGTGCAGGAGGCACCAAAGGTGGTTTATCCACCGGGATGAAAGTGGAGGATCCACGTTGAGCGGCTCAGAGTCCAACCCGACATCCGTCGAATCCGTTGATGCGGCCCAACCTCAGGCGCCCAAATTGGGTTGGCTGTGGTGGTCCTTGTTGGTGCTCAGTCTTGGGATGCTTGGTTGGGGCTTGCGTCCATTCCCACTCGACACCAACGATTCGACTTTGGAGCGCGCACTTTCCAGGGGGCAGCTGGAGCGAGCATCCCTCATCTTGAAGGCCAGAAAAGATGCTCAATCGCCCGAGGCAGCAAACACGGAAGATGTCGAGAAGGTTGCATCAGAGCTTGGAATCACAGACCCATCGAGCCTTCCTTTGTCTTCAGATGTTTGGGCGTGGACTGAAGTGGCCTTTGTGGGTGGGTCGCTTGACGAGGTGCCTCCAATTTCAGAATTGCGTTCAGCTCAGCCTTTTTCGGCCACGGTGCAGCGCATGTACGAGTGCCTCTACGCCACCCATGACTTGGCGAGACTCAGACTGGTGTTGGACTGGATCGCGGATGAAAACGTGGCATTCCCACCGCCAAACCCCGATAAATTTGAGCGAGAATTTGTACACCATCCTGGGGAAGTGGATGTTCATCGGTTCCCATTAAGTCGTGGCATGTCGGCGGTCGTTCGTCGTGATCTGTTCCGCACACCACTGCGTCCGGATGATCTGCCTGAGGCTTTGGCCACCAAGGACAGTCCAAAAGATGAGTGGCGGGAGTGGTTGTTGGCGGCTTGTCTTCGCACTCCGAAGGCTTGGTCCACGATGGCTCAAGCTCTCTTGGATGTCGGTCACAATGACCCGGACTTGGTGCTGCTGGCCGCAGGGCATTTTCCCGAAATGGGCTTGGAGCAAGACCGCCGCCGGTTCTTGGAGCATCTCGGCTTTTTGATGCAGCCCGATCGTGCCCCTGGTGCCCCGCAAGGGCGGGGGCAGTATGTCGCGTTGCTCAATGCATTTGCAGACGGGATGATCCGAGCTCAGCAAGCTCCTGATCAAGAGTTGCTCATGTTGCAGCGGTTCGATGATCTTCTTTTTCCAGAAACAAAAGCGTTGTTGGTCAGGATCTGGCCCCCCGGAAGCGATGCCGCTGAATTCGCGGAACGTTCTCTGATTGCCCGTCGCTATCTTCGTTTGGCTGAGATGGTGGGGAAGCAGTCGACTGCTCTCGATCCTTATTTCCCCCTTGGCCGGGGCCGTGAGGCGCATGCGGTTGGGGGGGAGACCGCCGATGCATTGTTGGATCGGGTTGAAACTTTGCTTACGCCTTGTTTTCAAAGCCCAGCTTCCGATGTGAAAGTGCTTACGCAGGCCCGGATGCTTTTGGCGACCGCCCGCGATCTTCATGGAGACCTTGAAGGCGCGTACACACTGTGGTCCGCAATGGCGGATCAAGGTGATGCCGCCCACGGCACTGAAGTGTTCTTTCCACTGGCGATGAATGCCATGGCGCTCGCGGCTCTCGAGACTGAGGAGGCTTCGTTTACGGCTTATTTGGTCACCGCCGAGAACGCCCTTGACCGTTGTGACCCAGACGCACGACTGCAAGACAGCCCCGAAGGATCGGGTGGGCAATCAGCACAGTCAGGGATCAAGGTGGCCCGGACCCTTCTGGGCTTGCTGCAGTCTCAGGCGCAACCGGAACGGCATCTCGCCAAAGCATCATTTGACGCAACTCCTGAAGCGGTGGTCGCACGATCCATCTTGACGGCCCATTGCGCACTCATCGGTGGTCGCAATGCTTCAATTCCCGATGGGCCTGAGGAAGGTGTGATCTTGGAGCACCATGCTGACGCCTTGCGGCCTTTGTTGACCGCCTCTTCGGAATTCTTGGCTCCAACCCAATCCGATGATTTGGAGCCATACCGGTTTGAAGTCTGGCGCCTTCGCATCAGAATTGCCGCCGCTCAAACCCCGCCCGATTGGGAAACAGTGCATCAATTGCTGGGTGAACTTGAAAAGGTTTACATCTTCCGTGACCAAGGTGAACGCAAGACGTATCTCAGTTGGCGGTATCGGGCCAACAAGGAACTGGGGCGAGAGGCTGCAGCCGCGCGAACCAAAGAGCAGCTTGAACATCTTGAGCAAGAGATGCGTGAGCAAACTGAAAAGGTCGGTTCATGACCAACCCTGAACCCACCCAGCAGGCCCACGATTTGTTGCAGAAGATGTCTGGCATTGTGGATGCATTGGTTCACGCGGTCCAAGAGTCTCGTTACGACGAGATTGGGACCTTGCTTGATCAACGTGATGATTGCCAAGGTGCCTTGGAATCAGTCGCCCAAACGGGACCTTTGCAGCCGGAGTCGTTGTCGCCTTATCTCGAGCAGATTCAAGAGAAAGACCGGCGGCTGGAAGCGCTGCTGCAAAATGGACGTGCCCGAAGTCGAGAGGGCTTGGATGCTCTCGCCCAGCGTTCTCGAGCCCGCCAGGCGTACCAAGAAGGAGATTCCCAATGAGTGCCGTCCAGCGGACCGACTTGGAATCTTTGGCGACGGCGCTCCTCGAGCGGGTTGATGGGCTGGTTGAAAGCAATGCCAAGTTGCAATCGGAAGTTCACTCCCTTCAGAGTGACTTGCAGGCGGCTCAGGCTCGTCTTGATCGCCATGGTGCTCTGGCCAGATTGGGTGAGATGGCCGCTGGTATTGCTCACGAAATCCGAAATCCACTTGCAGGACTTCGCCTGTATTCCCAAGCGTTGCATGAAGATTTGCAGGCGATGCCTGAATCGCAAGAGTTGGTTGATAAGCAGTTGTCCGCGGTCGATTCAATGGAGTCAATTGTTCGCGATGTCTTGGCATTCGCTCGTGAAGAGCGGGTGAACCCTCAAGTATGTGTTGTCGCCGATCTGATTCAGATTGTTCGTACGCGTTGCGAGCCGGTGGTGAAACAGTGTGGTGTCACGTTGGATATTTCCAAAGTCACATCCGATTTACAAATTCATGCCGAATCAGAGCTGGTGATCTCAGCCCTGTGCAATCTTGTTCGCAATGCAGCGGAAGCGTTGCGTGAAGCCAAGACCAAGAATGGTGTGGTTGGTATCGAGGTCGAACCGGATGAATTGCCAATCTTGGGTCGGGATGGTCGCCTGTCTGGCCGCCCCGCAGTTCGGATTCGAGTGCACGACAATGGCCCTGGTATTCCGGCCGAGCAATCGGATCGAATTTTCAATCCGTTCTACACCACGCGACCCACCGGGACTGGTCTCGGGCTGGCGATCGTGCACAAATTTATTGCCGCACATCAGGGGGATGTGCGTTTGCTTCCGGTTGGCTCTGAGGAAGGCATCCTCGGCGCCGTCTTTGATGTTCGACTGCCGGTACCCGGCGGAGAGGAATCCTGATGGCTCGGATCCTGGTGGTGGATGACAAGGAAGTGGTGCGCGATGGTGTCGGCCTCACTTTGGCAAGATCTGGACACGCCGTGTGCCCTGCATCCGATGGTGTGGTTGCGTTGGAGCAACTCGATAAACGCAAGATTGACTTGGTGGTCACTGATTTATCGATGCCCGGCATGGATGGTCTGGAGTTGTTGCACGCTATTCGAGAGCGTGATGAACACATGCCGGTCATTTTGATGACGGCCTATGGGTCTATCGAAAAGGCTGTAGAAGCCATGCGAGCAGGGGCCTGGGACTTCGTGACCAAGCCTTTTCACGGTGACGAACTGCAGATGGCGGTTTCTCGAGCATTGGAGCATGGCGCGATGCGGAAAGAGAACCAGACTTTGCGTGCGGCTGGGCAAGCTGAGGCTGTGGAGATGGTGGCCAATGCACCGGTCATGCGAAATATTATGGCTCAGCTTGAAGTCATTGCAGAGGCCAATGCCGATGTGCTGCTCACCGGCGAGTCTGGGGTAGGCAAAGAGGTTGCAGCCAAATGGCTCCACGAACATTCTCCTCGCAAGGATGGCGGTTTTTTGGCCGTCAACTGTGCGGCTTTGCCGGGACCACTTTTGGAGAGTGAATTGTTCGGACATGAAAAAGGAGCATTCACAGGTGCAGCAGAACGTCGACTGGGTCGGTTTGAATTGGCTGATGGTGGGACGCTCTTGCTGGATGAGATTGGTGAACTTGATTTGCCGTTGCAATCCAAATTGCTCCGGGTGCTCCAAGAGCGCACTTTTGAGCGTGTCGGGGCCAGCCGACCTCTCCGCACAGATGTTCGGGTGATCGCGGCGACGAATCGAGATCTTGCGGCTGAAGTGAAGGCGGGGCGGTTCCGCGAAGATTTGCTGTACCGGCTGAATGTGTTGCCAGTGCACTTGCCGCCGCTTCGAGATCGCCGCGAAGACATTGTTGTTCTCGCGGAGCGATTCTTATCTGCCTCTGCCCGTAGAGACGGTCGCCAGGTGCCATCCCTTGCCGTTGATGCGAAGCAAGCTTTGATTGGGTATGACTGGCCTGGAAACATTCGCGAGCTTCGAAATATCTGTGAGCGGGCCGCTGTCTTGTGCCGGTCTTCCGAAGTTCCGGGTCGGATTCTTTTGCCTTGGCTGGGCGGAACGCCCAACGCTCCTGGAGTGTCAGTAGAAATCGAGGTCCTCCCGACTTCGTCCGTGCCTGCTTCAACCGAAGAAGAGGCGTCTTCTTCCAGTTGGATCTGCGACGGGCAAGCCAAGACGCTTGAGATTTTGGAGCGGGAAACGATTTTGGCCACCCTTGAAGCATGCGGTGGGCATCGTCAAAACACCGCGCGAGCTTTGCGCATAGGGGTGCGTACTCTTGGGCTGAAATTGCGCAAATGGAAGGATGAAGGGCTGATTGCTCAGGATCGTTGAGTCGGAACGGTATTTGCAGGGAAGGATTGCAGTTCAATGACCACGCCAATTCACAGCACGGCCCCCGGAAGTCTCGGCGCTCTCCATGCGGCGTTTCGGTTCAGCGCTCAGCGTCATGAGGTGCTGTCTGATTCTGTGGCCAATTTGGACACCCCAAATTTCCGCCCCAAAGATCTTGACGTCGCATCTTTCGAAAACGCTTTGTCTGACGCGATTGATGCCAAGCGGGACTCAGATCAAGGTCGGTTGGATGCAACCAATCTGTCAAACGGCCAATTTTCGTCGGTCCCGATCGGGGGCGAATTGATGTCCTACGACGGTTCGGATCGGTCTCATGAAGTCTTAGCGCAGCGGATGACGTCGAATTTGCTCCGATTTCGGTCTTTGGCGGGCATGATTCGTGGCCGCTGGGACATGTTGGGCACGGTCACACGAGGACGACTTTAATTCGTAAGGATGGGATATGGATCTTTCACTCAGCATTTCGACCAGTGGCATGATCGCGCAGCGGCGACGTTTGGAAGTTGCTTCGCAGAATCTGGCGCATCAGTTCACGCTGCTTGATGCGGATGGCAATTATGCCCCATACCAACGCCGTGAAATCGTCTTTCAGCCTGATGAGCAAGGTGGGGTTCGGGCTGATGAAGTCAGAGTCAGTGACACGCCGCTTCGGATGAAATTTGACCCCACACATGCATTCGCCAATGCGGAGGGGTATGTTGAAGTCCCGAATGTTGACCCGGTGGTGGAGAATTTAGAAGCCATGGTCGCACTCCGTTCATACCAAGCCAATGCTCAGGCGGCTGAGATTGGTAAATCTATGATTCAGACCGCCATCGAACTCATCGCCTGAATCGGAGCCCCTTGATGACAAACCCTGTCCCTACAGATCCCATCGGCCTGATTCGCCCCTCTGGTCTACCGGGCCCAACTGGTGCGCCTAAGTCCCTTGATAGCAATGGGAAAGAGTTCGGAAACGTACTTCGTGACCAGCTTGAAGCCGTGAATGCGCTTTCGGTCCGTGCCGAGCAGGCCCAAGAAGATTTTGCCGCCGGAAAGCGAAGCGACCTGGAATCTGTGGTTGAGCAAACCCGAGAAGCTGACGCGGCGGTCCGGATGGTGGTTCAGGTTCGAAATCAATTGTTGGAAGCTATAGAAGAAATCAAGCAAGTCAGGCCGTAATGCCGATGAGAGGATGACCACACTGGGCAGGAGGCCTGGTGGTGCGGCACTCTTCGTGTCACACCGGTCGGCACGGAGGCCCGCATGGCGACATTCGCTGATTCCATTCAATCTTTTCGCACCAAACTTGGTGCTCTCGATCCGCAAGCAAGAATGCTGGCGGGCATGGGGGCGGTATTCCTTGTGGGTGTGGTTTGGTTTGCTGTCTCTGTTCTCCAGGGCGATGTGCTCGTGCCCGTTGGTCTGAAGCATCGCGACCCGACAGCTTTTCAGATCGCACTGACGAAGATTCAGCAGGCGCAAATCACCCACGAGGTTCGTGGTGACAACGAAATTTATGTTTCGGGTCAGGATCGAGCATTGGTGGAGGCCCGGTTGGCGGAGTCCGGTGTGCTTGACCCAAAGCGACTGGACATGGAAAGTGCGATAGGCGAACGAAGTCCATTTGAGTCAGATGAGTCCTACCGGACCCGTCTCTTGGTGGCGACCCAGAATCGTCTTTCGAGCATTTTGGCGAATTTTGATGATGTCTCTGTCGCTGAAGTGGTCATTGCTCAACCCAGTCGACGTGGTTTAGGACGCAGTGCAGTCGTGCCGACCGCATCGGTGCAGTTGCGTTCACGATCGGGCGAAGTCTCGGTGGAGTTGGCCACCAGTGCGGCTGGTTTGGTGGCGGGGGCGGTGCCAGGTTTGGCATTGGAGACCGTAAGGGTGACCGATGCCGCCAGTGGCATATTGGTCCCTGTTGAAACCCCAAGCCGCAGTGGTTCTGCGGCACAGCGATTGGCCCAATCCCTTGAGGATCGGTACGAAAGTGACATCAAGGATTTCTTGAGCGATATTCCTGGAGTCAAGGTCTTGGTGCGTGTCACCACCAATGCGGATCGACGTCGAACAGAGCGTCGGAGTTTAGAAGATGGCAAAACCGTTGAAATGGAGTCCACGGAGTCTTCAGCTGAGCCCGTCGAAGCTGCGGGTGGAACCCCCGGAATTCGAGCCAATACTGGGAGTTCAGTGTCGGCCCCTACCCGTGTAGCCCGAGCAGAACGAGAGCAGTCTCGTCGTATGTTGAATGCATTGCCCGGTGAATCCACCTTGAGTGAACTTGATTCTGGAACCAAGATCGAGCGTATCTCTTGCTTTGTCCGGATCCCTCGAGCAGTCTTTGAAGCTTCAGCTCCGGTTGGCATTTCTGGAAATGCCGAAACAGATGCCGAGATCAAGGCCTATCAGCAAGGGATCGAAACCGATATTGCCAAAATTCAAAAGGGGCTTGAGGGGATCATTCCTCCCGAAGAAGGCACTGTAGAAGTCGTCCTAGATGATCTTGGACGCAGAGCGGGCAGCCCTTTGCCATCCAATGGCGTTCTGACGGTTGGGGAGGCTTCTGGCTTCGCAGCTTGGACCGACAATCTGTTGGCTGGATTGCTTGGTGTTGCTGTCTTGTTGGTGCTTTGGCGTGTGTTGGCTTCAACGGGTGGTGGTGACGCGCCCGCCGACTCCACGTTCTTGGATGAACTTGAACTTGATGAAGCCGAGCAGGTTCGTTTGCAAGACATTGAAGCGTTGATCAAAGAAAATCCAGATGAAGCCGTGGCAGGCTTCTTGGGCTTGGTGCGTGGTAAGGAGCCTGCGGCATGAAAGACACCATGGACTCCAAACGCCAGGCCGCTTTGGTCTGGCTGAGTTTGTCTCCCGAAGCCAAACAGGTCATGCAAGATCGCCTTGGTGACTTTCCTGAAGAAGTTCGGGTCCTTGCGGAGGAACTCAACGGGATCGAGTCGGCTTCCCGTGAAGAAGTCAAAGATGCCATTGACGGTTTTTACGAGACCCGTCTGGAAAACCGGTACGTTCGGCATGGTGGTCATGCACAGGCTCGAGCTTTTGTAGAAGGAGCCGTCGATTCTGAAGAAGCAGGTCGAATCATGGCGCCCATCGAGCGAAAAGCGCCACGTCGCAAGCCGTTTTCCTCGGTGGCCAGCAAACTGGGTGGAGCCAAACTTTTGGAATTCATTCGAGATGAACATCCGCAAACGCTGGCGGTCATCTTGTCACACTTGCCAACCACAGAACAGCAAGATGTGATGGCTGCCCTGGAAACGGACTTGGCGGCCGAAGTCGCCCAGCGAATCGCCACCATGGATCGAATGGTTCCCGAAACGGTCGCGCTTGTCGAAGATGCACTCAACAGTCGTCTGCAAACCATGACGAAGAGTCAGGCCGAAGAAATCGGTGGGGCCGACACGGTGGCCAGCATGATTGGGGGCCTCACCCCCGAACAGCAGGTTGCCATTCTGGATCAATTTGAAGAGCCCTTGCGTCGGCAAATTCAAGAGTTGCTGCTGAAGTTCGAAGACCTGTTCGCACTCGAAGGGAAGGAGTTCGACGAGACTTTCACCAAGAGTTTCACTCCTCCAGAATTGGCGTTGGCCACCTATGAATCTCCCGAGCAGCAAGACATGATTTTGGCCAATCTTGGTGACAAGGCCACCGCATCGTTCAATGAAGCTCTTGATGAGTACCGTTCGGGTCGGGTCAAAGTCAAAGATGTCCGTGAAAAACAAGCTGAGATCATCAAGCAGGCTCGCCAACTTGAGCAAGAAGGCACGATCTCGCTTGGTGGTGACGAGGAATTCCTTTAAATGGGTTTGCGTAAAGCAACATCACGGTCTGAGCCTCTGCTTATCGATCTTTCCGAACTCGGCGACTCCACCCGTCGACTTCGTCAGCAGGCCGAGGCCCAGGCACTGGTAGTGCGCAACCGTGCGGCTGAAGAAGCTCAAGGTCTCCGGGAGGAAGCGAAAAGTTCTGGCTACGACGCCGGCTATGAAGCGGGATTGACCGAGGGGCGTGCAGTAGGAATTGCGCAAGCCGAAGCCGCTCGTGCCGAAGAGTTGCAGGCCCTGGTGGATCAACTTCATCAGGCCATCAATGGCGTGGTTGCCCAAACTCAGTCTTGTGAATCTGCTTTTGCCGGTGTGGTTCCCGAGGTGGTGGAGGATCTGGTGCGAAAGATCCTTCCCACCGCGGTCCTTGCTCAAAAAGATTTGGTTCGTGATCATGCGTTGGCGCTGGCGCGGCAAGTACCAGCGCCGAGAAGTTTGCGAATTTTTGTATCACCAGAGACACACCAGCGATTGATCTCGGATCTCCCTTCATTGCTTGAGGCATTGGGACCTCGGGAGCGTGTTGAATTGCTGCCCGATGAAGCGTTGGCTCCAGGTGACGTTCGGGTGGATCATGGCACTGGGATCATTGATGGGCGTTTGTCTGAAGCCCTCGATCGATTGGCCGAGGAACTTCTTCCGTGATTGGTTTGGCGAGTCCTGCTTTGCAAGAAATACCAAGGGTCCTTAGGGAACGCTTGGCAAACTTGGACCCTTTTGGTCGGTCTGGGACTGTTTCTGAAGTGCGTAGTGATGCCGTTCGGGTACGAGATTTGTTGGTTGGTGTCGGACACCCTGTGTGCTTTGAAGGCGGAATCGGTGGAGAGGTGGTGGCCGCCGCGGAAGGTGATGTCATTGTGGCCTTGGATCAGCCCGCTGAAGGGTTAAAGCCAGGCGACCAAGTGACTGCTGCCCGAGCCGGGGTTGGCATTGGGGTGGGACCAGAGTTGCTGGGCCGGGTCATTGATGCCCGTGGATGCCCGATTGATGGTGGGCCTCCTCTGGTTGGCTTGCCTCTTTGTCCTCTGACCAATCCCACTCCATCTGCCCTTGAACGTCCTTTGATTGACCGTCCTTTACCAACGGGTGTTCGTGCTATCGATGCCGTGGCCACCCTTGGCGCGGGACAGCGGATGGGCATTTTTGCTGGTCCAGGTGTGGGAAAGAGCACACTCCTTGGTCAAATTGTCCGTCACGCTGAAGTTGAAGTCAGTGTGATTGCATTGGTTGGGGAGCGGAGCCGAGAAGTTCGGGAATTTGTTGAGGATGTCTTGGGGGCCGAGGGGCTTGCCCGTTCAGTTGTGGTCGTGGCAACGGGTGAAGAAACACCACTCAGACGATTTCGCGCGGCCAAGGCCGCGTGCACCATTGCCGAAAGTTTTCGCAGCTCAGGGCAAGAGACCTTGCTGGTTATGGACTCTTTGACGCGGGTGGCTCACGCCGTGCGTCAACTTGGGCTGGCGGCCGGCGAGCCTCCAGCCACGCGAGGATATCCACCGTCTGTTTTTCAGCATCTGGCTGAACTGGTGGAGCGAGCCGGACGAATCAATGGCCCTTTGGGCCCCGTAGGGATCACAGGTCTTTTTACGGTGCTGGTTGAAGGTGATGATGAAACTGAGCCTATTGGTGATGCCGTGCGTGGGCTGCTTGATGGTCACATCCGTTTGGACCGTCGTCGTGCTGATGCAGGTCAATTCCCCGCAATCGATCCGGTGGGCTCCCGGTCGCGGTTGATGGAGCGGATTTGCGATCCCATCCATCGTCAAGGCGCACGAACTCTTCGAGCCGGTTTTGCGGAATTGGATGAGGTGGCCGAACTTCGAGCCGTAGGGGCATACCAGCCCGGAAGCCATCCACTGCGTGATCGTGCCGTACAGTTGGAGTCGGTGTTGAAGCAATTTTTGACGCAGGAGCCCACCGAGCAATCGGCTTATGCGGCAACGTTGGATGTCCTGCAAAAGATTGCTGGCGCATTGGAAGGTGAATAATGAAGCCCTTTCATTTTCCACTTGACGCGTTGCTCTTGAAGCTTGAGGCCCATGAGCGTTTAGCCAACGAGGCCTTGGCCGTATTGCAAAGGGTCCGCACGGCTCAAGAGAATCAACTACGCGAAATTGCTCGGAAAAATCAGCAAGATTTAGAGAACCAATCATCAGCCCTCGTGGGAATCATTGATCCTGACGCGGTCAGAAATCGAGCCGCCCGTACTTTTTCTCGTTCTCGAGAAGCCGATCGGTTGGTGCTTGAAATGGCGGCAGGGGAGCCCGCACTCCAAGAGGCCCGGGCCGATTTGGCTTCGGTGCGCCGGAAGCGTCGTCAATACGAAGTACTTCGTGAGCGGCGACTGGAGGCTCACCAGCAAGAACAGCGTCGTCGTGACCAGATGGAAATGGATGAAATTGCACAGCGTGTGGGTTCATCCCCAGAGCACCGTTGGAGAATGGCATGAAGCAAGGTGGAAGTCCATGGTTTCGAGTTCTTGGTGGCGTTGCGATCGTCAACGTGATGATGGTGCTGGGCCTGCTGGTGTGGTTGCGGATGGAAGGTCGACTTGATGCAAGTCGAGTTCAGGAAATTGCCGCCGTCTTGCAACCCGGTGACCCTGCCCCAGAACCCGATTCAACGCCGCAAAGGCTGATTGCTGAGGAAGAAGGCGGCCAAGTCTTCGCATCTTCCCATTTTGTTATTGGGAAGCTTTTTGAGCAGGTCAAGGAGCAGGAGCGACTGATCGCCGAGAAAGATCTGGCATTGGCCAGCCAGCAAGATGACATCTTTTCTTTGGAGGGGATGGTCGCATCGCAGCGAAAGTTGCTTGATGAGAACCCTGAAGTTGACCTCTTTGCCATTGGCCAAGCGATGGCGGCGGATTATGCCGGACTGCCCAGCGAAGCTGCGCAGCAATTGCTGATGTTGTATGCCGAAGGCCCCAAGAAAGCTGCGGGTTTGTACAGCACCTTGGGAGGTGTTGACCTCCAGGACGTGATTCGAGCCCTTCACAAAGAAGATCGTGCCGACGTGGTACAAGACTTGCAACGTCTAAAGCATGAGCATGCCTCTCGTGCCCGCCAGCCCGCCACCATCAGCACTGCCGAATCGGCCGAGCCAATCGTTCCGCGTTGATCAACGCAATGGGCCGAGTCCTCGGTTTGCTTTGAATGAGGATGCAGGAGCTGATCTTGCGCCGACCTCCTTGGCTCCTGAAGTTGAAGTGGAGGATTCTTCTTCAGTATTCAGGAGCGATGAGGAAGGGATGGTCGGGTCCCCCACCCCATCTCAAGACTCAGCGGACGAAGATGACTCGAAGGCATCACTTGATCAATCTGAGGAGCAAATGTCCGCACCGGATATTCCTGCGTCACCCCTGGTCATTTCAGGTGTCCCGGGGCAAAATCCTTTGCCCGAACTGGAATTTGTTCCTAAGGCACCTGAAGGGGGTCTTCCCGGCCGCCGCGATGCGTCAGTGCAAGTTCAGTTGGACCAAGTCAACCAAGTCAACCAAGTCAACCAAGTCAACCAAGTCAACCAAGTCAACCAAGGTCGCGAGCCGTATCTTCCTCCGCCCCAGAGCCAGATGCTTGGCGCTTCAGGCAAAAGTCTTCCGGTGCAGCCTGGGCCACAAAATACTCCTGGTGCAGTGGCGGGCAATGCTGCTGAGTCATCGACGATGGCTTCTGATCAGATCAAGGCCGCGGGAGATGTTGCCCAGATCCAAGCCAAGATGGATCCGGCGGTGGCAAACGAGCCAGTGGGTCTGGCCCCGCGCTCCGTTCAAGTTCAATCTTCCTCGGAGCAGTTCACAGAATACCGGTCCGCCTCGATCAATCGGAATTCACCCGGCACTGCAAGCCAAGCCATCCAGGAGTTCAACGTTCAGTTGGACAGTGGTAACCGAGATTCTCAAAAGAAGCCTTCGGCGGGTTCCCAAACGGCAAATCTGGATTTGAGTGCACGTTCTGCTGCAAGTCATGAATTGGCTGGCGGAATCAATACTCCTTCAGTCAAAGAGTCATTGGCGACGTCTTTCACAGCCGCTGATTCGACAAACCTGGCCGGTCGTGAGGGTGCTGCGGAAGTTGTTCGTGCGCCTTCAACCGGCCCAAACCCTGGTGCATTGTCAACCTCTGCCCAACAGGTGGTGTCTCCGCAGTTTGCTGCGAGTGATGCCGCTGAAGGGGCAATGTCGGATGACGTCCCCGCGTCCGTTGCTCTCACCCGTCGAGCTTTGCGGTCATTGGGCCGTGGGCACGGCGGCGCCACTGTTGTGCAACTTCGCCCGGCGCAATTTGGGAAGGTCACCGTTCGTGTCCAAGTTGAAGAGGGGCGGGTGCATGCGGATTTGGTTGCTCGAACTCCGGAAGCTGCACGAGTACTCGGGGAACACCTTCGAGTTCTGCGTGACAGTTTGGAGCAAAAGGGCTTTGTGGTGGATCGACTTGAAGTTCGTGAAGAAGCCAAAATTGAGCCCTCCCGCAATCTTCGTGAAACCGATTCGGAAACCGATCGACATCAGTCTGATTCCCAGCGAGGTCGTCGAGACAGCGATCAGCAACAAGAACATGATCAAGAGCAGCGTTCGCCTTCTTTCGCGCACGCAAGTGAGTTTGGCCGTTTGATGACGGCCGAAGAGGAGCAAGCATGAGTGCTATTCAACTAGGTGGCGTTTCTGGTTCATCTGGAACCCCAGATGCTTTTGGTTCACTGGGAAGTGAAGAATTTTTGAAGATCATTTTGACGGAGTTGACAAGTCAAGATCCATTGTCACCCAATGACACTTCAGCTTTGCTTGACCAAATTTCAACCATCCGTTCTATTGAGAGCGATATTGCTCTCGGAGATCGGCTGGATGCGATTGTGACTGAGAACCAGTTGACCAGTGCGGCCAGCATGATCGGAAAGTTTGTCTCCGGCTATGCCGAAGGTTGGGGCAATGTGACAGGCTTCGTCGTGGCAGCGCTCCGGCAAGGTGACTCGGTGGCAATCGAACTGGATACGGGTTGGATTGTTCCCCTGCAGAACGTTGAAGTTGTTCTGGAACCGGACGCCATTCCTGGTGGTCCCGAGACACCGGAAGAACCAGAAGAGCCAGTCACGCCAGAAGAACCTGAAACACCAGCCGACAACTTGGGCAATAGTGGCGCATCAGCGCAGCCTTTGCCGCCACAGGTGGGCCAAGGTCCGCCTCCTGGCT
>PAFA01000030.1 GCA_002700845.1 Phycisphaerae bacterium | reverse complement strand
TGCAAAATTAAAACTATTTTTGCGTAAATATTTATTGATTGATTAACTTCAGCTAATTTAACATCATGGTATATAACTTGGTTTATTAAGATGTTTTCACCCTTTTAAACAACAAGATACAAATCTCAGTTTTTAATAATTTCCAGAAAACACGATTAAAAGAAAGTCTGTCCGGAGAGCCAATGACCGTAAGGCCTAGCAGAAGCCTCAGCAAATGCCAAGAAGATCGTCATTCCAATACCGAGAAGGGTAATGGAAATACCACATGTAATGGCAATGTCGTAAGAGGCACGTATCGCAGAAGGGCTGCGGCCAGGGAGAGAGGATCGTTGAGCCATTCACCTGAACAACAAGCTACAAGTCAGTTATGAAGCCCCCGAGGCAATAAAACAGGTTTCATTGATGAAGCTCATCAATTCGTTTCATGGCGTAACAAACCTTAGCTCACATTTTTGAACAAAGAAAGGATGGAGGAAAAACAAGGTTCCGATGATGCTGATTTCAAACGTAGCCTTACCAGAAAGGAATCACTTGATGTACAACCATCAAAAAACAGCTGAAAACAACCCATGAACCGAAACTAGAATCACCTGGATGGGAGATCAGATATCCCTTTAGCGAACCGGCGGGTAGCAACGCTGCCAACCTGCCTCGCGCATGGTGTCCCAGGTATCAACTGCCTGATGACGCAGCATCCGTCGACGCGATAAAGGCACGGGTGGATAGGGAGGCTTCCATTGAAACGTCCTTAACGCGATCAATTCACCATCTGCAGAGTTACCAGCAGACTGAAAATGCACCAGCTGCTGCTGAAGCTCATTGGAGAGCCAGCCTTCTCCACCAGGGATGTCCGGCAGGCGTTTTGAATCGGGACGTAGACGTGGCATTATTAAATTATGCCAGCCTCCAGCGAAAACGGCTGGATTAGTAATGAACAGAAGATATTTGTACTGATTTGGGCACCACCCAACCAGGCCGTAGAAAGCAGTGACTAAAGAAAGAAAACTGAGTGAGACGACTGCTCATCGAATCACAACAGGAGTGCCCACCTCGACGTGATTAAAAACTTCAATGACGTCGCTGTTCAGCATTCTGATATATCCCAAACTTGCAGCCGCAAGAAGGTGAGCCCACCTGGGCCAAGCCGTACCATGTACGGCATAAACCCTTCCATCTGCTGCCGACTTCAGGTAAGGCATAAAGCGAACACCAACTGGATCTTTAAGCCCAGCAGGGAAAACTTTATGGTGTTACTTTGAATAGTATGTAGGTTCTTTCACTTTTTTAGTATGCTGTAAACATCCAGGAACGTGGGTGTTAAGGGCGCACCGATCGAAATTGGAAATCTCTCAACAACAGTTCCTGAGTCTTCAAGCCAAAGGTAGCGTTCCTTAAGGCTCACGTCAATCTCAATTTCAGCCTTAGCCGCAGACGAAGCAACACAGGCCAAGGCAAAACAGCCACAAGAAGTCGTTAAAAATACATTCAAAAGAGGCTTTGACGCAAGCATCGAATTAATCAACGATTTAAGCACCCTATATCAATTTATAGTCAGAAGAAGACGCCAGCCACTGCTGGAATGCTTGCAACGCGGGAACTAAGAATCAGCCACTTGATCGCAATCCGCAAAACACTTGGAATCCTCCAATTCCTGAATCATTCATATATAGATGCTTGCGATCACTACACGATCCGCATTGCGCAAATGACAGGGTCAATCCCAACAAAGCTGGAAGAAAAAACAACTTAATCCTCGTGCTTGATATTATCTTTGGATAGTGCAAATGCCATTGCTGGCTGAAATAAAAATAAACCAGACTTCAGCCTGACACATCTTCGACCAAGCCGACAGTCGCACCGAACACTGCCAACAAATGCAGTCGTACTAAAGACAGCAACAAGTGGCCAGGCAGGGGCAAAGAGTTTTGTTGGGATAAAGACTCAAATCAGGCCATTTTTAGGGCTCATGCGAGTAGATGACCTGCAACGCAGTTGAGGAAACAAAAATGGGCAGTTATGCCTATCGCCGAAGGGACACTCAACTCATTAGAACAATTAAGTGAGTAATCCATGCAATGAAGCTTGATAGTGCTAATGCCCATCCAATGGGAAGCCTGATCCACGACGGAATCCACACACCTTTCCACGCCTTGGCCTGCCCCCTGGATCCGCGCATCGTCCGAATTAGCAGAAAGAAATAAGCGGCCAAGAAAACTTAAACACCTAATAAGCAAGACAAAAGGGTTTCTAACCGAAACCCTCATCCAGAACAGATTGCAGGCACAACTTGAGGGAAGCAGAACTTTCTTAGTGCAATGTCGACTGCGATCTTGCTGAGTTGATCGTTCAAAAAAACCCCGCTCAACGCGGGATGGATCTTAGGAATCGATGCGAAGTTAACTTCCGCCGGAAGCAAGCTTCGTGGGAGAAAGGTGGGCAGAGGTATAATCAATGCCCTCTGAATGAGCAGCAAACCAACGCTGAGCATCCAGTAGGCGTTGTGCCTTCAGCTCTTTCTCTTTGATCAGGAGGAGGGTGTTCATGGGAACGACAGACAGCGCCTCAAACCCCGTTGCCTGTTTGAGATCGAACTGCGTCCCCTTTTGAGGACCAACGTTTTCCAATCATAGAGGACTAAACGCCAATCGAAAAGCCATCAACCGAACGTTGGATGGCGTAACAACCGATCCTTTGTCGAGCCACGGGGATCGAGGCCATCACAAGCCACATCAATTCAAGAAGTGACATGGACTGCAGGCACACATATTCTGTGAAACATGAGCTCAACCCTGAGATACTTGGCTATGAAGGCAAGAGTCCCTCTCATGGCAGGAAAGTCTGGCTTCACTCAAAGAGAATTTGAAGAGATCAAGCGCCTCTATGTGGAGGAAGGAAGAACCTTTTCTCAGATCGCCAAAGTCATCGGAAAAGGCAGCGAAAATTCAGTACGGAATTCCCTATCAAAAGCACGAGTCAATCGAGATTCTCTTGGAAATAGAAAACTGGAAAGATTTAAGTCAGGACAGAAATATGGAAGGATTACACTGCTCACAAGACTCGTAAAATCAAAGAAACTTAGGTACCACGTGGCTTGTGATTGTGGCTATGAATTCGATATAGACCCATATTTCCTGACGCTTCCTGTTGGTCATAAAAACAGCATCTCCCAGTGCTCACGCTGCAGAGAAGGGAAATAAAAAAATCAATTCGGGACAATGCCTCAATCTTAAATGTAACAGCATCCTCTGATCTCTCTGGATTACATCAAATAAAGGCGGAATGTCGCCCGATCAATCTGGTGAATATTGGCCTCAATCGTGGTCCGGCCGAGATGCTTATGTGCTGTGTATTGGTGGCAGCCATTCAATCCATAGAATTTACCCTCAAACTCGATGAGATCGACTGGTTCGCGAAGCCCTATCTCGCTGATACTTCTCATTAATTCAGCCACTTTGTTTTCGTCGATCACGCTCTCGTGAGGGCGATTAATAGCATCAATCGGTACAGCAAATCTCTTTTTCATAGTTCAGCACTTGGTTGCATTGAAGCGTTCCGAGACGCATAGGGGAAGGAACCCGGCAAGAAGATGCAAGTTGCCATCGATGAGGGGTACTAGCGCCAAGATCGAACTAGTCCAAATAGGTTGCGGGTCTGTTTCAGCAACTGCTGAAGAAGGCTGCGCTGATGAGGCCCGATAGGTCGTTGCAAGACAATGGCCTCCAGCACTGGCCCTGCAGAATTGAAACCATCGAAGGGCCTTACCACTGATCCCACCCCTTCCAAGTCATATTGAAGGATACGTTGACTGACCTGAGGGCTTTCTTGTGACTGTCAGCGGTTGCGAGCGGAAGACATTCTCTGCTCCTGAACTGACTCCTTTCTGACGCAATGGCAAGGGAACGACAAGAGGCACGAGACTCTTTTTTAGATCAAATGCATTCACCAATCCGATAGTAGGTTATTCAAAATTGTGGTGCAACGCTTAAGCGCAATCGGCATTCATCAACCTTTTCGAGTAGGCGGCCTTATTGGCTAAAAACTAGTAGCTAGTGCACTACAACTTCGTAGAAAGCTCGATCCCTAGGGGCATTTCAACGTGATCTCAAACACCCCTTATTCTCCTTCAACACGAGTTCTCGACCTCTCCTCAGCCCTTCACCATGAGCTGCTAGCAGAAAACGTCCATTAAGGACAGCAATATTATGGGATTTCGCACCATGAAAAAGTTATGACTGGTTCTGAACTAAAAAATTATGGTCTTGAAAGTTTTTGGATATTCAGCTGTAGCCGCTCTGCTTCTTGCAACCAATACCCTAGCAATTCCCAAGCCAGTGATTGAAGAGCTGTTCTAGGCTAATTGTATGCTCGGGGGAAAAGTTGTTGCCTACCCCGAGGGAACGCCAGAGATGAGGGTCTATCGGATCACCCTTCCTGTTGGGGCAAAGATTCCATTGCACATCCATTCTTTACCAGTAGTGGTGGTGGTTGATCAAGGAAGAATCACCAACGTGCGCATGATTGGTGATGCGGAGGAAAGCAACATAATTGAGGCAGGGGATGGCTTTCTAGAGGGCCACCCCTAAGAGCCTCACTACGTAATCAACGAAGGGCCAGAAACAGCGGTAAGCCTCGTCACTTTTGCCAGCGTAGAAAACATGCCAAATACGGTACTTGTTGAGTAATCAGACCCAGCACTAAAGCCGGGCGCACATGCACGAAGAATGAATACTTCTGTATGTCCTTAATCGATTAATCAAACAAATCTACGATAAAGGGGCAAAAAAACAAGCTCAAGACCAAATTCAATCATAAGGGATCAAATATCCATCACAAGAATTTTCCATTAGCCAGTCTTACTCCATAGCCATAAGGTACGATTTCACCGTAGACACTGTAATAACACAAACCATCAAAGCATGGGCTTAGATGGTTTAACAAATGTGCACTAAGCCACTACGATGGAAACCACAATCTGGACTTTCAGCCTGAGCGTTCCTTTCTTAGAGTGGGCTGCAATTTACGACAGCGAAGGAGTAACCAAGATGCATGAGGCCATTGGCTTGAAATCACTCTTTCGTGAAATTAGCAAAGAAGATCCATCAAAGGTCTGCGCCATTCAGCAAGCACCTATTGGTATCGCCCAGAAGATCTTTGAAGACAACAAAGAGATGATTCGAGGCGCTGGGCACGTCATTGAAAGTACAGTGATCAGCGCTTATTCTGATCACTGATTTCGCGAGATTAACGTGGACTTAGTGCAACTAACACTTAGAGCGAGCATCACACACTGCTGATACCCCACAGGAAGATATGCTGGAAATGCGGTTGCAGGCAATGAACAGCCATTGGGATACTCCATCGCATTGAAGGGAACAGTAATGACCCACAACATTGCAAATAGATCGAGAAAAGAATTTTGGATGAACTTACATCAAAAGAGAATTAGAGAAAGGGATTAAATGAAGCCGAAGAGCAACAACGACCACAAATACAATACTTAATTTCGTGACTGAAAACAATTAAACATTCACAGCAAAACTCATTTTGTAAAATAGTCGGGGTGCTTGATTCTAAGCTCTGGCTTGCCTGCTTTTATAGTTATATCCTTAATATTTGCAATCAGGATGAGCAATATATTGCGATTAGAAGTTATCTTCTCTCCCAGCAATCTATGGGAAACAAGAAACTCACTACAGCCATTCTCTTCAATCAATCTGTCAAGGCTCTGGTTCAGCCTTTCCGTTGCTTCAAGCGAATCACTAAATCACACGAAATGGCTTCCTGAAACGTGTAAACGGGCGCAGTCGTTGGTTTTGCAGAGTAGAACTTGCTGTGATTTTCTACTCCCGTTCGGCGTATAGGCCTGTGAGTTCTTGGTGTCGTCATTATTTGTTTTTTGTTTTAAATAGTATCCACAATTAGGGATCGACATGGGCAATGACTAATACAAAATGGGGAATCACTTCGTTCGGCAATCATAAAATATCCTGACTATGGTCTTCTAGAAGCATCGCAATTCCGTTGAAGTGCGAGCACAACTCTCCACTCATTTGGGCATAGTAAACGAGCTTGTCGGTATCATTTGTTTCATCAATCAACTCACCTAGGTTGTCCGTTATACGGTCTAAAGCCTCATAAGCGATGACTAAATCCTCGGATAACATTTCCTTTTTGGCGGCTGAAGCTTTTTGGGGTTGGTGTCAATAAGCTGTTTGCGGAACACCTCTTTTTCCATTGCTGCTCTCCTTTAGGAAATAACTAGATTTGAAGCCAATAATGCATTTGGAATTGTAATTAGTATTCAGCATGCATACATGTTCCCATATTTGCGAAAAGTAGTTAGTGACTCTGGGGTCATTGAAAATTCAGGGGGAAAATCAATAGCCATTAGAGTTTTATTTACGTTTCTAGCCATAATTCCGGCTGTAATTATTAACATAATATTTGCTATTTTCTAATTTTTCAGCTGTAGCTTGAGCTTACGAGATTTTTCTATCCAAATTCAGTCAATGCATTACATCGTGAATTTAGTATCTAGGGAACTTTACAGATAAATGATGATTATGCAGCTGAAATCACACAACTCCCTGCTCGTAGCGGAGCTGTCGAAACCATGATTATTTAAGCAACTACGACATTCAATAGAAATACTCTTGAGCAATATCAATCCTTAGTGTTCACAGCAAAATCTAAAATGGTAGATTGACAGCAATTAGCTGTGAAGCTCAATGCCGACTAATTACTTGCAGTATGGCAGACAGCATTCAGTGTATGTACATCTGCTGCACTTGCGGGCTGATTGCCGTTGATTAGACCTTGTTGACAATCTGCTTGAGCATTCACTCTTATACCATTAATGGTATAAGTAAAATCAACGTTTCCAAGCTGAGGAGATGATTGATCAAGGTCATAATTAAGCCTTCGATTAGTTTCGGGTACAACTATCGTGGGAGAATTTTGGGCACGAGAATTAGCAATTGCAGATGAGATTATGGCGCCAGTTGCTAATCCTGCAATTCCCCAGGCAGCTCTTCTTTTGATACCAACCCCAATTATTGTGATGCCAACCGCCTCCGTGATGCCAACCGCCGTGATGTCCCCCTCCGTGATGGTGGCCAGCTTGCATTGGCATGACTCCTGTCAAAGCTAACGCCGATGCAAGCAAGAAGGTACGCAACATGACTGCAATATTGTTTCTCATTCCATAGCTAAGGCCAATCAATTTGTCAGCATTATTAAGTATTAAAAAGTATGTTTCATGCTTGGAAGGTGTGTAGAGGTCATCCCTTCTTCCCTCCTGGACCTTCTCACCTTCTATGAAGCAGAACGAATCCAAATTCCCCAACCGAGTGGTCTTTGCTGATGACCTATCCCCAAAAAGGACTAGAGGCTCACACCCAGCTGCCATTCCATCAACCTGTCCCTCTCCTCTTCATCAAATAAAGGCACCATCCACTCAGACTCAACCTCTCACCAGCTGCATCAAGACCAAGCTCTTCAATGCCAAGGGCTAGGCAAGATTTGTAGCCATCAGCGTTATTGGCCCTTAGCGCCATCAGTAGCTCCTGCAGTAGAGCCAGCGTCATCTGAGTGTCGAGGGTCATTGCAGGTTGGTGACTGCTTGGAGTATTCCCCGCTGCAATAAAAAACCCCGCATTTGGCGGGGTTAGGCAGTGTTTAGCTGTTCAGCAAGAAGCTACGACTTGAAGTGGCCTGATTTTAGTTTGTATAGCCCTTATAGCAGAACTTATGATTGAAGTTTTGCTGGTTTTGCTTCTTCTTCCCTGAGCTCTGCGTCAATGATCATCATTGCCGCACGCTCATTGTTGGCGTACTTGACTCTCCCTAATAGATAGGCCGCCTCATGTTCA
>PAFA01000029.1 GCA_002700845.1 Phycisphaerae bacterium | reverse complement strand
GGCGGTCTCGAATTCGTATCGCATTTGATTCAGCCGCACTGCCCCCAAGCATTCAGCAGTTCCAAAATGTCGGACATGCCCACTTCGCCGTCACAGTCGAGGTCGGTCGGGCACTCTGGCAGGCACGCACCCCAAGTGGACACCAAGATCAGCAGGTCTTCGAAACTTACCACGCCACTGTTGTTCAAGTCGGCTGGACACTGGCAGACGTCAAGAATGCCATCGCAACCCTTGTCGACCGCGCCATCCGCAATGTCACACGCGTCCAAGCGCCCATTGCCATTGCAATCGTTGTCGGCCAACTCGCAATCATCGGGGACGCCGTTGTCGTCACAGTCTTCTTCGGTGTACCCCTCGCAGGAATCAATCACACCGTTGCCGTCGCAGTCGAAGGCGGGGTCATATTGCTGCGGCAAGTCGCAGATTCCGTCGCCATCGCAATCCACGGCCGGAAACAAATCAAACACTCTCGAGATACCAGCGTCTTCCCCGTACCGGTCGTCAAACAAAGCCCCCGACACAATCGTGTCACCGTCCACCGAGACCGAAAGGCCCAAGGTGCTGTCTTCAAAGGAAGTCATGAAGAACCGGCGAACCTCGACCCAGTTCCCAAGGCTCTCGCGCTTGTAGATGTACATTTTTCCTGAAGGCGGATCGATGTTGGGGTCGCTCCACACCGATGGCGCGCCGACCACCAGATAATCTCCGGCCAACGAAACACTGCCTCCAAAGAGCTGGTAATCCTCCAAATCCGCCGGACGGATCACAGCGACGTTCCAATCACCATTGGCGTCGCGTTCGTGGATCCCCACCATGCCGCGATCGGGTCCCAATTGATCATCAAATGAAGCACCAACGGCCACAATGTCGCCCTCAAAATCCAGAGAACCACCGTACTCCTGGAAATCAAATGGTTCGGGAGAAAAGAACTTGTCCTTGACGATGATGCCGCCCGACGTGCGTTGCAACAAGTAGACCGATCCTGTGTCGGTGCCAAGGTCATCCGAACGGCTGGACGAGGCCACCAGTTCATCGCCTTCAACGGCAATTGCTGCCCCAAAGCGATCCAAAGGTTGAAGGTCATCAGGGCGATAGTCCATGCGCCACTCCCATCCGTCGTACAAGTCGCGTTCAAACCAGTGCAACTCCCCCGCCCCATTGCCCGCGTCATCGGCTCCGGGAGAACTGGTGATCAATGTGGTTTGTTCAAAGTCCATGGCTTGGCTGAAGGCATCAGCTTCGGCGATTCCGGGAGGCTGCAAGCGTTCGTCTTCCACCCAACCAGCATCGGTCAAGCGGAAGGTCACCAAAATACCCGCGTTAAACTGCGGTGGGGTTCCCGGGATGTTGTAGAGCCGCGCGCCAACCGCAACAGAGTCGCCTGCAATTCGAACCGTTTGCCCCCAACCCAAGAAGAATCCTTGGATGTCGGGTTGACCATCACCATCTTGATCTTCACTAATCAATTCTGACTCGAAGACCCAGTTGTCACCCTCATTGCGGAACACGTACACCGCATCGCTGTCTTTGGCACCTACCACAATCCGGGGACCTTCAATATCCACACTGCGACCGAAAGCTTCACCCACGATGGGTCCTGGGTGGGGCAAAGCCTGTCCTACGATTCCGCAGTCACACACATCAAGAATGCCGTTGCCATCCAAATCCAAACCAGGATCTTGCAAATCGCAAACATCAAGGACCAAGTTCGCATCGCAGTCCAGCAATGGGTTGTTGGCCATCTCGCAGGCATCTTGCAAACCGTTGCCATCGCAGTCGGTTCCAGGAACGGCACAGTCTCCAGCGGCAAAACCAGCCACCAGAGCAGACAAAGCGAAAGATGCAGACATGGGGGGGCTCCTTAAAGAGGATTCAATACCCAGACTAGCCAAGAATGGTCAGAATGCGAATCAATCTTTGGCCACAGATGCAGAATCACCATTCAAAGCCTCCAGTACCGATTCTCCGTACTTCTGGCTCTTGGCCGCACCAATCCCCGGAACCTCAAGCAGAGCCCCGAGTTCCGTCGGTTTGGCCCTAGCCAAAGCACGCAGGGTGCGGTCGCCGAAGACCACATAGGGCGGCACCCCTTCGCGGGCTGCCACTGCTTTGCGCCAGTCTCGAAGACGTTCGAACAACGCCCGGTCCACCCCTTCCCAATCGGCGGTGTCGGCTTTGGTTCGACGGGTGGTTGATCCTTCGGGCGGACGGGTGAACTGCACTTCGCTTCGCCCCTTCATCGTCGCCACTCCAGCTTCGGTAAGCCGAACCACCGGACGGTCACCCTGCGTGCGTTCAAGAAGTCCCAAATCCACACACTGGTGCATCAAATTGGTCAAACCCTTGGCACTGTGATCAGCCAACAGGCCAAATACAGAAAGGTCCTGATGACCCCGTCGTTGCACACTCTCATCCATGACGCCACGCAGGACTTTGACCACATAGCCAATGCCAAATGACTGTTCAACCCGGGCTACCGCAGACAAAATTTTACGTGCCACAAGTGTAGATCCTGGCATCGCGACCACTTCGCCCAAACACACATCGCACGCCCCACAGCCCGTGACGGCGTCGGCTTCAAGTTCCTGACCAAAATGCTCGACCAACGTCTGATGACGGCAACGAATGGTCCGCGCATATCCCTGCATGGCCATCAGGTGATGATGCCTTCGCTGACCGTTGACTTCATCACCCGACTCTTGGGCCTCACGGTCTATGAATTCCTTCCATCGCACCACATCCCCAGCCGAATAGAGAAGAACACATTCAGCTTCGAGTCCATCTCGACCAGCGCGACCAGTTTCTTGCTGGTACTGCTCAATGGACGCAGGCAGCGAGGCATGAATCACACACCGCACATTGGATCGATCAATCCCCATGCCAAAAGCCACGGTCGCACACACCACATCCAGTCGCTCGTCTTTAAATGCTCGCTGCACTTTCTCTCGAGCGTGGGGGACCATGCCTGCGTGGTAAGAACCAGCATCGAGTCCACGCTTGCGGAGCGACTCGGCGTACCGTTCGGTTTCGGCTCGGCTTCGGCAGTACACAATGGCCCCCTCTCCCCGGTGCCTTTCCAGGATTGAGGAAATTCGATCAGTCGCGCCGTCCTTAGGCAAGATGCGATACACCAAATTTGGTCGATCAAAGTGCCCAATCAACTGCACCGGATCAGACAGGCCCAATTGCCGAATGATGTCATCGCGTACTTTCGGTGTGGCCGTAGCTGTAAATGCATGCACGGAGACCCCTGGAAAGTGCTTTCGCAATCCCGAAAGTTGCCGGTACTCCGGCCGAAAGTCATGGCCCCAATCGCTGATGCAATGGGCTTCATCTATTGCAATCGCTCCAATATGCATCGCCCGCATCACTTCAATCCAGCGAGGGTCCACCAGACGCTCAGGGGCGCAGAACAACAATGACCACCTTCCGTCGCGAATGCCATCGAGCACTTCATGGTGAGCCTGGTTTGAAAGCCCCGAGTGCATGGCTGCTGCTTCCACACCAACCGAACGCAAGGACGCAATCTGATCTTCCATCAATGCGATAAGTGGGGAGACCACAATGTCAACTCGACCGGCCACCAGAGGCGGCAGCTGGTAACACAAACTCTTTCCCCCACCAGTTGGCATGACCAAAAGCGAGTCACGGCCCATCAGGCCGGCAGCCACGGCCTCTTCTTGCATAGGACGCAGCGCGTCATACCCCCAGTGGTGTTGAAGAACATCCAGAGTGCGGGCCCGATCCTCGGGTAAAAGTTCCGGCGTCCTTTCCGGCATGGACGGGATCCTAACGGCCCACAGGAACCACCTTGGGACCGGTTGAATGATTCAGAAACAATCCCCGTAATCGGCCAAAATTTGCAGCAGATCAACAAACTCGACGACCCCATCACCATTCACATCAGACGAGCACCCAAGACAAGCCCCCCATGAGGCCACCACATCCAAAAGGTCAGCAAAGCCAACAAACCCATCCTCATTGACATCGCTGGGACAGCCGCAAGTGCCTGATTGGGTTCGGTATTCAATCCAAACCATGCCCCAGTGTTCAATAGAAGGCAAAGTGGCAACAACTTCGTCCCCAGAGACAATCGCATCCAACTCGACAGCCTGGCCGCCACGCCACTCGGGGGCCGCAAACCACAAGCGACTCTCGGACCACGGAGGAGTGAACTGAATCCGAACCGGCTGATCCATCAATACATCCACGGGTTGCGCCAAACCTGCTGGATCGCGCCATTTGTTGCTTCCCGCCCGACGAAGATCAACCAGATGCACGATGTCGTACCGAGATGCGCAGGCATCACTGCCGCGCGTCATACGGAACGTCCAAAGTGAACCTGCCTCACCGGTGGTGGTAACCGGCACAGACCCATCACCAAAAATCACTCCGCCAGATGCTGTTTCCACACCATCACGAAGAAGGTTTTCATAGGCCACGGCAAAATGGTGGAACCTTTCCACATCCCGCAAGAGGTCTGCAGAAGGTTGCAGGTTCCGATTGGGAAAGTATTCGTTGCACAACAAGGCATCACCGTCACCGCGGCTGATCAACCATCCCCCATTGGCCAAAATCGCAGATTGGGCCAAGAGCACGGAGCTTGGATTAAAAATTCCAGGATCTGAGTCACTGAATTGTTGAGCCAAGTCGTAATTCACATAACCCGCGAGAACCGGAGACGCGGAAGACTGGCTTCGATGCTCGGCTAAAAATGAACGCAGGTCAGCGTAGTCGTCTTGGTTGCTTTCGTTCCACAGCTCGTAGTACGCCACGTCCCAAGCGTCTTGTGCTCGCAACGCTGCCCCGCCAAAATCACCTACTGCATTGACGGTAAAATCTTTTCCCGGCAAAGTGGACTGCATCGCCTCCAAGAATGATGCGTAGGCCGAGGGGAGGTCAATCACTTGACCCGATTCGTTAAAGACAGTGCCGCGATCACCGAGAGTATCGATATGCCATCCGGAAAAGGGCATTGCCGCGAAAGCCTCCCCCGTTCGGTGGGCCATCCACTCCTGCCAACCGACATGACTGGGATCAAACAACGCCAAACTTTGGGTTTCCCATCCCATGACATGTAAAGGGTGATGATCTTGCTCGCCATTGGCACGAAACAAGCCCCAAGAAGCAGCGACGCCACTGGTGGTTTGATAATTGTCGTACGCCCCGTACATCAAGTTGTACGCCATTGACGCCATCCCAAAGGTTTGACCATGATCAATCAAATCAAGAAGTTTGGTGCGTGACACCCAAGGGTCCCGTGCGGCGATGTCCTGCCAGTAGTCGTATCCAACTCTCCAGGGATGATGGTGCTCATCCATCCAGTCGTACACCTGGACCACATTGATTAAACCGTTACGAAGTGGGGCCAACAATGTTTGTGGATCAGCTGGTTTATTGAACTGCGTGATGTAGCCATAGCGAGGAAATTGAGTCCAATGTCCTGCGACTTCAAAAGCACCAGCCTCTTCGGCAACTGAGACACCTTGACCGTCAAACAGCGTGACCTCACACAAAAAACCTCCATCAACAACTGGGAGGTCTTGGGGAAGAAACTCCAACGTACTTGACGTGTCGGGATCCAATTGGACCGGCACAACATGTGGCCCATCAACAAGTCGACCCAAATGCGTGACCTGCCAGCGCAAAGAACCGTCAAAGGGAGTCTCACCCGACTGCACGCTGGTCCGTAATCTTGGCTGGTCCAATGGGACAAAAGAAGACTGTTCCGGGTAAACCGGACTCAACCCAATGTCTACGGACAGGATCAAAAGAAGAAGCACTTCCACATTATAAAACGAGGAGAAGCTCAGACAAATTGAAGTCCGAGCCTAAAGAACGTTTTGAGCCCGGGGATAGGAACCAACAACCCGTAGGCTGACACAATGCTCACGTGCTTTCTCGAGCGCTTGCTGCATCACTTCGGCGTCTCGATGAACCAACACGTCAACAAAAAAGGTGTATTCCCAATTTTCTCGGCCACTGGGTCGCTTGTCGATGTGGGAAAGGTTGAGTCCGCTGGATTGAAAATCCGCCAGTACATCGACCAAGGCTCCAGGACGGTCTTTGGTCACAAACATCACCGTGGTTTTGTCTTCTCCTGTGGGGCGAGCCGCCTCCCGAGCGATGACCAAGAATCGAGTGATGTTGTTGCTCGAGTCTTGGATACCACGAAAGAGTGCGGGAACTCCATAGATTTCACCCGCAATTTCAGAACCGATCGCCGCAACTCCGGGTTCAGAAGCAGCCCGTTCTACCGCGCGACTGGTGGAGAGTTCGGGGATCAACTCAGCTTGAGGAAGGTGCGTGCGTAGCCAACGCCGGCACTGATCAAAGACTTGCGGCTTGCTCATCACTTGCCGAATATCATCAGGCTTCCCCTGGGAGTAGAGGGAGTGTCGAATTTCAACTTTGACTTCCGCATACACCGTGACGTCGTGTTCTAAGAAAGCATCCAGGGTGTCTGAAATACTGCCCCCGGACGAGTTTTCGTAAGGCACCATTCCGTAATCACAATGGCTGGTGGCCACTTCGCTGAACACGTTGCCAATGGATCGCACATCAACGTGTTCTACGCTTTCCCCGAACTGACGCGTTGCCGCCAAGTGACTGAATGAACCACGAGGCCCCAAGTATGCAATTCGAAGTCCACGCTCAAGCGCAAACGAGCCACTCATCATTTGCCGCCAAATGGCATGCAATGTCCGACTGGCCAAGGGTCCTTCGTTCAGGCCTTTGATCTTTTCCAGAACTTCTCGTTCGCGGTGAGGAGCGAAGACGGGGTAACCCAATCGACGTTTTGCTTCCCCGACTTGTTGAACCACTTTTGCCCGCTCATTCATGGCGGAGACCAACTGACGATCAAGTGCATCAATTTCGTCCCGCCACCGAGAAAATTCCAACTCTTGCTCCGGAGATGGGGCCAGCGGCGACTGATCTGCGTCTGAAGCGACACGCCGAGGAGATGGTGGCGCTGGATCACCATTGTCGATGGGTTGGTCAAGGTGGTCGGTCATGGAATGGGCACTCCAATCCCGATATCGGTCATTGGAGCCACCTCATGGAACGTACTTTGTTGGATTCAATCGCCTCTCCTGCCGCCGCTGACGTTGAATTAACCACAGTTGTGGCCTTTGCCGCTGGAGTTTTGCTCTGGTTGCGTGGGGGCAAACTGACGGAATCAGCCACGTTAATCATTGGCTTGGCCGGTGGCGGCCTGATTGGTGCCCGTTTGGCCAGTATTGGTGGCTTCGAAGGCGTGCCAACCATGATCTGCTGCATTCTGGCGGCTGGTGCCGGCGTCCTTCTTGCAAAATCAGGGGTAAAAGCGATTGTCGCCGTGGGAACAGGTGTAATCATGGCAGCCCTTCTGGCCACGGGCGCGTCCGAGGGACTCTTTGACCAATTCGCCGACGCCGCGGACGATGCCATGGCTCCTGCACGTGAAGTTGCGCAGGAAGTTTCCGAGCAAGCTGGAGATATGGGAGCCCTCACCACGGCGAACGATAATTTTGCTTCTCGCCTGAGCCCCAATTGGTGGGAAGATATCCCCCCAAATCGACGGTCCGTCACGCTTATGGCTGGAGTCGGCGGATTCTTCATTGGCCTGGGATTGGGTGGGCTGTTCACCCGTCGCATGCAAGCTCTCTTCAGTGCTGCGATTGGCGCAGCCCTCTGGCTCGAAGCCGGGCACACTCTGCTCGGAGTATGGCTGCCCAAAGCTGCAGACCGCCTGAGTGATCTTGAAGGCTGGGCCGCACCGGCATGGGCCGTCATGGCTGTGATGGGTGCGTTGATCCAATGGGCCCCAGAACGAGGCAAAAGCAAAGCAGATCTGGACGACGAAGACGTAAATTGACGATACGAGATCTGGCAGTCATTGCCATACAAGCACTGGAGACACGCATGGACGCGATCGCCTCCCACGCCACCACTTGGCTGGATTACTTCTTTATCTTGCTCGACCCCGCACGTTTGGTGACCGAACTGCAGAGTCTTTCCATCGTCGTACTTGCTGCGATGTCTCTGATGGGCCTTACCGGAATCACCCAAGGCGTGAAACATCGCAAACTTCTCGTGCTGGGCGTGGCCTTCATTTTGGGCTGGTTGGTGGGCACCAGCATCAACGCGAGATTTGAAGAAGCTGGCACAGCCACCTTCATTATCGTGGCTTCAGCATTTGCACTGCTGGCGGTTGCCGCTGCCCGCCATGCGGCTGGTGGCACTTTGGCCGTCCTGACTGGCGCGACTGGAGCTTTCCTGGTGGCGCACCTCTGGAGTGCATTTTCCTTCGGTGATGCCGAGAGCCCACGATGGGTTGTCCCTTTGGCGGCCTTCGGCTTTGTGGCCGGCCTGACCACGATTGCCCAAACCTTGACCAGTGCCTTTTTGGCCAGCTTTGGGGGGGCGATCTTATTCACTATTGGCAGTACAGGCCTTCTGCTGCAAACCCCTCAACTTTCTGAAGCATTGGCCCCGCAGATTTCGGGTTCACCATTGCTGGTCCCATCAATCTTGGTGATGTTGGCCGCATTCAGTTTGCCCCGACAAATTGACGCCGCACGAAATGAACTCGCGCTACAAATTCCAGGCGAAGGGATTGAGGACGAATTTGATGACGAAGACGAGGAAGGCGATTCGTTCTGATCAGTTCCCGAAAGCCATGACCGCGTTCGCCGCTGCTTCACGAGTTTGGGTCATCAAATCGTCCGCGAAGAATGGGACCACCAACAACAACAAACCAATGACCATGGCAACCCGAGCAGGCCATGGTGATGGGGCTGCTTCAACTGGATCAGATGGCGCGACGCCAAGCAAAGGCATACTCATCATGCGAAGGTAATACCACGCACCCGCAGCAGAGTTGATGGCAGCAATAACCACCAAAGCAATGTGGCCTGATTGGACGGCGGCCAAGAACAACCAAACTTTGGCCACAAAGCCAAGCAAGGGCGGGAAGCCCATCAAAGATCCAGAGCAGGCCACCAATGACCAACCCAACGCGGGGTGGGATTGCCGCAGTCCACCCAGATCGGAAACTTGCTCCACTTCAGACCCGCGGCGCTCAAGGGCTGCAAGCACGGCGAAGACACCAGTATTCATCAAGCCGTAGACCAGCAGATAAAAGATGGTTGCGGCCCAACCTTCACCTGGTCCAGCCAACAAACCAATCAAGAGGTAGCCCGAATGGGCAATGGAAGACCCACCAAACAACCGCTTGGCACTGGTTTGCTGCAGTGCAGCCATGTTGCCCAAACTCATGGTCAAAACCGCAAGCATCCACATCAGTGTGACGACCATTGCGGGAAGACTGCTGCCGCCAGCAGTCTGAAGAAGGACCATGAATCCAACCGTTCCAGCGGCTTTGGGAACAAAGCCAAGGAACGCAGTGACCGAAGCGGAGGCACCTTCGTAAACATCCATTGCATACAAATGCAATGGCGCTGCCGCCAACTTGTAGCCCACACCGAGCAACGCCAGCAAGAAGCCGGCGGTCGTCACCATGTCAAGACCTTCAAGGCTGCGACGGTTCGACACAATTTCGGCGATGTCGGCGAGCTGCATTGAGCCCGTACCGCCGTAGATCAACGCGAACCCGTACAAGAAAATTGCGGTGGCCATCGCGCCCAAGAAGAAGTATTTGACCGAAGCTTCAGCTCCTCGACGACCAGCGCGACCCATGACCACCATGACGTAAGTCGGCAAACTGGTGAGTTCCAAAGCCAGGAACAACCAAATCAAATCGGATGCACTGGCCACGAGCATGGCACCGGTAATGGACAGGAGTAAGAACGCAAAGAACTCACCTCGTGAGGCACGAAGTGGTTCAAATGGCATCTTGCCCGATTCAACGTCTTGTTCCAAGCGGCGATCAACCGTACCGGTTGCAACCAAAGCCAGAACACCGCCAATCCCAGCAATCATTGCTCGCAAAGGTGATGAAAGAGAAGGCGCGAGGAATCCAGCGCTTTCAGGGGGAAGATCCCGTCCTCCAAGGGCCAGCCAAGCTGCAATGAACAGCCCACCCGCCGTCAGGACGGGGACAGCTCGACGAACCGATGCTGTTCTGGAGAGACCAAGTACTGCAACCACGACCGCAAGGGTCAGGAGCATCATCTCAGGGACAAGGCCGTTTAGACGTTCAACCACCGGTCACCTCCTCAAGAACGGCCACCGACTCCACCTGAGAAGGGACCAAGTCAGGGTACGCCACCAACGTGCGTTCAACGGATGGCTCAAGAGTTCGCATCAATCCGGACGGCTGGATACCAAGCCACACACACATCAACGCCAGTGGCAACAACAAACCGATTTCTCGGGTGGACAGATCAGTTGGCAAACCGGAGTTTTTATCCGCGGGAGGCGCCCGGTGAGGGCCCCAAACCAACCGGCCAGTGAGATACAGCAAATACATCGCGGCCAAAATCATGCCTGTGCCCGCAAAAACCGCGTACCACGGCCCGAGCAATCCAGGCCACTGAGCATTGTCGGGAGTGGCACTAAACGCACCCACCAAGCAGAGGAACTCACTTACAAAGCCATTCAAGCCAGGCACGGCCAGCGAGGACAAGACAAAGAAGACCATGAACGCTGACCAGATGGGCATGGTGGCAACCAGCCCACCCAAACGATTCATATCACGGGTGTGATACCTCTCATAAATCATCCCGATCAACAAGAACAAAGCACCAGTCGAAAGACCATGGTTGATCATGTAAAGGAGGGAGCCCTGCAAGCCAGATGGGTTCAAAGAAAAAAGGCCAAGGACACAAAAGCCAAGGTGGGAAACCGAAGAATAAGCCACCAACTTCTTCACATCCTCTTGGACCCAGCAAATGAGGGCGCCATAGATGACACCGATGGTGGCCAACGTACCAATGACTGGGACAGCTTCCACCACGCCAACTGGGGTCATGGGCAAGACGAAGCGAAAGAGGCCATAAGTGCCAAGCTTCAACAAAACACCTGCCAGCACCACCGAACCAGCCGTTGGCGCCTCAGTATGGGCCAAAGGCAACCATGTGTGCAGTGGGAACAAAGGAACTTTGACCGCAAAGCCTGCCAACATGGCCAGCATGACCCAGAACTGTTCCGCCGCGGAAAGGTCGGTTGAGGCAAAAGCCGTCAAGGCCGGAATATCAAAGCTCCAGCCACCGCTGGTTTCGGCAAATCGCCAGGCCACGTAGACCAGGCCTGCCAAAGTGAGCATGGATCCAGTGAACGTGTAAAGGAAAAATTTGATGGCTGCGGCAGCACGATTGCTCCCCCCCCATCCGGCAATGAGGAAGTACATAGGCACGAGCGTGAACTCGAACGCCACGTAAAAGAAGAGCAAGTTCTTGGCCAAGAAGACACCCAACATCGCAGCTTCGAGGATCAACAGCCATGCGTAATACTCACGCACGCGCTCTCTCACCGCGGTCTTCGATCCAATGACACAGATTGGCATTAAGACCGTTGAGAGCAATACCAACCACATGGCCGGCGCATCAGCGTGCATATCAAAAGAGGCTCCGATCGACGGAAGCCAAGAGATTTCCTTGAGCAAACCAAATCCATCGTCGTACCAATGACCAAAGTTCCAGGCAATCGCCAACGAAATGGCAAGGGTCGCCAAAGTACTGACGGTCGCAATGCGGAACGCGGCTGAGCGTGGTGCAAATGCCACGGCTAAGGCGCTAAGAAGAGGAAGGAGGATCAGCAGGAGTGGACTCATGCGACACCTCCAATCAAATCAAGCAGCATCGGCAAAACCAAGATCAGCAAAGCGATCAAAATGACGCCACCTGCCATCGAAGCGGCATACGACTGCAAGACACCGTTTTGCAACGGCGAAAGGGTTCGCCCAATCATTTTGGGCAAACGACCCAGGCCATCGACGACCAGAATGTCCAGCAAATATCGATCAATCATGTGCAACGCGTGCCCCTTGATCTTGAGTGGCATTCGGATCAAAGCGTTGTAGAGCTCATCGACGTACCACTTGTTTTCCATGGCTCGGACAACGACTTTCAATGGCGATGCCAAAAGAGTGGCTCGCAAACGGTCGGCTGCACTCCGGTTTAAAAGATGCAGCCAAGCGGCAATTGCAATACCAATCAAGCCGACCGTTGAGGCCACGTATTTCATCCATCCGTGCGGATCTGCCCAGAATCCAGCATCCGCCGGCAGTTCGTGGTGATTGGCACCGACTCCGGCGGCACCAGAACTCTTGGCCACCATGTGCTCGAGCCAACCGTGCTCAGGAACCAAGAAAATGGAGCCCACGGCCGCAACGGAGATCACACTAAGAACCAAATTCACCGCCCACTTTGGCGCGTGCGGCATGTGGTGATGATGCTGATCGTCCTCGGAATGACCTTCATCATGGTGATCTTCACCGTGGTGATCATCGCCCATCATTTTGGCCAGATCATGATCATCAGGTTTGGGGCCACAGCACACGCGGAACCACACCCGGAAGGTGTAGTACGCCGTCATGCCTGCGGTGAGGAGTCCCAAGCCACCAAGCAACGGTCGCCCGTTGGCGAATGCTTCGGCAAGAATGACATCCTTGGACCAATAGCCCGAGGAAATAATGGGGAACCCAGCCAAGCAAAGCGAGGCGTAGAACATCGTCCACACCACGATTCGCCATCCCTTGACATGGCGAAGACCTCGCAGAACACGCAAGTCAAGTTGCCCCGCAAATCCATGCATGATGGCGCCGCAGGTCAAAAAGAGTACGGCTTTGAAGAAGGCGTGGGTAAAAACGTGGGCAGCAGCACCAAAGGTTGAGAGCACACCAACGCCCATAAACATGTAACCCAATTGGGAAACCGTTGAATACGCCATGACTCGTTTGATGTCGTATTGGGCCATACCAATGGTGGCCGCAAGCAAAGCCGTTGCTCCACCCACCCAAGCCACAGTGGGGGCCGCAGCCGGATGAAGCTCCAACATTGGGAAGGTGCGGACCAACAGGTACACCCCCGCTGTCACCATAGTTGCCGCATGAATCAATGCTGAGACCGGAGTTGGACCTTCCATAGCATCCGGCAACCAAACGTAAAACGGAAGTTGAGCTGACTTACCGAAGGCACCCGCCATCAGCAAGAACGGAATGATCGAGACTTCCCACCCACCAGACATTGCTTGTTGAGCCGCCGCCACAGCGCCATCAACCTGCAACATCTCAAACAACTTGGCGTACTCAAGGGTCCCGAAGTGCATCCACGTCAAGTAGATGCCGAGGGCAAGTCCCAAGTCACCGATACGGTTCACAATGAAGGCTTTCTTTGCTGCCGCCACCGCCGAAGGCTTGGTGAAGTGATACCCAATCAACATATAGGACGCGAAGCCGACACCTTCCCAACCGAGATACAGGGTCAGCAGATTGTCCCCCATAACCAGACAGCCCATGGCCAAAAGGAAAATGGATACGCCGCCAAAGAAACGGCAATAGGCAGGCCCGACGTCGCTCTCCATATATTCGCTGGCGTACAAGGCGATCATCGTGCCCAGACCAGTAACAAAGAGCATCCAAAGCAAAGTCAGACTGTCGAGATACAAACCAAACGGCGCTGAAATTGAGCCCGTGCCCCAAGAAAGGTTGATCCACTCAAAGAGGGGAACCACAACTGGGTGCTCAATATCTGCCTTGAGATACAAATTCAACACCACCGCAAACGCGCCGCCCAAACAGGCCACCGTCGTCCACGCTGGGAGCTTTGAACGAACGCCAGAAATTGCGTAGACCCCATTCAGGATCATTGCGATCAAGGGGAGCGCAAGGACCAAGCCCGCGTACCCGAGACCTTCGGTTGGCACCCCAACCGGGAAATGGACGCTGTGGTGTCCATGATCCGCCGAATGTGCGGCATCACCAGCCGCGACCAGCAGGGACAGCAATTGAGAACCAATCATGCGTCACGCATCTCCGACCACGCCTCAGCATCGAGGGTGGGTTGTCGTTTGAAGAGAAGCACCACCAAACCAAGAGCCAACGCTGCTTCAGCAGCCGCAATGGTCAGCACAAAGATCACCATGACCTGCCCCGAAAGGTCGAGGTGGAATCGGCCAAATGCGGCCAAAGCAATGACCGCAGCCTGGAACATCAATTCCGTGCAGAGGAACATGACAATCATGTTCCGCCGGGTGACAAATCCAGCCAAGCCAATGGCAAACAGAAAAGCAGACAAGACCAGGTAGTGGCCCAGGGCCAGCTGCCCGAACACTTCAGGAACAACCAACTCAGCCATGATCCACCCCCTCGGTCTTGGGATCGTCGTGGTGTCCGATTCTCGGTAAACCGGAGGCTTCGCGTTTTTCGTCTTCGGTCAACTCAATTTGGCGTCGAGCCAAAATAACCGCACCAAACATCGCCATAGTCAGAATCACCCCGGCCAGCTCCAGCGAGACCGGAAAGGCCTCAATCAAAGCAACCCCGACACTCCGAATATTGTCTTCGATTGCTTGACGAGCCAACTCGCCTTCGAGCCGAACCGGAGTCGACACCTCACCAATCATGACTGTGACCGTGGCAGCCAGACCATCGGGATCGGGGACAAGCAACAACTCTTCACCCTCTGGAAGCCAAGCCTCGCGGCAACCCGGAACTTCTTCAACCAACTCCATCGCCCGGCCGGGCATCGCTCCCACCCGCTGCCATGCCGCCAAACGTGCGGGAATGGGATCAACATCACCCGGAGTAAGTCCACCAGTCCCGGTAAAGATCAGGTGATTCATAAAGGCCAACAACAAGAACGCCACCACAGCTCCGCCAAGGGGTTCACGAGCAAAACGGTCGTAGTTGGGACGCTCATCTTCAAGATCTGGCGACTGGGCCTGCTGGGCAAGCATGAGCACAAACATGTAAGTGATCAGGATTGCCCCGGCGTAGACAATGACAACCGCAAAGCCCAAGAACTCCGCGCCAAGCGTGACCAAGAGCCCACTGCTCGCCAAGACAACCAGCACAAAGTGCAAGGCTGCATACACAGGCCGCGAAGTGGTGATCATCTGGACAGCACTGATGACGGAGATCAGTGCGAACGGCAAGAAAAAGGTCCCCCCAGGCATCACTTGCCCGTCATAAAACGCGGGCAGTTGAGCAATGATGCCAGTGAAGGCTCCAATGCCAACGACGGCACCAAGCAACCGAAGCCGAATGGTCGGTGAGGGTCGCAACAGGAGCAACAAGGCACCCGCGGCGAGAACGGTAAAAGCATGAATCACGCTGGCAGGGGGCATCCGGTCCGGTTCCTCCACGGGTGGATGAAGAGTGATCCACGACGTGCCGTGGAAGTCGTACAGGATACTCGCCCATAGACGCGGTATCCACCACATGAGGGCAAGTCAGCGTATCCTCGGAACCCATGCTGCCCCCCCGAAATGCCATCCCAAACGCTCTCACCGTGGCCCGCCTCCCCTTGGCAGCGGTAACTTTTGGCTGCTGGAGCGTCGGGCCTGATTCGACCCTCAGCTGGATTGGATTGGCGGCCTTCCTTCTGGCGGCCCTGACCGATGCCCTGGACGGCTATTTGGCCCGTAGATGGAACGCTGAAAGCGTGGTGGGACGAGTCTTGGACCCATTTGCTGACAAAGTGCTCATTTTGGGCTCGGTGATGATCTTGGCTGGCCCCAGTTGGCATGGTGATTCCGGGTCAGTCTCTGGCTGGACCCCGATCTTGGCCATTTTGGTTCTTGGTCGAGAGCTCTTTGTCACCAGCGCCAGAGCCGTACTCGAGGCCGAAGGTGTGGACTATCGAGCTCGCGCCATTGGAAAATGGAAAATGATGCTGCAATCGGCCTGCATTCCCGCGGTGGTTGTGCTCGTGCAAATCGCCCCCAAACTGGCCGAGACCCTGGCCACACCGGTGGCTTGGACGGTCACCGCAGTAACCGTCCTAAGTGGGCTCGACTATGTGTCGGCAATGCGGCAGGGCATTCAAAAGGTAGAAGCTTCATGAGTCAGAAATTGACCCGATTCGGTTGGCTTGCGGTCAGTGTTGGTGGACTTGGGGCCTTACGCCCTGCCCCCGGCACTTGGGGTTCGATCCCCCCCGTCGCCATTGCACTAGCCGCAGTGTGGTGCTTCTCTCAAGAACAAGGCTTTAGCGATCAAGACCAGACAAACCTCCAACTGTTGATGCTGGCTGTCACCATTTTGGGAAGTGCGGCATGCTGGATATTTGGTCGTGCGGCCGAAGCGCACTGTGCGGGCAAAGACCCATCGTTGGTCGTTGCAGATGAAACGGCCGGACAAGCATTCATGCTCATGCTTGGAGCACCATGGGTTGCCATGAACAGCAGCGAGGGTTTGCTCGCAAACTTGTTGCTGGCCGGCACTGCCTTTGTGCTCTTCCGGGTGTTCGACATCCTGAAGCTTCCTCCCGCCAATCGAATTCAAAATCTAAAAGGCGGCTCAGGGATCCTGCTCGACGACATTGTGGCCGGCGCACAAGCCTGGGTCACCCTCAAAATCATCTTGCTTTGGAAAACACCAACCGAAGTGATTGACTGCTTGGGATTGACTTCTTAAGCCTCGACTGACTCGGTGAGCTTTGCAACCTCATCCACACCGGCGCAGGAGCAGAAAATGTTGCGGTCGCCCCATGGGTTATCGACCCGAGCTACTGGCGGCCAGAATTTGGCTTCCCGAAGGTACGGCAATGGGTAAACCGCACGTTCACGAGAGTACGGGCGATCCCATGAATCCGTGACCAACATCGATTGGGTGTGTGGCGCAAGCTTCAAGAGGTTGACGTCTCGATCAGCCTCACCGGATTCAATCTCACGAATTTCCTCACGAATCGAAATCAACGCTTCGCAATAACGATCCAGTTCCGCTTGATCTTCACTTTCGGTCGGCTCGATCATCAAAGTGCCCGGAACGGGCCAACTCATGGTTGGGGCATGGAACCCATAGTCCATCAACCGCTTGGCGATGTCTTCGACTCGAATACCAGCGGATTTCTCAAACGAACGACAATCCAAAATGAACTCGTGAGCACAGCGTCCAGATGGACTGGTGTACAAAATCGGGTAGTGATCAGAGAGACGAGCCGCCATGTAATTGGCATTCAAGATGGCCAACTCAGTGGCTTGACGCAATCCCCTGGGGCCCATCATCTCCAGATACATCCAGGAGATTGCCAAAATAGAAGCTGAGCCATACGGCGCGCCACTGATCGGCGCAATCGCCGAGGACTCGGAACCAACCGGCATACGGACGGGATGGCCTGGCCGGTAAGGCAACAAGTGAGCCGCCAAACCGATCGGTCCCATCCCAGGACCTCCCCCACCGTGTGGGATGCAGAATGTCTTGTGAAGATTCAGGTGGCAAACATCTGCGCCAAGATCCCCTGGTTTTGCCAGGCCCACCATGGCATTCATATTGGCCCCATCGAGATACACCTGGCCTCCGGCCGCGTGCACTTGATCACACACTTCACGAATGGTGGATTCAAAGACACCATGCGTCGAGGGATACGTGACCATGAGCGCGGCCAGTTGGCTTCCATGCTCTGAAATCTTGGCCTTGAGATCAGCCAAGTCCAAATCACCCCGCGCATCGCATTGCAGTGCGACCACTTTCATTCCAGCCATCACCGCAGAGGCAGGGTTGGTGCCATGAGCTGATGCTGGGACCAAACAAATGTTTCGGTGAGAATCATTCCGCGCCGCGTGATAGGCCCGGATCGTCATCAATCCGGCGTATTCCCCCTGAGCACCTGCGTTGGGCTGCAGACTTACCCCCGCAAATCCAGTCACTACGGACAAGGAATTCTCCAAGTCAGCCAAAAATTCTTGCCAGCCTTCGGTCTGGGATTCTGGAGCAAATGGGTGCATCGAAGAAAACTCAGGCCACGACACAGGATCCATTTCGGAGGCCGCGTTGAGCTTCATCGTGCATGATCCCAACGGGATCATGGAATGGCACAGTGAAAGATCTCGAGACTCCAAACGTTTGATCAACCGCAACATTTGGGTCTCACTGCGGTGGGAGTGGAATACGGCGTCTGACATGAAGGATGAGGAACGAACCAACGACTCTGGCCAAACGACGTCGGTCGGTGAGACCACCGAAGCGCCAAGAGCCGACAACAAGGTGTGCAGATCTTCTTGGGTAAACGTTTCGTCAACGGTCAAACCAACCCGACCATCGCCAAAATCACGGAGATTCCATCCCACCGCAACTGCTTTGGCGAGCGTGTCTCCAACGTGGTCGGGACGGAATGTCACAGTGTCAAAACGAACACCGTTATGCACGTCATAACCTGCCGCTTGGAGAGAAGCTGCTGCCAGACCCGCGAAGCTGCGAATCCGCTCGGCAATTTCAATCAACCCCTCAGGTCCATGCCAAATGCCATAGAAGCCGCTCATCACCGCCAAAAGCACCTGTGAGGTGCAAATATTACTGGTGGCTTTATCACGACGAATGTGCTGTTCACGGGTTTGGACCGTCAACCGCAACGCGGGACGCCCCTCCACATCACGGGATACCCCAATGATTCGACCGGGCATGCGCCGAATATGATTGGATTTGGTGGCCAAGAACCCAGCGTGTGGGCCACCGAACCCCATTGGAACACCAAAGCGTTGGGCTGAGCCAACAGCAATTTCAAAGCCCATTTCCCCGGGGCTTCGCATCAAGGTGAGGAGCAGCGGGTCCACCGCAGCAATGGGAACGACGCCAGCAGCCTGGGCGGCTTCGGCCAATGCCGCATGATCAACCAGATCACCACTGGTGGTTGGCATCTGAACAAAGCAACCAAACACTTCATCGGTGAACTCAAATTCGGTTGGCTTTACCACCCGAACCTCAATACCCATTGGCTCCGCACGGCCCAGAACCAGTGCAATGGTCTGGGAGTGAGCGTGCACGTCCATCAAAAATACTTTGCCTTTACCCCTCGCAATGTTTCGAGCCATTGCCATCGCTTCCGCAGCGGCAGTTGACTCATCCAGCAGCGAAGCACCAGCCAAAGGTAAACCACAAAGATCAGCAATCATGGTTTGCCAAGCCAACAGCACTTCCATACGACCTTGAGAAATCTCTGCTTGATACGGCGTGTACTGCGTGTACCAACCAGGATTTCGAAACACGGTGCGTTCAATCACCGACGGAACCAAGCAGCCGTGATAACCCGCACCGATCGCGCTGCGTAGAACGATATTCTTGGACATCATGGCCCGAAGAGATAACGTCGCTTGTGACTCACCAAGAGCTGGGCGAAGGTCCAACACTTCATCATTTCGAATCGTGTCGGGAATGGCTTCGAACAGGAGATCTGACATGGAAGCCATACCCAATACTGAAAGCATTGACTTTTGCTCCTCGGGCCGTGGTCCTAAGTGACGCGGCGCGAATCTGTCGGTGGGTTCGAGTTGATCAGAATGGGATGCAAACGAGGGGGGCATTTGGGCTCTCATGTTCTACTCAGATTCTACGCGCGCAGGCGGGCGCCCGTGGGCGCCCAAAGAGGTTCGCCGCATTCAGACGTAAGCCGGATTCTGTAACTCGCTCAGCGAGGGGTGATCATTCATCTAGGACCGCCATTTCTGACGGCCTCAAGCTCGCGACCCGGCACCAAACCCACGGACAATGGGACGAAGGAGCCTGCTTGCGATTGCACCCGGTGGGGTTTGCCCTGCCCCGCTCGTCACCGAGCGGGCGGTGCGCTCTTACCGCACCCTTTCACCCTTACCCCCAGACACGCTGAAGGCGGTTTGCTTTCTGTGGCACTTTCCCTGACCCGCGACGAGTGGGCCGGTGGGGGTTACCCACCACCGTGTCCTGTGGTGTCCGGACTTTCCTCCCGCGGCACACGGCCGCCGACGATCACCTGTCCAAGCAAAATTGTAATCCAGAACGGACCCTGAGCCAATCGGGAGGTACGCTTTCTCACGAAATGGGACTGGTGGTTTGGGCACAACTTGAAGACGAGCAGAACGTCGAGGACGTGATCAGAGCGGTCAATATGCCCCTTTTGGCCGTAGGAAATCCTGGCCCAACGGCTGGCGCCCTCGCAACACGGCTCGATGTGCCACCTCTGAACGACCTGCGGGCGATACCGGACGGATCAACCACATTGCTCCTACTGACTGAGGATGAGGTCACCGCCGAGAGCTTGAACCCATGGACATCGAGCTCACAGCAAATCTTCACTACCGGACAGTTCCCTACCGAACCTGCGGAGGCTTCTCTTCTCCGAGACCGTGTTCGGTTGGCCCCTCGCTTTCTCCGATCCGATGGTTTTCGTGCCGCCTTGGACTTGCTGGAATCATCACCAGCCCCCCGCACCATGCATGCCGATTTCTCGGGGAATGCCGCCACTGACTCTCGACCTCTTCTGATCGATGCTCTAGACACCTTGCATCACCTGGGAGGCGTCGTCTCCAGTCTTCGCGCCAAGCAGGAGACTCCAGATTCGGGCCGAATCTCCGTACTGCTCAAGCATGAATCTGGAGCAATTTCCACCATACGCAGTGATGCAAATACACCGGTTTTTCGAAGACAGTTGACCGTGAGTTCTCCGGAACATCTCCTTGAGATCAGCGCGTTCGGTTTTCTCGCCTATGCACACGATGGTTTAGACGAGAGTGGTGCGAGCAGATCCTGTGAACCCAGCCTCGGCGCGGCCGCAGGATCCACGATTGCCCGATTTCAACACGCCGGAGAAGAAGGCCGGGGACCCGCAGATTTAATTTGGCTTGGCCTTTTACAAGCGGGAATTGATCTTTCGCTGCGCACCGGCGATACCGTTCGACCGGTGGATATTGCAGCGATGCACGGGATTCGACTTTAGGGCCCACCCAAGCAGCAACCATGTGATCTTGGCCACCGACGAACGCCGGTGGCATTTCCCCACATCACGATCTGATTCACTGAATGTGGTGAGACAAAGATCAGATCAAGAATCGAGCACGCAGTGGCATCACAATTTCTGGGATGACTCGGTCGTCTGCCAATGCTTCGACACGACCCGCCAACTCATGCACCAGAACCCCAGGCTCCTCAAAGCGCTCTACAGGACCAGTTCGCTTAACGGTCGCGTACACGCTGCAACTTTCAACGCCACCAAGACCACGACCTTTTCCTCGGGGACGCACCTCGACTTGAGCTTGCAGATTGGAGCTGCGGTCCAAACTCCATGCGAGCATGGGCTGCATCTCCACCACACGCTCTTCGTCGCAACGCATCAATCCCGCCAACCGTGAACCGCCCAACAAGGTGTCATGAACGGCTTCGTAGTGGTCTTGATCGGTGTCGAGATCAAAACCGAAGGTCAAATCCAGACTTACCACATCCAAGACCCCGATCCCAAAGTAACCAGGGAGCGCTTCGAGAACATTGGTGGCAAGCTCATACGCTGAGGTAATCCGGATGGGGTTCACAACACCACAACGCACCACCCCAGGACCCACCGTAATCCACTCCATGCGTTGATCACCAAACAGAGCTTCCAAGATCCATTCCGTATCGATTTGCTTCACGCTGCTGAACTGGGGGCAAACCCGCCGCATCCGTTCAAAAAAATCCATGACCGTGCGATCACTCGGCGGTTGCTTCACTCGCAATTCGAGCCGGGTGTTGACATAGAAGTCATCACAAATGGTCGAGTAACCAGTTTCTGGTGCATCCATGCTTATGCCTGCTCCTGCTTCTCGCGTCCTGCGAGAGATCAGAATTTACGTTGAAGAAGGACCTTTGGTGGCTGAAGCATGTTGTCCACATCTGCCGTCAGCCCAACGACGCCAGCATTGTTCAACAGGTCCACTTGAATGATAGCGCAACCACTGGGCTGAACCAAAGATACAAATAAACCAGAACGACATTGCCAAACCAAACGCCCCCCACCGGCCAACCTCTCCCCATAGTGGGCTGTGCGAGAGACCAAACATAAAAACAGATTGGGTGAGGTACACCGTCAACGCCATGCGCCCTGCCGCTTGTATTTGACGAGTCAGCCAACCACCAGGACCGCGCCAAGCAGCCAAGACCACAAAAATGCCTACCGCCAAGAAAACTGAACCCAGTTCATGAGCAAGGGTGGTTGAGACGGCATAGGGCGTACCTTTACTCATCTCACCAATGGCAAAAATTTCCAAACCCAGACCAATGGGGATCCCCAAGAGAAAGTGTCTGAACGCTCTGGGGTCGTCCCACAATCCTCTTCGTGTCAACCACATCCCAAGAAGAAACAATGCAAAGACTCTCCAGCCGGTCTGAAAAATCCCCTTAATGCCGACATAAGTAAACACCACCATCCGATACGCGGTGGAATCTACCGAGGGCCCACCACGGACAACTTCTCCCTCCAAAGCAATGAACTCGGGATGCACTGGGACGGCCGAAGAATTGGCCAAACGCAACCAGGCTGGACCAGAATCGGGGAACACTGCATTTGGAGCTT
>PAFA01000028.1 GCA_002700845.1 Phycisphaerae bacterium | reverse complement strand
GTTTGAATCCGTGGTTCCATCAAGGGCACTGACTGCCCCAGTTGCTGATAACCGAGATCAAATCCTGGAAATTGACTTGGCCATCCTGGTTGGAATCACCCTCACAGCACTGAGCGTTGTTTGTTTCAGGGTACTCAAAGCAGACATTGTCGATCACCAGCTCTTGGCCACCAACTCGAAGACTCTTGATGTCGCCCACAATCTCCACGGTGCCTAGAAACCCGCCAGTGGTTGGAGACTCTGTGACATTGAGCGTGACGTTGCCCAGAGCCGAAGGCCAGGTGCTTCCGTTGAGTGGCCCAAAATCAAAGAAGTTAGGAAAGCTGATCACGCTGCCATTGACCTCCATGACGTTGATGCCGCCACCTTCCCAGTAATCAAACTTGGCGCGAACGGCATGACCAAGACCAGAAGAAGTTGCGTCAAACTCGACCGCGACATTGTTTGGATACATCTCATGACCAGTACCGGCCAAGCCGTACACCTCAATCTTGGCCTGGGCGTCACCCGCGTGGGGGAACACTTCAGCATTGATGCCATTGGTTGAGAAGGTGTCTCCAATGTTGTATGTGGCCCCGACGGCAAGATCTTGGAAGTCCAAGCACACGGTCGGTCCCGCGGTCGCCGCGGTCGCCAAGGTTACGGAAAAGGTAAGGACTGAAGAAGTGATGCGTTGCATGGTGAATTTCCTTTGGGTTGCTGGTTGGTTCATGACCCCTAATGGGCTCAGAGAACACGGCGTAAAAGATCCATCTACTCCGCCAGAGTGATTAAAAAAAAGCCTCCCCGAAGGGAGGCCGTGGAGGAATGATTGTGAAGACGTGAACGCGTCAGGGACCCCAGTTGTTCAGGACGCTAAGGATGTCAGCAAAGTTGACTTTGCCATCGCCGTCAGCATCACCTGCGACCATTGCTGCAGCCAGGGGGTACTCAAAGCAGACATCATCAAGCCAAAGTTCTTGACCGGCCACCTTGAAGCGCTCAATGTCACCGGTGATTTCGAGTTGGCCGACAAATCCGCCAGGAACGCCCCCTTCAAGAACCGAGATGGTCACCGGGCCAAGACTGGTCATGAAGGACGAGCCAGACAAAGGTCCAAAGTTATTCCACATGGATGGGGTGATTGGGAATCCATTCACCTCAAGGTAATTCGCACCTCCCATGTAGGCGTACTTAAAGCTTGCCCCTGTGGCCAAGCCATACCCTGATGAGGCCGAGAAAAACTCTGCGGCAACATTGTTGGTCCAAAGTCGATTGCCACTTCCCATTGGTGCAGGAACTGTGGTCACAACCTCAGCTTGGAAAGCAGTGCCCATTGGATGCGGGATGACCGCGACATCAATATTGCCCGTGACAAAATTACTCACTGGGGTATACAGCGTCCCGGCTGAAAGATCTTCGAAGTCAATGCACGTGATGATGCTGGTCGAAGCGGCCGAGATGGTGGTGATGAAAGAAGCGGTAGCGAGAGCGATGGTTTGAGTGGTGTTCATGATGAAAATCCTTGTGTTGATTTGATTTCGTAAGTTGGCCAAATTCCGTTTGGGCTCATTCAACACAGCGAGAACACGTCCGATACTCCGCCACAATTCCTCAATAAAAAAAGAAACCGAAAAAAAGAACGCCTCCTTTTCGGAGGCGTTCATGGTTCAATTGAGCTGGGAAGCAGACCCTACTCGAGGGCGGCCACACCCGAGATGATCTCGGTGAGCTCGGTTGTGATTTGACCTTGACGGGCGCGATTGAAGTCGCGAGAAAGGGTCTTGCGCAGATCTCGGGCATTTTCGGTCGCGGCTTTCATCGCAATCATCCGCATGATCTGCTCGGAGACCGCACCATCGTTCACGCATTGGAACAGTCTGCTTTTCACGGCCAAAGGGATCAAGTCTGCCAGCAGCACCGCTGGCTCGGGTGAAAATTCACAGCCGGCATTTGCGCGGGGAGCATCTTCAGCAGCTGCTTCGGCTTCAAGCGGGAGCACTTGCATGATTTCAGGAACTTGCCGAGCGTTTGAGACAAACCTCATAAATGCCACCCGGACGGCATCAAATTCACCCGCGGCAAACCGATCCATGTAGCTCGCAGCAATGGCTTCTACCGCTTCGTACGCAGGCTTATCACCCAGCTCATAGCGGTTGGCAATATCAAAACCTTGGAATTGGAAGAATCCAACGGCCTTCTTACCAACGGTCTCAACCACAGTGTCGACACCCACGGCCGATTGCTCACGCAAGTGGCGAGCGGCGACCCGAAGCACATTGGCGTTGTAGGCACCGCACAGGCCACGATCTGAACTCACGACCAACAACAGCTCTCGCTTTCGGGCCGGAGTGGGTGCGTTGAGCAATGGTGATCCAGATTCTTCCGGAGATACCGTGGAAGCCAGTTCAGCCACCATGTCAGACAAAGTCTCGGTGTACGGCTTGGTGGCCGAAGCTCTTTGCAGTGCTGCAGTGAATTTCGCCGTGGCGATCATCTGCATGGTCTTGGTGATGCGGGCAATCGTGCCGACTGCCGTCATCCGACGCTTGATTTCACGAGTACGGGCCATGGGATGGAGAGTATAGATCCGACCGGCGAGCGAGGCAGACCCCGGCTTCAGTCGGAAACCACCAGTCCGTCGTAAGCCGGAGCAATCCCAGATGGCAAATTGGCCTCCAGAGAGGCATGGGAGACGTCATGGCTCATATGGATGAACCAGGTCTGCTTCGCCGCCACTTGCTCGGCGACGGCCAGAGATTCATCCAGACAAAAATGAGTGGGATGACTCCGAGGCCGCAACATGTCCAAAAAGAGGTGCCGAAGGCCCTCCAGGCGAGGCCAAGATTCAGGCGGGATCGCCGAACAATCGGTGCACCACGCGAAGGGAAATGGGCCCGGAAGATCGGTCAACGTCGCACCCGACGGATCTACCGCATCAAACCGCCATCCCAAAATGGGCATTTTTCCGTGGAGCAACCGAATGGGCGTCGCCCGAATTCCCATCCTCGAGACTGATCCATCAGTGGTCACCCGATGGGTCCGGACATGGGCCACAAACGATGGATTGAGGTTTTTGGCCGCATCGAAGATGTGTCGGTAGACACGATGAATGGCATCAAGCGTGCGCTCTTCCGCAAAAAGGTCAATCGGCTCCTGCATCAGTGCGTTGAACCGGCGAACTTCATCAAGCCCGTAGATGTGATCGACGTGGTGATGGGTCACAAAAATGCCGTCGCATCGGCTAAGACCAGCGCTCAACGCTTGTTGTCGGAGGTCGGGGCCACAGTCGATCAGCATCTCTCGAAAGTGACCCTCGGGATCCTGAAATCTCAGTGCAGCTGAAGTTCGCAGCCGCTGATCTCGAGGATCACTGCTGGTGCATACCGAACAATCACAACCAAGGACGGGCACGCCGGAACTGGTCCCAGTTCCCAAAAGAAGCACTGAAGCATCACTTAAGGGCATGAAACATCCTCAGCGGCCGTGTCCATACGCGTCTGGATCTTGGAGACGGTGGCAGCAACATCCTCAGCCCCGAGGACACCACGGCACACCGCGACCCCTGCCACACCATGCTCACACAATGATTCAAGATTGCTGAGCTCAATCCCACCAATCGCCAAATGTGGGATGCCTGCAGCAGCGACTTTGCCCGCAGCCCCAGGACCCACCGGCTTTTTATCCTTGGTGGCACTCACAAATACTGGTCCGACGCCGACCAGATCGGCCCCCGCTGCGATCGCCGAATGAGCTTCTGGAAGGCCTGAAGTACTTCGTCCAATCTGGGCATCTCGACCAAGCAACCGTCGGGCCGCCGCGATTGGAAGATCCTCCCGGCCCAAGTGGACATCAAGACCCAAGGTGGCAGCAACGGAAATACGGTCGTTGATGACCAGCCGAGTGGTGGAATGCAATCGGTCTCGGACTGCTTCAGCGTGATTCAGCAAAACACCATCTGCCAGTTCTTTCTCTCTGATCTGCACCATGTCTACCCGCGATTCTGCCAACGCATCAACGACCCTGATCCAATCACCACCCGGGCAAAGATCACGCGTCAGCAAAACACACAAACGAGGCTGGGCGAGGGGTTTTCGGGTGCCCAATCGCAGTCTGAGGTCTCGATCCAAGTCATACCAGCCGTGCCGGATGCTTTGGATCCCTGCGGCGAATGAGGGATTGACGGTCGATCCAATCTCTTCCAACACCCGCAATGATTCACCCACGCGACCGGCAGCAGCGGCGGCAACGCTGGCAAGGTCCTTTCGCGGACCAGCAGCGATCTCTGGAGCAAATCCCGGATCGGTGCCTGCACTTCGCGCCGGAAGAAGATCCGGAAGAATTTCTTCTGTCAATGCCCCCAGACGACGACGACGTGTCCTGAGTGCAGCCGCGAGTTCGGAGTCTTCCAGCAACAAGCGGGCGATTTCCTCGAGAGTGCGCAACCCCTCCCGGGCTCGGTTCACATTGGCATCCAAGAGTCGTTCAGCGCGCACAATGGAGCATAGCCCCCCGGGGTGGTGTCAATCTGCCACCTTGCCCGATGTAGACCCTCGGAGGCCCATGTGTACGAACAATTTAAAATTCAGCGGACCAGCCGTGCGAGCCAGGCTCGCGAGGTCATCCTTCTCACTGAAGACGCTTCCGGCGATCGCCTGACCGGTGGCCTGGCCGCCGCGGTGAGAGAAGCCCGGGCAACAGGTGCTTTTCAAGGTAAATCGGGCGAAATAACCGTCTGGACCGAAGGTATGGTCTTGGTTGGATTGGGCAACGATGATCAGAGCGCTGTCGAACGCTTCCGCAGCGCCGGAGCTGCTTTGGTGGCGAAAGCCTTTGGGCTCCAACTCACAGCCATTCGGATCCATACCGCCCACGTCCTTCGGGCCGGTGAAGCTGAGGCTGCTGGTCAATCCTTCGGAGAAGGCCTTGGTCTTGCCGCATGGCGACCCGATGCCCATGACGGTACGGCGACCCGCCGAGAAGCATCCCGACGTGGTTTACGCTTGGATCCCGATGACGCAGAATTTCGAGAGGGCCTCCATGACGGGCTGATGGCCGCCGAATGCGTCAACGAAGCACGCAGACTGGCCGCCAGTCCCCCCAACGAATGCAACCCCGCCTGGTTTGCGAGCGAAGCAAAGCGTCTGGCCAAGGCGGTTGGCCTCAAAGTCAAAGTGGTGACCGCACGCCAAGCTGAAAATTTGGGCATGGGCGGTCTGGTGGGTGTGGGGCAAGGGTCCGAAACGCCGTCATGCATGGTGGTTTTGGAGCACGATCATGAGGACGCTCCCGAAGACGAACACTTGGTCTTTGTGGGCAAGACGATGACCTATGACTCGGGCGGCTATTCCCTCAAGGTCAACAACAGCATGCTGGGTATGAAATATGACGGCTGCGGCGGCTACGGTGTCTTGGGAGCGATGTTGTTGATCGCCCAAAGGGATCTCCCCGTCCGAGTCACGGCCTTGCTGCCATGTGCAGAAAACATGGTTGATTCCAGTGCATATCGCCCAGATGACATCATCACAATGATGAATGGCGCGACCGTCGAAGTCACCAATACAGATGCTGAAGGTCGACTGATCATGGCCGATGCATTGACCTACGCCTGCAACAAATTAGAACCAACTGCGATCGTTGACATGGCCACCCTCACGGGCGGAATTGTTGTCGCGCTGGGCTCATGGTGCGCCGGCATGTTCTGTGGCGACGAGTCGCTTCGCCATCGTCTCGAAATTTCAGCCGATGAAACCGAAGAAAAGCTCTGGGCAATGCCGGTTTGGGACTGCCATCGAGACTTTATGCGTGCCCGGCATGCTGATCTCTGGAACAGCGGGCCAAAGCGTGATGGGCACCCCATTCAAGGCGCAGCCTTCCTTTCTCACTTTGTTCCGGAGGATATTCCCTGGGCACATTTGGATATTGCTGGAATGGCTCGCACCGAAGCGAATGCCCAATTCTGCGAAGGTCCGACCGGGTTTGGAGTTCGCTTGCTGGCTGATCTGGCCGCGGGCTACGCCGAACTCGATGACTGATCTATGGGGTTTGATCCGCGTTCAATCTCTGTCATTTGAGCGACTCGGCGAGCATGACGGTCTGGCTGTGGGGATGCCTCAACCCATGCATCTACGGCTTCGCACATGATTTCAGCTGATGTTCGGTCGGCCGAGAAGCACAAGACATTTGCATGGTTGTGCTCACGCGAGCCTTTTGCATGCGCGGCATCCATAACCAACGCCGCCCGAACGCCATCAACCTTGTTGGCCGCAATCGAAACACCAATTCCGCTACCACAGATCAAAATCCCAAGTTCCGACTGACCCTCAGCCACGTCTTTGGCCACCGCCATCGATCGGACGGGGTAATCACACGCCACACCATCACACGCGCCTTGAACCGTGACCTCATGACTTTGGCTTTGAAGATATTTGATCACATCATCCACGGCTTGATGCCCACGATGATCACCCGAGATCGTTATTCGCATGGGTTACTTTCTTAAGAACTTGATCGAGAACAGCATCCAATTGATCCGCCAGATCGGCATAAACACCAAATCCGTGGCCAATGGGGTCAGGAATATCACCCGAAGGGTCGAGTGTCTGAATAGGTGGGCCGGGTGCGTCACCCAACAGGCGTTGCGCGGCCTCGGCGTGAGCCGAAGTCATGGCAAGGACAATTGAAGCCTCACGCAACAGTCCCAGCGTCAATGAGCTCGAACGTCCAACCTGAGAAATGCCCCTTGAGGCCAGCAATGCGGCAACTTCTGGAGAAGGCTCCGAGCCATCCACGGCAAATACACCGGCACTTCCAACGCTCCACTTCCCCAGAAGCCCATGTTGATCGAGCCAATCCATGGCCAACCCCTCCGCCAAGGGGCTCCGACAGGTGTTCCCGGTACAAATGAACAGGATGTGCTGCAACATCTCTCCAATGCTACCCCCTTCGCGGAACCGATATGATTGTCACCGTACAGGAGGATTCCGTGGAATTCGTTGAGTCGACAGAAGTCGAAGAAGTCATGCAAGATCTCCGGATCGGAGTAAAGGACGTCAGCGAACAAGTTCGTCGACTGGACTTGGCTGATGAACCAGATCTGACACGCCATGAACTGAAGCTCGCACCAGAGCAATTGGCCGCACGCCTGGAGGAAATTCTGGGAAGACTATCGCTGGATCAGATGCTTCTGGTGCCCACTGGGCGGTGGTCGGACATTCTTGATGCCGTTGCATTTGGAATGGCTGAAGTCGAAGCATGGCAAGAATTTGACCACGTCGCAACCGTCCACCGAAATGGGAGAGATCCCGTGCTGTGCAATCCTGCGGATCTCCCCCTTCTGCGCCGTCTCGTCGAGGTTTTGGCCCGAGATGGTGAAGGAGAGCAACAATCCCTTCAAGTGCTCACTCCATCAAGCCGAATGGTTTTAGAAGTGTCGCCTCCAGATCGATTCCGAGCGACTTTTGCAGACCCGGTCCGAGCCGATTTGGTTTCAGACCTCTTGGACACGTGATCGATAAAACGCATGAACTTTTCGGCCCCAAACTCATCCTCCCATACCGATGCCGATTGGTGCGAGTCTGAACAAGACGCGCGCCGTGCATTGGAAGCTGCTCGAGGACCACGTGATTCAGCACTCCTCAACGAAGCCCTGATCAAACTCCGTGATGCATGGACTGCCCGCGCGAATGCCGCGTTGGCTCACGCCGAAGAACACGGCATTCAGTGCACAGAAGTACCCAACAACGACGAATTTGTCCCCGATCCAGGCGTTTACCTTGTCACCGCACCCCAAGTCGGGGCAGATGCCCGAAGGTTGCTGACAGCAGGTTCAGAACATGGTGTTCCTGTATTGGCCTTCGCTCGAGAACCCTTGACGAAACTCGGAGAACGGCCAATTGCTGTTTTGGGACGAGGCGTGGTCATCAGGACCCGCGTTCCAGTTGAAGACAATATTGACAACCCAAGCTTGGATTGGTGGAAAACCGCATTTACGGCACTTGTAGAGGCCGCCCAGCGGGCTGACGACCCCACCGCTTCCCCAGAACGTCGGCTTGAAATCATGCTTGACCGACTTGATGGACTTCCGGGTCTGTGCACCAACTTGATCGATGATGCTCGTGAGTTGGCGGCGATGAAGTCGGATTAACATCCAATCAACCCGTGACGGAGACCTCACATGATTCAGACTCGACCAAGAACTCGATGGGTGATCCAAATGGGTCTTATGACCGTGCTGTGCGCGGTCTTTGGGGTTTGGGGCTGGTATGACTACTCCGTCAAGATCCCCCTAGACGAACTCGGCTATCAAAAGAAAGTCGCGTTCAGCAACGTCAAAGCAGGACTTGAAGCTCACGCCAATAGCGAAGCGAATGCATTACAAACCGCGGCCGACGGCATCAAAGTCGCCGCACAACAACTGACCGATTCGATGACTAAATCTGAAGCTGAAGAGCTCAGACAAGCTCGCGGCGAAATGCAATCGCAGTTCAAAGAGCAAATGGAACAGGCCCAACAGGAAGGCCTGGTCTCCGCCACCTTCAATTTCAGGTCGAATCTTGGCACCGTCGCAAGAGAGCGATTGAGCTGGACCCTACAAGTGGATCGAATGATCGTAGGACTGGCTTTGGTTGACCAAGGGGAATGGACACGAGACAGTGACGCATTTGCAAACTTTGTTGATGGTGTCTCTGAGGGCGTAACCGCCTATCAAAAATTCCCCGTACCCAACAAATGGAACCGAATGGTTCAATGGCTGTTCATTCTGTGCGGCCCGTACTCGCTGTTCACCGCATTCCAACTCATCGGTGGTCTAAGAAGAAAATACAGCGTCGACGAAGAAGGTGCGTTTCATCATCCCGAAGGCACATGGCTCGCCAATGAAATTACTGATATCGACATGAGCCGCTGGATGAGCAAGAGCGTGGCGAAAGTCATACACACCGATGGACGGATCGCGAAGATCGACGATTACATTCACCAAGATGCCGACAAGATCATTGGCGAGATTGCCCATCGATTGCGTCCCAGCGAATGGACTGACCACGCGAAAGCTGTAAGCAACAATTCACCTTCGGACGAAACCGATACCGCAAGCGACGAAGCGTCACAGGAATAACGTGCCCCTGCTCGATGCCAAACAACTTGTCAAAAAGTTCGGCGCTCGCCGTGTGGTCGATGGGGCCAGCTTTTTCATTGAAGCTGGCGAGGTTGTGGGTCTGCTTGGAAGAAATGGCGCTGGCAAAACCACAAGTTTCAGAATGGCAATTGGCATGCTCGAACCCGACGAGGGTTCAGTGCAATTTGACGGCAGAGATATCACCAAGGAGCCTATGCATCGTCGAGCGCGGCTTGGCATGGGCTACCTCGCACAAGAACCAAGTGTGTTTCGAGGCCTCACGGTTTTGGAAAATTTGCTCGCAGTACTGGAGCTGCATGAGCCAACGCCCAACAGTCGGAAAAACAAAGCTCGGGAATTGATCGAACGGTTTGGGCTCCGCCACAAAGCGGAAGACTTGGCGGAAACATGCTCAGGTGGCGAACGCCGAAGACTTGAAATTGCTCGAGCTATGGCGTGTAAACCTCGTTTGCTGCTGCTGGACGAGCCCTTTGCTGCAGTTGACCCGCACACCGTTGAAGAACTTCAAGCTGAGGTCCGCCGGTTGGCAAGCAGTGGCATCGCTATTTTGGTGACCGACCACAACGTGCAACAAACACTACGCATTTGCGACCGTGCGTACATCTTGCACGAAGGTCGAAACTTGGCCGAGGGACCGCCAAAGGAACTGATCAACGACGCAGTTGTACGGCAGGCCTACTTGGCCTCGACGTTCCGGGGAGACGAATTTGATTGAATTTCCGGGCGGCCAAATCGGCTCGCCAAAACGGCTAGGAAATCCGCAAAGACATGATCAAAACTTCGAGCAGCGTCGATGAGCACATGCGTTTCAGGCTCAGTCTCTGCTTGTTCGTGATATCCACGACGCACCGCCGCGTGGTAAGCCGAACCACGAGCCTCCATACGATCTCGCAAAAGCCCCATGCGTCCCGCAGCGGTCGGTTCGTCAACGTCAAAAATGGCGACCAGATCAGGATTTACATCCCCGCAAGCAGCGCGAGCCGCGTCGCGGATAGCAGATTGATCGAGCCCGCCCGCTGCTCCTTGATACGCCAACGTGGAGGAGACAAACCGGTCGGCAATCACGCAAGCACCACGCAAGAGTGCGGGACGAATACGGGAAGCTACGAGTTCCGCACGGCTGGCCATGTAAAGGAGCATCTCGGCGCGGACATCAATCTCCCCCGTCTCCGGGTCCAAGAGGACGGATCGCAGCCGTTCACCAAGAGGTGTCCCTCCAGGCTCACGAACTTCGACCACTTCCAATTTCACATCACGCAGAATCGAAGCCAAGCGGGCAGCTTGGGTGGACTTACCTGAGCCATCAGGTCCTTCCACAACAACAAACTTTCCTGACAAGTCGGACAACCACGGAATGTGTTCTGCAGGAAGGCTCACGTTGAACGAATCTTTTCCAACAGATTCTTCGTGGCCATGATGCCTTCTTGTTCAGAGGGATCACTACCTTCCCACTCAATGCCAACATAGCCGCTGTATCCGTACTTCTTGACAATGTCCATCATGCGGACAAAGTTGGTCTCAGATTCGTTGCCTTCAAGGTCAAATTTTCGGCTCTTCGCGCTCACCGCCTTGGCATAGGGCATTAATTCTTCAACGCCCTTGTATCGATCGTAGGTTTCTGAACCGCTTACGGTGAAGTTTCCAAAATCAGGCAGGGTGCCGCATCTTGGGTGATCCACTGTGCGCATCACTCCGTGCAACCACATTCCGTTGGAAGAAAGCCCGCCATGGTTTTCGACCAACACGTTGATGCCGTGTTGCTCGCCAAATTCAGACAGTCTTCGGAGTCCATCGGCTGCACGCATCATTTGCTCGGCCCAGTTCCCTGAACTTGAAGCATTCACCCGAATGGAATGGCAACCCAAATATTGAGCCGCGGTAATCCACCGGTAGTGATTCTCTACCGCCTTGGTCCGCGCACCTTCATCAGCATCGCCCAGTTGGCCCTCACCGTCGCACATGATCAAAACGCTCTTGACCGCCAAATCATCGCAGCGGCTCTTTAACTCTTTCAAGTACGCCATGTCTTCGGCTTTGTCTTTGAAGAACTGGTTCACATATTCAACCGCTTCAATTCCAAATTCTTTCTTGGTGTATTCCGGAAAGCCCATGTTGTCCAGCTTCCCGCCATAAATGGTCCGGTGCAGGGACCACTGGGCTAAGGAAATCTCGAAGGAAGGCTTCGCGCGAAAAGCTCCGAAAACAGGTGCGGTCATGGTAGCTCCAGCGACTGCCGTAAAGCTGCGGCGATTCAGGGACATGAAGGACTCCTTGCGGCTTTGACGAGCGTATCAGGCCAGACGTTCATTGGCGAAATTTCGTGCGGCGTTGAGGGCGGCGTCGGCCAATGAAGCATCTTTCCCGCCGGCCTGAGCCATATCTGGACGGCCACCACCTTTGCCTCCACAAGCCTCGGCCGCACACCGAGCCCAATCCCCGGCTTTTAAACCTTGAGCAATGGCGGTATCAGGGACCCGAGCAACAATGACCACTTTATTTTCATCAAGATCGGCCGCGAGCAAGAGAACCGGGGCTGCTGGCTGATTGCCACGAACGGTATCGAGGGCTGCCATCAAGGCATCCCGATCCGCCGCCTCATCCACCCGTGCAATGACAAAGCCTGCTGGTTCGGGAATCAGTTTCCGAGCCCGATCGATCGCAAGATCACGACTTCCCGCGGCCGCCGCCTTTCGCAACTGTTTGGCTCGATCACGGAGGGTGGTCAACTTTGCTTCAATGCCTGAACGAGAAGACAGCGGGATAATCGCAGCCTCAATGGTCTTGAGTAACGCTGCGAATGCTTCTGGGAAATCCGGATCACTCGTTGCAGCAACCACGTCAATGTCATTGGACAATGAGCCAGCCAATTCGTGGGCAAGCCTCGCTGCCGGACCCACCACACCATTAACCCGCCGTACTCCAGCCGACAATGATCCTTCACCCAGAAGGGCAAAATCTTGGGCAGTTCCGGTACGCGCAGCATGCGTTCCGCCACAGAATTCAATGGAATATCCGGTCCAGTCGGCGGCTGGGTTGGCCAGAAGTTCATCAGTTGTCGGACCGATTGACACGACCCGGACTGGATCGGGATAGCGTTCGCCAAAGACCGCTCGTAGGCCTTGGATGGATTTCGCCGCTTCAAGTGGCGCGAGGCTTGTGGCCACCGGAAGATCTTCCTGAATTGCCTTTCGAACTATGGACTCCACCCGGGCCAAATCCTCTGGGGTTGGCGCGGATGACGTGGCGTAATCGAAACGCAACCGATCAGCCTCCACCAAGGATCCTCGCTGTTCAGCCTCTTCTCCAATCACCGATCGCAACCCCAAGTTCAACAAGTGGGTGCTCGTGTGATGGGCTTCTATTCCATTTCGGCGATCGGTGTCCAAGCAGGTCTGCACGGTCATACCTGGACGCACCGTGCCTGATTCAACCTTGCCCAGGTGCAATACAAAATCCCCACAGCGCTTTGTGTCATGAACGCAAATGCGGACATCTTCTGATTCAAGAATCCCGGTATCACCAACTTGCCCCCCCATCTCGGCGTAAAAGTTGGTCTGGTCCAAGACCACTGCAACGGTATGACCAGCACTGGCTTCGCTGACCAGATCACCCAAGATCAGAAGGGCACCGACTTTTGCGGACTGCCGATTGTGAACATTGCGAGCGCTGTCATCGGTTGCTGATACATGCTGGGCCAATTCAGCCAAACGCTCTGGCGGAAGATCGGCCTCATCACCAGCACTCCCGCCGGATCGACTGCGTTCCCGTGCCGCCTCCATTTCTGCTTCGTACCCTGTTAAATCCACGGCGAGGCCAGCTTCTTCAGCCATGACCTGGGTCAAGTCCACGGGGAAGCCATAGGTGTCGTGCAAACGAAAAGCAGTAAGCCCGTCAATCACTTTGGTTTCATTTGCTTCGGCTGCCGCCTGAGCAAAAAGTTCTGTACCCCTACCCAATGTTCGGTGGAACGATTCCTCTTCGTCATGAATTGCCGATTGCACTTTTTCTTGCTGACGCACCAACTCGGGAAACACCGCACCAAGACTTTCGGTGACTGCCGGAACCATTTCGAACAAACAGGGCTGTTGCACGCCAAAGGTCTGAGAGGCATGTCTCACCGCTCGGCGGAGAATGCGACGCAACACATAATTGCGACCATCAGAACCCGGTCTTGCCCCATCCGCCAAGGCCACCGACAAACATCGGAGGTGGTCGGCCAAAATTCGGTACGCCGTATCCAATGAATCATGAAGATCTGCGCCGTAGGGCCGGGCGTTTGTACGCGAACGAATGGCTTCAAAGATCCCAGTGAACACATCAGTGTCGTAGTTGCTGTCCTTGTTTTGAAGAACGCGGACGATTCGCTCAAACCCCATACCGGTGTCCACATGCTTCGCTGGCAACGGCACCAAACTCCCATCTTCACCGCGATTGAATTGCATGAAGACCAAGTTCCAAATCTCAATCACTCTTGGATCATCGGCATTGACCAAGTGGGCGCCACTCAGATCGGGCGTGCCATCAAAGTGGATTTCTGAACATGGACCACACGGGCCTGTGGCCCCCATCTCCCAGAAGTTGTCTTTCTTGTCAAAGCGAGAGATCCGCTCGTCAGGAACAAACTGGCGCCAAAGTTCAGCGGCCTCTTCATCAGGCGGGAGGCCGTCTGACACATCACCCGCGAAGACTGAAACATGCAAACGCTCTGGCGGCAAGCCCCACACATCCGTGAGCAGCTCCCAAGCCCAAGCAATCGCTTCGCCTTTGAAGTAATCCCCGAACGACCAATTGCCCAGCATTTCAAAAAAGGTGTGGTGGTAGGTGTCCCGCCCAACGTCTTCCAAGTCGTTGTGTTTACCACCGGCCCGAATGCACTTCTGCGTATCAACCGCGCGGACGAAGTCTCGGCCACCTCGGCCCAGAAAAACATCCTTAAATTGATTCATCCCAGCATTGGTAAACAGCAGGGTGGGGTCGTCATGCGGCACCACGGGGCTCGAATCAACCACGGTGTGCTGGTGGCGTTGAGAAAAGAAATCGAGAAACTGCTGACGTACTTCGGCCGCGGTCGGGGACATGATTGGACTCCAGAAGGTTCAATTGTACGGATTCCCTGGCAATTTCCTGCGTGCGGAACGCCGGGGCGTCGGCTAACCTGTGTCGTTTCCCACCGGAAAAGGACCTGCTCTGTGCGAACTCCGATTATTGGCGGCAACTGGAAGATGAACCTCAACGCTGGCGACGGCGCGGACCTTGCTGAATCCATCGCTGAAGGCCTTGCTCGAGGCCCCCTGGGGGCTGAAGTGGTGATGTTCCCGGCCTTTCCCTACTTGGCTCTGGTTGCCGACGTTGTGGAATCTGCTCCGCCAATGCTTGGCGCCCAAGATGTCCATCACGAGGCATCCGGCGCCTATACCGGCGAAGTCTCATTGCCCATGCTTGAGGACTGCGGCGTGGAGTGGGTCTTGATTGGCCACTCAGAGCGACGACATGTGATCGGCGAGAGCAATGAGATGGTCCGAGAAAAACTCCACGCAACGCTCAATGCGGGGTTCTCTGCCATCTTGTGTACCGGTGAGCTGAAAGAAGAGCGTGAAGCCCAGCGGCAACGTGAAGTGAACCGAGCCCAATTGGCCCACGCCCTTGAAGGGCTACCCGCCGCAGCACTCTCCCGCTTGGTCATCGCATACGAGCCGGTCTGGGCCATTGGCACCGGATTGACGGCTACACCAGAAGACGCCCAAGAGGTCCACGCAGATCTTCGAGCAGCGCTCGCAGAACACTATGATCAAGTCGTGGCCGATGCCGTCCGTATCCAATACGGAGGTTCGGTCAAGCCCGCCAATGCGGCGGAATTGTTTGCCAAACCCGACGTGGACGGTTTCCTTGTCGGAGGCGCCTCACTGAAGTCTTCTGACTTCCTTGCCATCATCAACGCGGTGACCGCCGCCAAGGCCGAGAGCCAAGCATGAACAACGTCAACAACTTTTACCTCCTGACCGGCCTCTTTATGGTCGTTTCCACAGTGATGATCTTGGTCATTCTGATGCAGCGTCCCAAGGGTGGCGGCCTCTCCGCCGCATTTGGTGGCTCCAGTGCTGGCAGTGCCGACTCCCTGCTGGGTGGCCGCGTTGGGGACACCCTGACGTGGGTCACGGTTGTGGCCTTTGTGCTGTATCTCGGCTTGGCCATCGGATTGAACATCTCGGCGGGACCTGGTGACACCGAGTCCGCTGGCCCAGCGGAAGCCGTGGAAGCCGTCGACGCCACCACTCCTGATACCACTCCGGCCACTGTCATCCCATCGGCGGAGATCGACACCGCGCCGAGCACTTCCGACGATAGCGTCGATCCTGAAGGATAAATCGTGTTGCGATCGATGACTGGCTTTGGTTCGGCCACGTGTACAGAAGGTGGCCTCACTGTTGGCGTCGAAATTCGATCCGTCAACAATCGGCACCGAAAATGCCTGGTCCGACTTCCAGAAGAAATCATGGCACTCGAAGGGCCTTTGGAACGAATCGTCGTCGAGCACTTCCAACGTGGGTCACTCACGATCTCGGTCCGAGTGCAAGAAACCTCCGACGACCGAGCCGGTCGCATTGATAAGACGGCCTTTCAAAGTTACCTCAACCAAATCCTGGGGATGTCAGGGGTCGACCACTCGGCCACCAAAATTGACCTGTCTGGGATTCTCAATCTACCGGGCGTCATCGTCTTTGATGAAGAGCAGCGGCTTCACCGCGTAGGGGCGTTGGCGAAGCAAGCGGCGTTGGAGTCATGCGTGCAACTGCAGCGAATGCGAGAGCATGAAGGACAAGCCCTCGAGCATGACTTATCAACACAGTGCGCCGTCATCGAAGAGCGGCTAAAGACCATTCGTTCCGCCATCCCCAGCATCACCAAGCAGCATGAAGAACGGATGCTGCAACGCATGCGCGAGATGCTTGAATCACTCAATGTGGCTGAAGATCCAAAGGACTTGGTCCGCGAAGTTGCATTCTTTGCGGAACGCTCGGACATCTCTGAAGAAGTGACCAGAATGGATGCCCACTTGCTCCAATTCCGAGAGCTGCTGATCGGCAAAGAACCGATAGGCCGTACGCTTGATTTCTTGACGCAAGAAATGCTAAGAGAGACCAATACAATTGGTTCGAAAGTGCAACAGGTAGATGTTTCTCGGGCCATCGTCGAAATCAAGAGCGCCGTAGATCGACTGAAAGAACAGGTTCAGAACGTGGAATGAGTGCGAGCAACCCCAGCTTTCCACCCGTACAACTTCGGGATCTCCTCGACGGCTGGCAGCTGGGGCGAATCAACTCGATCCGACCCCATGAGGGTGGATCATCCGGCTCCAACAAATATATGGTTGAAGCGACTGAAGGCCGGTTCCTCTTGAAGGGTCGACCGCTAAAAGCCCTGTCCGCAGAACAGCTCGAATTTATGCGGGTTGTTATGGCAGATTGCGCTGATGCAAAGCTCCCTGTCCCGGATTTACGCCCGCAAGCGAATGGCCTGCGACATGTTGAATACCAAGGACTGGTCTGGGAACTGCAATCGTGGATGAGCGGCCGAAGCGGCCGAAGGGGCAATGAAGACGCCAGCGCGGCTGGTCTTGCACTGGCCATGTTTCATAGAGCGACTCGATCACGGCAGATTTTCAACCCAAAAAGTTGCCCGCACCGACACCATTTCGATCGATTCATCAAACGTGCCATTGAGAATGTTCCAACCGCCGAACTGACACTCCGGTCTCTTGGAAATCTGGCCACTGTGGCCCGAGCAAAGGTCGAAGAGCGAGGAATTTCAAACCATCCGCAGCAAACTCTTCATGGCGACTGGCACCCCCGAAATCTTCGATTCAATGAGCAAGGTCGGGTGTGTGGCATTCTGGACTTTGATGGGGTTCGAGTGGACGCCGTTGCCACCGAGCTGGCCAATGCAGTGCTTCAAGTCTCGCTTCGACGGTCTCGCAAAATCCCTGCCAAAAAGTGGCCTGCAGGAATCAAACACCAAGCGGGACAACGCCTCATTACAGCATGGCGTTCCAGAATTGGGAAAGCACCTCCGGCTGAGACATGGGGGATGCTGCCTTGGCTGATGATCGAAGCAGTGGCGGGTGAAACCATCTTGCCAATTGCCATTCACGGTCGTGTCGTTGGAATCGACACACTGGCTTGGGTTGAGGCAGGAATACGCAATGCTGAATGGATCAGAGAGCGCAGCCGTGCGTTGGGCGAGGCTCTCGTTCCAGAGGGTTAGGGAGCCGAAAGGGCATCAACCGCCCGCCAGAGGGCAGGCAACGATTCAGGGTCAAATCTGTTTTGATCCAGAACCACGCACCAATCACTGATCTCTTCTCGGTTGACCTGGTGGGTATCTCCCGCTTTCAACCCAGGAACTATTCGAGTGTCAGCATCCAAGACACCAGTGACCGAATTGCCTTGAAGGGTACTGATGCGAACCCAACAATGCTCGCGGGAAGCTTCGGGACCAAAAACAGCTTTCACCGCCACCAAGGCTTCGACGCCGAGGCGTTTGAGTTTGGCATGGATCATGCCCAAATCATCCCACGATTGCTGAGCCAAATGTGATCGACGCTTTGTCGTTCGCGTTGACCGGTAGACCACGCAAGGTTCTTCGGCAAGACGTTGCAAGATGTTTGTCGCTGGTGGCCAGGTCGCCCTGGTTGCCCCTATTTTTTCTGGCCCAGTGAACACAATGGAAGGCGGCGCATCAGGCTCACGATCATCCAGCTGGCCCGGCATCTCTGGAGGAAGAACATGAAGAACTTCTCGTGGAGGCACCGCGCGAAGTTCCATCTCGGGGCCAATCGCCATCCGTGTTCCCGGGGGAGGAGGGCCATCCTCCACAATGCGGGCCGCAAGTTCGTCAAGCAGATGGGCCGTGGTGGGGACCAGAGAAACGGGAACCTCGAGAAACTCAAGTTCAGGCAAGCCCAAACGATTCATGCCATTGGTCTTTAACCACGCAGGCGCATCTTGCATGCGTTGCGAAGCTGAAACCCACCAGAGTGATTCAATGGCTGGCTCCAACTGTTGATCAGCAAGCAGGGGTTCTAAGACATCTTCGCGCATGATCCATCGAGACAGTTCCAAATCATGCACCGCGGGTGTGCCGGGCCAAGACCAGCCAATGGTCCGAAGAACCATGCCCCATTCCATGACCGCATCTTTACCTTCCAAGCGAGTTTGCCAAACCATGGTCCATTGGTGTTCTGGAACTCCGGCGGCCTCGGCGGCGTGCTGAGCCGCCGGAGTATCGGTTTCTTCCAACCAGACAAAAATTGGCGCCGCAAGTCCCTCGATCGTGAAGACCGCTGACCACAGCAGCCCGCTATCTTCGGGACCAACCTCTGCTCCGTGAAGTTCTACTTTGCGCCCCGCACGGGTACGCATGTCGTCGGCAATGGTTTCTGGCGCTGGAGGTCCAGGCTCAGTCCAAGGTACAGCCATACTGACTGGGGCACGCTCGACCACTGGCCAAGCGTCGCCATCGCCGAGGGGAAGGGCATTTCCAAATTGATCAAAGGTGTCTTCCATCATGCGTACGAATGCAACCCCGCAATGGTGAAATTGATCACCACCCAATTGAATAACATGACTGCGCAACCGACAACCGCCAAGAGCGCTGTCCAGAGTCCTTTGTCACGAACACTCCAGCGAACGTGAACCAAGACGGCAAAGACCAAGAATGTATTGAGGGCAAAGACTTCCTTTGGATCCCAACCCCAAGGACGCCCCCAAGAATGATCCGCCCAAATGGCGCCCATCACGATGCCCGCCCAAAGGAGAATGAAGGAGAGTTCCACCAGAATCATGGTGGCACCGTCCATGACTTCACCCAGAGACCTTGATCGGCCAGCGAGCATCATGCTGGTGCCTCCCCCACCCGCGTGAAGAACCGCACCCTTTGTTTGACCACGCACTCGAATCGCAACTCGCCAAAGCAAATAAATACCCGCAGTGACGGAGGCCATAAATATCAGTGCGTAACTGAAGATGATGACGTTGGTGTGGATGTAGAGCCAAACATCATGGAGCACTGGCATCATGTTGGAGATCGTGGGGTCCAATGAAAGTGGCATGAAGTGTGCACACATCAAAGCCACCATCCCAGTACCCGCACCACCAAGGGCCACGATTCCGCGAACCGGCGATCGGGGCAAGAACATCTCAAAGAGCAAGGCAAAGAAGGCGCCAAACCATGCTGCAGTGGTAACCGCCTCGAACATGTTGGAATTGGGCCATCGCCCACTCACCCACCAACGCAGTCCTACCGAAAAGGTATGCAACAGCACCGCCAGGGTGAACATGGCAAGTCCCAGACGCATGACACCCCGCCACCGGAAAACGACGGCCATCAACAGCGGGGCCAGAGCAAAGCCATAAGCAAGCCAGAACAAGGTGAGATTACCGTTGCGGAAATACCAGCTTTCCCAAGACAACCGTGCCAACGAGGGATATATCTCAGGATCGGGATTGACTTGTGGAAGCAATGCTGAAAGAGCTTCGGCAGATGCATTGACAGTTGCGGCGTCACCCGCAGACCACGCCGAGGTGAATGCTTCCCAGTGTCCAATGCTCTTGCGGCGTACTTCGCTGTCGATACCCGCGAAGATCGGAGCAGTCATGCCACCCATTGTGAGGTCGTCAAGAGTGAACCACCGGGCTTCAAACCCTCCATTGGGTGGGGCCACCACCGTGAACAAAGACCGCAAGACTTTGGGGCGGGACCAAGAAAGGGCGCCGCGAATTTCTTCTACCGGCCGAGCAGTCCGCATCAGATCACGAGAAAGACGGTCCAAAATTGCGGAAGCCTGGGTGGTCTCCAGGTGCCGGCGAGCAACCAGTCCGGTTTCGATCAGCGTCACTTGGGCTTGCGAAGACGCATTGGAGCCTGCCATCGCCGAAGCGAGCTCTGCACGGACCAGTTTGTTCTTTACATAGATGGTGGGGCGATCAGACCAAGCCTCGGAGCGAAAGGCCAGATCCAACATTTCGGCCAAGTTCGATGTTCCAGTGGGTGTTCGTGCACCAGTGATGCGCTTCATAACCGAAGCGGCCAAAGAGTCAAGACTCTTGACTCGACCCTGATCAAATGAGGCAACTGTTCCCAGCTTGTTCAAATCAAGCTGGTTCAGGAACAAATCATTCCCAAAGGTCGGGGCACTGCACAACAACAGGATGAAGAAAAGGAACGATCGAATCATGCCTGCGCTCCCGCAGATGCTTTGGCTGCTTCCAACCGACGACGCTTGATAACGGGCTTCACGTAAAACGCGTATATCAATCCTACAACTGTCATGATGGTTCCAAGAAGCTGAACATAGACACCTCTTCGATTGGCGACCCCCAGCACGGTGTGGTTCAGGCCAAGGCTGTCTACTTCATCTTCACGCCGGGCTGGATCGGGTGGATCCCACTGCGACTGGAAGTACCACAATCCCTCATGCTCGGCAGGATTGTTCATGTGCACTTTGTACGCCTCAGAAACACCACCTTCTGACTTCACAAATCTCAAGTGACTTGTCCAATCACGAATGCTGGTGGTCTCGCCGGTAAACCCACCAATACGACTACGCACTTCAAAATCATCAAGCACTACAGCTTCAGGCATAGGCATCCGGCGACGGCTGTACAAAAGTTCGAAGCGACGACCATCATTCATGATCAACTCGCTCGGCTCAAATCGAAAACGGCGTGGCAGATCAGCTTCACCGTCGAAGGCGTAGAGGTGATAAAGAAGCCAGGAATCTGAAAGCCCACGACGACGCACGACGCCATCCTCACAGGCAACCCGGACCGTCGAGGCGAGGAACCCGACATCCCGATCACGCTGATCCTGCGGGATAACCAGCGGCCGTCGTTCGGCCCGACTGCGAAGGGCAAACCTGACAACCCGGAGTTGCAATCCTGCTCCAAGATCAACCCAATTGCCGCGGCGAACATCTTGAACGACGCCCCCATCTTCACCAGGAACCAAAACTCGGAGGTCTTGCTCACCAGGACCAACCACCAAACGAACTGAAGAGCCAGATCCGGGGCGATATTCGGTCGTGACATCCGCCTGACGTAGACCGCCTTCAATTGGCTGGCCTTGGGCATCAAGGTCTCGAGTCAAATCTGGATCATCAAAAATCCAACGCACCCATGTCTCTTCACCTTGCTCAATGTTCACAACAGCGACCGAAAGACGCTCTCCACCCACGACCAAATCATCGGAGACCGACTGCAGGGTTAACTGACCGGAACCAAATGGCGTCTGGGTACCGGGGGTCAAGGGATAAGACATCCCATCGACGATCAGCCCGCCAGAACGAACTTCCCGAAGCGACGCGAATTCGCTTTCATCAAGAACCCATCGCATTTCCAAGGCACCATCCAACGCGGATCTCGCGGCTGGATCAAGTGCCCGAAGGTCAAAGGATCGGGTTTCCGAGTCGTCCGAACGTGACAGTTCCACTGTGGCCGTCGGATCAATAGCTGGTCCACCATCGGTTCTTCTGACCTCGGGTAAGGCATATCGCAAGGTGTCTGTGACCTGCAATCGAACGTCTGGAAGTGGATCATTGTCATGAATTGCAGGAAGGCTAATCGAGGACATGTCCCTTTTTGCACTGGCGTTTGCTCCGCCCTCGGGCCAAACCCGAGTTCGGTCATTTAAGCGATCGGTAAACAGCGGCAGATCATCAATCGGGCGTTCGACCCATGGCCCACGCGTGCCATCCGATTGGACCTCACGCAAATAAAGCGCACGAGATTCCATGAGATAGAAAAATGGTTCGGGGGAAAAGTTCAGTGCCGTATCAAACCCTTCGAGGGCAAGACCATCTACCGGAGTCCAACCAGCGGCATCATTGCTGGGCACAAAATCTTTCGTGTATTCCGGATAGCCCGCTTGCAACTCTCGCAGGAAGTCTTGACCGTCAACTCGGGCCACCAATGTGACCTTTACCGACCGGGTGCCATCTTCCGTAGAAGCTTCGGGATCAATCGCTGCCACTCTGACATCAGCTCGGCGGCCATCGGAGCTTTGCAAAGTAACTCGTTTGCCTGGTACCGCCGCGATGGCCTGAGTATCTCCAGCCCAGGACACTTCGAGGGATCGACGGTGGACCAGAGTGTCTCCTTCGACCTTTACGCCGAAGTACCAGACGCTTCCGAGGGAAAGGGTGATTAATCCAGAATGGATCATCCACACACCAAGATTGATTCGGTTCAACGGAATCTTCCGGATGGTGGTCACTGACAAATTCAAACAGAACAAGCCGATCAGGAGACCGAATGGCCACCAATTGAACCAACGAAACTCCGACAAGTCAAAAGCCTCGCGAAGTGGCATCCAGGCGTCGGGACGCAACAGGTTCCAATGCACTGGCAAGCCAGCTGAACCAACCGCGCTGTACAAAAAGATAAGCACCATCAGGCTGATGCCCAAACGTACAGAAGAGAAGAGATTGATTAATGGTCGAATCAAAGTCATTCCTTGATCATGACTGTAGGCCGAAAATTAGGCCACACTGTGGTCGTATACACCTTGACCGGTTTTGTCTCCAAGTCGTCCGGCGGTGACCAGTTGACGAAGCAGCGGACAGGGGAAGAATTTGGAATCGCCCAATTCGCGATACAGAACCATCATGATGTCGTGACAGACATCTAGGCCGATGAAATCGGCCAAACGCAAAGGCCCCATTGGATGAGCACAACCAAGTTTCATGATTTCGTCGATGTGTTCTGGCTCTGCCACACCTTCCATCCAAGCGAAAAAAGCTTCGTTGATAAGCGGCATTAAGACACGATTCGACACGAATCCCGCTCGATCATTCGCCGGAATCGGGGTTTTACCCATCGATTCGGCCAACCGAAGTGTGGCGTTCAACGTGGCATCACTGGTCGCCAAACCACGAATCACCTCAACAAGTTTCATGATCGGAACCGGGTTAAAAAAGTGCATGCCTATCACGCGATCCTCGGCCCCTGGGACAGCGGTGGCAATATCTGTGATGGAGATGCTTGACGTGTTTGTCGCCAAGATGGCGTCTTCAGTGACCCGAGATTGTAAATCTGCAAAGATCGATTTCTTTAATTCAGCCCGCTCGCTGGCAGCTTCAATTGCAAAATCTGCTCCGGCCGCGGCATCGAGGGTTGCGGCATACTCAATCCTTGAGGCAGCGGCGTCCGACTCGTCTTGAGTCATCCGACCCTTTTGAACATTTCTTGCCAATGTCTTGGCATGCAACGATTGAGCCTTGGCCAATGCGTCTTCACTGACATCGATTTGAACCGCCCGCATACCACTCGTTGCGCCCACCAACGCGATTCCAGCACCCATCGTCCCAGCGCCAACAACAACGATTGAATTTGATTGATTCATGTTGGGGATTCCTCTTGAAAATTGAAGCGGAGAATTCTCGTCAATTGTAGGTTGACCAGCGTGAGACGCATTGCATTGCTTTTGGTCCTGGTGGGGTGTACTGGCACCCCAGAATCGACCCAACCGGTCGAAGGTTTTAGGCCCCACCAAAACCAACCAATCCTCCTCCCACGCACTTTTTCCATCTTTGAAGCCAATAAAACAGTGCGGGTTCTAAGCGACCGGCTGGGATTGCTCGGCGCGACCCAAGATCAACCGCCAACTGCTTTGGAAATTCATGTTGATGAGACATCAAATGCCCCCCGAACCCTCTCCGTTGGCACGGTGCCAATGGGACCACCAGCTTGGATTGGTGTTCGGGAGACAAACAGTGGGCCGGCCTTTCGGGTGCTGTACGCACCCAATGGTCTGGATGCTGCGGAGCGAACGATCCTCGAAGGTGTTCTGTTGCGACTCATGCAAGAAACAAAAAAGGGGTCGCCAGAAGGCGACCCCAAATCATGAATTCGTTGTGAGCGTAGGGCGGCCGTTTAGTACTTCACTCCGCAGCCCCAAGAGCGAGTCTTCGAAGGCTTGGGGTCCTCACCCTTTTTTATCGCCTTGACCGCATTGAGTACGAAATTTTCTCGCCCAGCTTGTTCGGAAAACGCACCGTCGTAACGAAGTTTGCCCTCGGCATCGATCACGAACATATGAGGCGTGGTGCGAGCACCGTAGGCTTTTCCAACCTCGCCACCGTGATCGATAAGCATCGGGGCTTTGATGTCCATTGATTCAGCACAGGCCTTGGCCTCTTTGATCACGTCTTCTTTGGACCATTTGGAGGAGGAATCGATCAACAGGTACACAACGTTCTCGTCGGCTGCTTTCAAGTCCTCAATCAGCTTCTTTACCTTGCCGGTGGAGTGGACTGAACGGCCTGATGATTTTCCTGAATAGGGACACCGAGCACAGAACCATTCAAGGACGACGGTCTTCCCCTTAAAATCCGAAAGTTTGTGGGCTTTCCCTGAAGCATCCATCAGCTCGAAAGGGGGCGCCATCTTGCCGACTTCCGCCGGGATCGCAGGTTCGGCATCCTTTGATTTTGAAGATGCAAAAAGGCCAGTAATGGGGCATTTCCCACCTTCGTTTGAAGATTCTCCACCTTTGGGTGGGACGGCCATAAAAGTAAGAGCACAGGCAGTGCACAGGGTGGTTATTGCAAACACAACAGATTCTCCGTTTTGATGAAAGTTAGTTGTTTAAAGATGTGGAAAAAGCATAAGTCCCACCGGACGCGCCGTCCTGAAAAAGAAGCAAACCGTGCAATGTGACCGGCTCGCCCTCCGGGAAGTCTTCGCGACGAATTTGCAGGGGAAGAGCCCACTCCTCGTCTTGCATGTCCGGCTCATCTCCAAGACGAGATACGGCATCAATCGGTCGAAAAACAACCACAGGGCGCCCCAAACAGCCCTTCGGATGCTCAATTCGCAGAACATTTCCCACCAGTCGTGATCGCAAGCGACGGCCCGGAGCCAGATGTTCGGCATCCTGTTGAAGGGATTTTTGATCGCCAGAGGGCAGAACAGAAGGGACTTTGATGGTTTTGGTCTCCATCCCTAACAAACAAGCCTCTTTGCAGACCAACCACTCCAGCTCATAGGTCAGGTCCGCCGCCGAACAATCTGGCCGACGCAGTGGGACTTGCAAGCGAACCGAGTCGTGGTAGCCGTAGACCGGTCCGAGTTCCGTTTCAATCCGTTCTGGAACCGGCAAGACCGCTGATCCAATTTCCCATCCTGCGGGTGCGGCAACACTTAGCCGCGGGGGCGCCCCCCATGAGCCGGCATCCCACCAGTAGGTGTGCCAGTCACTGGACAATCGCATGTCCAGAACCAGTGTTAAATCGCGCTCAGTTGAGCGACTAAGCGCTGGAGCACCAGCCACTACGGTACTTTTGATGCTGCAGACTTGATTGATATCAATGGGCATTGGCTCGTCGATAGAGCGCGTGAGTAGGCACAAAATCAGACCACCGCACAGCATCAAGAAGCAGTCTCAGGAACAGGTTCATCAATGATGACCAATTCTGGGACTTCCACGCGGGTCCCTTCTGAGTCCGTCACCACATACTTGAACCCGGGACGAAGCGAACCGGCTGCCCAGTGCCCTTCAGGTGTGACGGCGATGACCCCCAATTGATCTTCTTCCTTCACGGGCTGTTCCGCGAGAACCAATTCAAGCAAGTGTGCGATTGCTCGCGAAGGATCAGCCCCTTGCCGCATGGATTCAACCACCGAGAAAGATGCACAGTTCCCAATCACCAACTCTCCCGTTCCGGTGATCGTTGCCGCTCCGTAACGGGGATGTACGTACAACCCAGCTCCAGGAATCGGTGAATCACCAACACGTCCGGGTGTTTTCCAAGGCATCCCACTGGTGGTGCAAACACCAGCCAAACCTTGATTGTTTTGGGCGAGCACACAAACAGTGTCGTGCCCTCCTTCGGTGCGATACAAGCGACCTAAGCCAGCATCCCAAGGTCGTTTCCCTGGCTCCTGGGTAGGGTTATGTCGCCATGCTTCCCACCGCTCTCGAGCGGCTGGAGCCAGCAAATCCTCCTCGGGGATGCCGTTTTGCATGGCGAAGTCATCGGCACCAGGACCAGCGATGATTCGATGTGGGCTTTTTTCCATGACCAACCGGGCTGCAGCAGCAGCCTGACGAACTTTGGTCAGTGCTATTGCGCTGCCATGCTCAGCGGGAGACCGCATCACCAGGGCGTCGAGCGAAATTCCTCCATTGGCATCAGGGAGGCCCCCGTAACCAACAGAATCAACGTCTGGATCCGCCTCAACCGCATTTGCAATGTGCATCGCCGCATCAAGGGGGTCGGCACCCGGGGCCAAAGACGCGAATGCAGATTCGTGTTCTGGACGAGAGAAAGACCAAGTGCTTAGCAAAAGTGACATTCACAGAATCATAGGACGGACGCATAGACTCTCGTCGTGGCACAACCAGATTCCCATGTTCATGAAATGCTGGTTAGCGTTGGCCTGGCCTTTGCCGCCGGGATTCCGTTGGTCACAATCGCTCGCCGAATCGGATTGCCTCCCATTCTGCTGCTTACCGCTGCAGGCGTGTTGATTGGTCCTGGCGTTTGGGGTGATGCCGCACTCGTGGACCCAGCAGATCTGGGGCGAGGGCTGGAGGTGCTGGTGGCTCTGGCCGTGGGGCTCATCCTTTTTGAAGGCGGGCTGACCCTCGACCGAGGTGTCCTTCGTGAAGCGCCAGTTGTCATCACGCGTCTGCTCACGGTTGGCGTGTTCGTCACACTTCTGGTGGGGACTTTGGCCTTGGTTTTTCTTGCCGACCGGCCTTGGCGCGAAGCGCTGCTTGGAGCTTCCTTGGTGGTCGTCACCGGACCAACCGTCATAGGCCCCCTGCTCAAAAGGGTTCGATTGAATGAACGCCTGCATGGCATTCTGCACTGGGAAGGGGTCGTCATCGACCCGATTGGTGTCTTTGTTGCGCTGCTGTGTTTTGAAATTGCCATCTCTGATCAAGCAGGTGGCTGGACCGCGATTGTTGATCTGGTGGTTCGAGTGCTTGGGGGATCCATCATTGGCATCATCGGCGGCCGGATTTTGCTGTGGCTGCATCGGCGAGATCTCGTCCCTCCAGATCTCACCAATGTTTTCACTCTTTCGGTCGCGGTAGGAGTTTTCACTGTTGCGGAAGCTATCCAAAGCGAAGCTGGCGTCTTGGCCGCAACCGTGGCCGGCTACACGCTTGGTTTCCAACGCCCCGAGCGGCTGCGGCATCTTCGTGCATTCAAAGAAGAAATTGTGTTCCTTCTCATCGGCGCCTTGTTCATTTTACTCGCCGGCCGGCTTGATTTTGAACGCTTCGAATCTTTCGGATTCGGTGGTTTGCTGGCTGTATTGGCCATGATTTTTATCGCCCGCCCCCTCTCGATCCTCTTTTGCACCTGGGGCAGTGATCTGGGCATGAATGAACGAGCCTTTCTTGCTTGGGTAGCGCCAAGAGGCATCGTGGCCGCTTCGATGGCTTCATTGTTCGCCCTGGCCTTGGAGCGATCCAACCCAGATGGTGGTGGATTTGTGGAGACTTTCACCTGGTCGGTGATTTTGGCCACGATTCTTTTGCAAGCAACTACGGCTGGACCTTTGGCCGGTTTGCTTGGTCTTCGGCGCAAGCATCCGAAAGGGTGGATCATCGTTGGCGCCCACAGCTTGGGACGCCGCATTGCTCAATTCGCGACGACGCAAGCAAAAGTCCCTGTGTTGCTAATCGATCAGAACAAGCGTGCCATCCGAGAAGCCAGGGCAGAAGGTTTGATTGCCATTGAACAAGATGCTCGGAGACCGGAGCTTGCCGAGCGGGCCGACTTTGCCCGTTATGGCAACTTGCTGGCACTCACCGACAACGAAGATCTCAATGTCCGACTTTGTGATATTTGGACCGACATGCTTGGCCAAGCCAATGTCTGGCGCTGGGGTGGCGAGAAGTCTGATGGGGGAACGCGTTTCGCCGGACGGCTGCCACGACCGGGACTTGTCTCAGCCGAATTAGAGCGCGGCGATGCCAAGTTTGTGGTGGACCCCGATGAGCATGGAGCGGGGATGTACCGCATTGCCTCGGTGCTTGATGAAGCGATGGACCTTTCGATACCAGAGGAAGGATCTCTGCTCGGCCTGCATTTGATTCGAGAGGCCGATTACTTTCGTCAGTCGTTCCTTCCGGACGGATTTGGCGCTCTGGACTCTAGAGGCATCGAAGACATCCTGAACGAACTGGTCAACCGACTGGTTCAAGCAAGACCGGAACTCAACCGCGAAGAAATTTTGGCCGACTTGCTTTCGCGTGAGCAACTGAATCCAACCTTTGTGGGCGATGGGGTGTGCATTCCTCACACGCACGCCCGTGGGCTGGATGAACGTGTTTGCGTTTTAGGCATTGCGCCCGAGGGAACAACCTACGGCCCTCACCAAGTGCGGTTGGTGTTCTTGCTCATCTCGCCGACTGGCGATCCAGAAGCGCACTTGGCAACCCTTGCTGAAATCGGTCGCACTTGCCTGGACGCTTCAATCCGAAAGGCATTGATGGACGCCAAGTCTGGAACAGAAGCATTGGGCGTCATCCGTGGAGCCCACGCTTGATCCTTTGGGCCTGCACCCTGTGTTGTTCCATTGCACCTCCGGGACCTGTTGAGTCTGAGGTCAAGGCTCGAGTTGAATCCCTCCCCGTCGGGCAGGGCACGATGGCTGATCTATGCTGGCCAGATGAAGTTCTGGACGCGCTGGTCGATCGGGTCATTGGGCAAAGTTGGCGAGCGTCTACTCAGCATCCACCCCGAATATCAATTGGCGTTGTTCCCGATCGAACCGTCCCATTGGTAGATCCATGGCTCCCAGAAGAACGTCTCTCTCGACGGAACTGGAACAGTGCCATTCGGCCAGCCAACGCCAATTTTTTTGGCAAAGCACCGCCGAAAAGCGGCACCACTACGCAAGCTCTGGTGGCCCAACAGCTGTCCACCAAAGGGCTGGCCGCGACGATCTATGAGCAAGCCCATGCAACACGGGACCCATCAAAGTTGATGTCCATTGGCGTTCCCGTTGATCTCGCCAGCCTTCTCACGGATCCCAGCGGCAGTCCCGCGCTAGAACGGGTGCTCTCGGCCGCTCAGGCCAAAGAACCATTGCCACAACAACTCCAGCTTCGCGTGCCCAAAACCACGCTTTCCTTCTGCCATGATGATGGCAGCGACCCATCAAGTGGCTGGCGAGCGCACCTCCCCGACCTTCGCCATGTCGATGGCCCCAACGACGGAAGTGCTGCGGATCTCCTTCCCCGATTTTCGAATGTCATTGCCGTGGCTGAGGATCGCACGTTGCCCGGCCTCAGAGGAGTCAGAACGATTGGACGTCCAGATCAATGGGCTCGCGACAATGGTCGGCTGGCCACCGATGGTCAAACTTCTTATCTCTTGCGGCCACGTTGGAGTTCCCGTGGTGATGACGGAACGGCTTGGTGGCCTGCGGCGGAACTGGCAGCCGAGAGCTACGTCCGGGCTGGTCACGCCGTCTCGCGGGATACCGGTTTGCTTTGGCAAGGCGGCAACGTCATGTTGTTCCGAGAACACGACGGCACCTCACATCTTTTGATTTCAACGACAACTTTGGCCAGAAACCAACGTCTTGGTCTCAAGCAAGACGAAGCCGCGCAGGCGTTGAAAAATACTTTTGGTGCTGATCAAGTCACCGTGTTGACACCATCTGGTTTTCACCTGGATATTGAAATTTCAGTGGTCCAAACTCCCGATGGTCCCGTTTTTTTTGTCGCCGATCCCATCGCCGCCGCCCGACTGCTTTTAGAGAACGCTTTTGGAGCACCTGCGGACAATGCTGAACAAATCACCCAGTATCGAAGCGTGATCGACCGCAACCCCCCCAACCCAACGAGCGCTCGTTTGCAGCATGCCTGTGATCTGCTTCTCGCCGAATCACTGCTCGCCAACGAATCAAAAGGCATGGCACCCGAGGTTCGATCAGCTTTCGCCGCATTGGTGCGCATGGCGGAGCGGAGAACAGCCATCGTGCAAACTTTGCAGGACGGTGGCTATGACGTACGGCGGGTACCGAGCTTTGTATCCATTGGCCGCCTGTGGGGACCAGCCAACGCGCTGGTTACCACAAGTCATGTGTACTGGCCGCAGTTTGGTGCGGGCACCAGTCCCGCTGAACTCGAAGCCGCATCGGTATATGAAGGGCTCGGTCGGCATGTCACGGGACAGCCAGCCCGAGCAATCCTCGAACGTGATGGAGGGCTGCACTGCGCTCTCGAGCCCATCCCCGCCCGAGCCGCCGTGAACGATTGATCCACCTTGAAAGGTCCGAAAAAAGCAAAGTCCCCGCCCAAGTCCGAGAAATGCTTTGGAAACCACAAAAAGTGATCGAATAGACCCCTTCGGGGTCATATGCTTTTCGTTGATTACCAATGAAAAACACACTTATCTACAGCGTCTCAGCACTTTCTGCCGGCTTGATCCTTCTCGGGTCGATCACCAACGCGGCCGATGTTGAACTTTCCTCGCCCACTATTCCAACATTTACCGACAGCTCTGGACTGACGGCTGAACCTCTTGGGGGCAACGGCCCTGATGTTGTGGTCTGGGATTTGCAGAGCTACTCCAACTACTCCGCTTCGGACGGATACGACGCTTACAGCGTTGGCACGGTGAGCTGCAATGTTGGTGATGAGCCGCTGCTGTGGATCTCCAACAACAACCAACACCCGGTCATTGGTCAATCGATGTACCGGCTGGCCGCTGGTCCAAACGGGCACCCCCGTATGGAAATGATTGGTCAGTCTTGGCTCAAGCATGGATTTTGTGCGTTAAGCCAAAGTGAATGTGGCCCATGCCAAGCCACCTCATGCTCAACTCTCGGTGTGGATTGCTCGGACCCGTACACCGCAAGCCGAAACGGCTCGCAAAGTACGCTCGGCCCCAAATACGAAGTGAACGCAACCACTGGTGAGTATCCGTATCCACCCGACAGCCCAATCTACAGCGGTTCCACCGCTCGTCGCTTGCGGGTTCCACAAAGCATGGTTACCAATGTTCCTTCAGGATCGACATTCTTCGTGGAAGGCCAGTACGTGTGCCCGGATGACAACCCAACAACCGGTGGGAATGGCAACAACAACATGTCCTTCCGTGGCGTGGACATGAATAGCGGCGGCAACATTGTTGGCTTTACCACCGAAACACAACGTTCCCTGCCGGCACTTTCTGCTTGGAAGGCTGCCGACACCGCCGTGAAATACCGTCGGGTTGGCGTCCCTGGCTTGGGACAGTTCGTTACAGCCTCACGCGCGTACGACAATGGTGATGGCACCTGGGACTACGAGTACGCCATCTACAATCAAAATGTCGATGCATCGGTAGGCCGAGTATTTATCTCCACGGCTGGCAACCCCATGGCAAGCAACTTTGGATTTGCCTGCCCCGAGTACCACTCTGGCGAGCCCTTCCCATCTACTCCTTGGGACCCCACCGCGGATGACAACGGCGTGACCTTTGCGACCGAGTCATTTGATGACAATCCAAATGCAAATGCAATTCGATGGGGCACCACCTACAACTTCCGGTTCACATCTCCGTACCCTCCAGTGAACGGTCAAATCGAACTTGATTTCTTCAAAGACACAGCAGTGGCAAACCCCACCGCGCTGGCTGATGTTCCTGATGTCCCCGAAGCATGTACCGGCGATATCGACGGCAACGGCGTGGTCGATTTTGAAGACTTGCTTTCCCTGCTTTCAGCTTGGGAAAGCGGAAACAGTGATGCGGATCTGGACGGCAGCGGTACAGTTGAATTCAACGACTTGTTGATTCTGCTCTCCGCTTACGGCGACTGCTAAGGGCCATCGACAACCTAAGACCCCACCGCCCCCCGGAATACCGGGGGGCTTTTTTTTGGCCTTACACTGCCAACATGACCCAATCTGCAAAAAAACCTTCCGACAATCGTGGCCTCGCTGGATTAACCGCTGGCGAAACTTCAATCTGCTCAGTGAACCAAACCCAGTTGATCTACCGCGGATATGAAATTGCAGACCTCGCCGCGAATGCCTCATTTGAAGAAGTTGCCTTCTTGTTGCTGGTGGGACACAAACCAACGGCCGAAGAGCTTAAGGGCTTTGACCACGATCTCAAAGCCGCACGAACTCCACCAGCAGCAGCCACGGAACTGATTCGACAAATTGCTCAGTCCGCACCGGAAACACATCCCATGTCTGCCCTGCGAACAGCGGTTTCGATGGCGGGACATCTTGACGCGCAATGTGAAGACAACGGGGCAAAAGCAGAATTGGCCAAGTCCATTCGACTTACCGCAATGATCCCTGCCCTAATCGGGGCCCACCAAACCGCGCTTGACGGCAACGATCTGGTGCAGCCAAATCCAGATCTCAGCCACGCCGGCAATCTGCTTTGGTGCATGACCGGAGAAAAACCAGGGGAACTGGCCACCAAAGTCATGGATATTTCACTGGTGCTTTATGCCGAACATGACTTTAACGCCTCAACATTCACCAGCCGCGTGGTCGCATCGACCAACTCAGACCTTCACTCTTCAGTCTGTGCCGCAATTGGCGCTCTCAAAGGGAACTTGCACGGTGGGGCGAATGAAGCTGCCATGGACATGCTGAATGAGATCATGGCTGATACCCAAGACGGCTCAATTGATGTGGATTCATGGATGCAGCGCGCATTTGAAGAGAAGCGGAAGTTGATGGGATTTGGCCACCGCGTTTATAAAAACGGCGACCACCGCGCAGGGATTTTGCGTGAATGGGGGCGGAAATTTGCTGAAGCAGAAAAGCCTACCGCGATGCCACTTTTTGATCTTGGAGATGCCGTGCAAGCAATCATGCTGCGAGAGAAGAGCATTCATCCGAATGTTGACTTCCCGTGTGGCATGACTTATTTCTCCATGGGGATCCCCGTGCCGCAGTACACCCCAATCTTCGTGGCGAGTCGAATCACTGGCTGGTGTGCCCACATCATGGAGCAACACGCAAACAACCGAATCATTCGCCCGCTTGCGGAGTACGTTGGCCCTGAGTTGTCCAACTGGAACGACTAAAAACAATATTGAACCTTGGACTCCTTGAACCAAGTGCCTCCTAGAGTGGCAAGGTTGTTTTTTGGAGTCCAAGTTGAGTACTGATATCCCATGCCCCGATTGTGGGCAACCAAGACCATCGGGTGTCCGCTGTCCTGAGTGCGGACTTCCCAGCGAAGCCGACGCCGCCGCCGCGCGTTTAGAACGAGTGTTCTTTCGACGACTTCGCCGAGCAATTCTCCTCTGCGGAAGCATTCTGGCCTTCGGCACTTTTTTACTCATGCTCTGGGATGCCCCGCAAAGGGATGTCTTGATTTCGGCATTGCTGTTTGTTGGCTTTGCCATCATGGTCCCCCTTGCCAGAACATTGGCCAAGGATCTGGAAATCCCCGGTGCACCGATCCTCAAAGAGGACCGATAACCACTTCTAAGCGCCGTGGGACGTGGATAGTTGGTGGACAAGATCCAAGCTTTCAAGGAAACCACAAGATTTCGATGTTTTCTGGGCACCCAACCACAAGGGGTACAATGAATAGCCCGATTTTGCCCTTGGGAATCAATCATGCCAACTACTGCTACTGCGATGAAAATTGTCTGTGACCGAACCGCTCTTGCCGACGCTGTGTCGTTGGTCTCGGGTGTTGTCGCGTCCCGAAGCCCTTCACCTGTCCTTCAGTGCCTTCGGCTCACCGCCGGAAATGGCCAGCTTCGCCTCTCGGCGACCGACCTGGAGATCGGCATTGCTCAATCCATTGATGAAGTGGACGTGCAGCATGAAGGCGAAGTTTTGGTCCCTGCGGACAAATTGTCTCAAATTGTGAAAGCAAGCGATGACCCCACCCTGACGCTCGAAGCCAATGGGGATCGTCTTCGTATTCGCGGTCAAGGCTCCAACTGGTCACTGCATGGCTTCCCCGTCTCCGAAGCGCCAGAAGTAGAAGATTTCGACGAGAACATCACCGCTGATTACGAGGTGCCTGGCGTCATTCTTCGCAAACAAATCCAACGCACACTCTTTGCCGCCGCGAACGAACAATCTCGATACGCCATCAACGGCGTTTTGTTTGAGCGAAGCGGACAGACCTTGCGTTGTGTGGCGACAGATGGCCGACGTTTGGCGTTGTCGACTTGTTCGTGCGAGAAAACCACGGATGAGGACGGAAATACCATCGTGCCCTCCAAAGCCCTTCAACTGCTGGGCAAATTGCTTGATTCTCGATCACAAGGTGAGGTCCGAGTCTCGGTTCGAGACGGAAAAGCACGCTTTGGTATCGGCCACGGCTCACGGAGTGCCACCATCACCTCCACACTGGTGGAGGGCTCGTTCCCTCCCTGGTCAGACGTCGTTCCCAAAGACAATGACATCCACATCACCATGGATACCAGTTCGCTGGCCGGTGCGGTCCGTCGGGCCGCCTTGCTGACCAGCCAAGAGTCTCGTGGCGTCAAATTGACCTTCTCTTCTGGAAGCCTGGTGATCACATCGCGTGCCCCAGACACTGGAGAGGCCGAGATTCGAGTGGATTGCAACTACGACGGTGTTGAGTTGGGCATCGGGTTCAACCCTGGATACCTCACCGATGCCCTCAAAATTATTGACTCTCCAGACATTACGCTCAGCCTCAAAGGCCCCCAGAAGCCTGGTGTCTTGAAAGCTGACGGGGAGTTCGTCTACGTGGTGATGCCGGTCTCACTCGACTGACCCCACCCAAATCCAAGCCAACGAGCCCGGCTCCTCCACAGGTGGTTCCTCGGTTGCTGGAATGCAACCGAGCGGGGATACTCCACCCTCATTCCCCCCAACCCCGGAGCTCTTCATGACCCTCGAAGCCGCGATTCACGACAAAGCCATTCAGTTTTGCGGCGATGCCGTTGAAATGTGCGCTGCTGCCGGCAGTGGTCACCCCAGCACGGCGATGAGCATCTCCCATATCACGGCCGTGTTGACCCACCACGCCATGCGTTGGATTCCATCCGAACCTTGGCATCCTGGCTCAGACCGACTTGTCTTGTCTGAAGGTCATGCCGTGCCTGCGGTGTACGCCGCACTCGCCGATCTTGGCGCGATGGTCGGCAAAGAGGGCAAGGAATTTCCTCTGACTCGCGAACACTTGCTTACTTTGCGAGATACCGACTCTGTGCTCGATGGACATCCAAATCCAGCCGAAGGCATGCCATTCTTTGATGCCGCCACTGGCTCGCTGGGGCAAGGACTCTCAGTCGCTGCCGGTATTGCACTGGCGGCACAAAAAGATGAGCATGACCGCAAGGTGTACTGCATCCTGGGTGATGGCGAAGCCCGCGAAGGCCAAGTAGGCGAAGCCTTGGACTTCATCATCGACCACGACATCCGCAACGTGCTGCCAATTTTCAACTGCAACGGCTACGGCCAAGCAGATGCCACCAGCGATCAGCAATCACCTGAACGCATGGTCGCCAAGCTGCAAGCCTTCGGCTTCACAGTCCTTGATATCGATGGGCACGACCCTTCGGCCATTGTTGAAGCAATTGACGCCTTCAAAGCAGGACCCGAACAACCCATGGCGATTGTGGCCCGAACCATCAAAGGATGGGGCGCCCCGTGTCTCCAGGGTCACGGATGGCATGGCAAGGTTGCGAGCGGAAGCCAACTGAAGCAAGTGCGAGAAGAGCTTGGGCTGACTTCCATGAAACTGACCAGTGCCATTTCAGGGGATGCGGTTCTCCGTATTGAGCCCCCTTCCTGCAGCCCCGAAGAGCAGTTCGGCCCCGAGAATTTGCCAACACTCACCGAAGCAATGAACAGCATTGATAAGGGCCTGGTCCTCAAGAGCGGTAAACTTGCGACGCGAAAGGCGTTCGGTATGGCACTTCGAATGCTGGCCCGCAGCGACAACCGCGTCTGGGCTTTGGATGCAGACACCCGCAATTCAACTTTCACGCAGGACTTCTTGGCCGAACCTGAAGCAGCCGACCGCTTCGCCGAGTGCAAAATTGCCGAGCAAAACATGATCTCAGTTGCGGCGGGTCTGGCCGCGGCCGAGAAAGTGCCGTTCTGTGCGTCATTTTCAAAGTTCCTCACACGGGCCTATGACCAAATCGAGATGGCCATTATTTCTCGGGCCAACATTAAAATTGTCGGATCCCACTCTGGAATTTCCCTGGCTGCCGACGGTCCAAGTCAAATGTCACTTCCCGACATGGCATGGTTCCGCAGCTTTACGACGGCCAAAACCGAAGATGGCGAACCACTGTGCTGGGTGCTGCAACCGTCAGACGCATACGCGGCCTATGGCCTCACCATGGCCATGGCCGAACACAACGGGCCCTGCCTCTTGCGTACCCATCGCCCCGATGTTGAGCACCTCTACGACGACAAAACAGTGTTCAACCTGGGACTCTTTGAAGTATTGACCCAAGGGCGCGATCTTCTCATCGTGTCGGCGGGTTACATGGTGCACGAGTGCAACCGGGCCATTGACCTCTTGGACAAAGCAGGCATTGACGCCACCCTTGTTGATCTCTACTCGATCCCGTTCGACGAAGAAGCCTTGCTCGATCTGGCCAATGCCAACGGTGGCAATATTTTGGTGGTGGAAGACAACTTTGGTGCCGCCATTGGCTCTGCCGTCGCTGACGCCTGCACTGCATCAGGTGATCCATTCACCATCGAACAAATGCACGTTCGTAAGATCCCTAAAAGCAGCCGAAGTGAAGACGACGTCCTGGCCCAGTGCGGCTTGGATGCCGCGAGCATTGCCAAGAAGGCCGGCTCGATGGTCGGCGTTGCCGTCCGTTCGTAACGGACTTTTATGACGCTGGGCGTCCACCCCATTGACCTGCTCTGGCTTGATCGGCCGGGCGCGATCTCATCTTGGCTGGTGCCAACGGAGGCCGGCCCGGTGCTGATTGACCCCGGCCCCGCCTCAACCCTGCCGACCCTACGAATCGGCTTGGCCGCTCTAGGGTGGCAAGTGGAGGATTTGGCGGGGGTTCTTCTCACTCATATTCATTTGGACCACGCTGCCGCCGTGGGAGATCTTGCCGCCGAGGGCGTTCCAATCCATGTTCACCCAGTTGGGTATCGACACTTGGCAGATCCTTCAAGACTGATGGCCTCGGCCACCAAGATTTATGGTGATCGGCTTCCTCAACTTTTTGGTGATATGAAATTGGTGCCGCCGTCGATGCTTCACAACGTTGAACTGGGCGGACAACTCACCATTGGAAATACCTCTTTCGGAGTGCACGAAACAATTGGGCACGCCAAACACCACGTTGTTTTCTCATTTGACTGCGATGGGACCAAACTCCTGGCCACTGGAGATGCTGCGGGAGGTTTCGTTCCCGAGGCCCCAGAATTCGCACCCGCCCAAATGCCTCCACCAGATCTTGATCTGACGAGTTGGCTCTCCAGCATCGACGCCATGGCTGATCTCAATGCCGATGTCTTGCTGGTCGCACACTTTGGCGCATGCCACGATCCTCAAGGTCACCTGAATCGGCTGAGTAACTCGCTCAAAAGGCAATACCAATGCATCCACCAAGCCAATAATCCGCAACAGGAATACCGTGAATTCCTCGCCACGGAAGCCAATGCGGCCGGGGTGCATGACCCCGAGTGCATGCACTTGCGAGCAGGCGCTATTGATATGAATATCTCCGGCGTGCAGCATGCGGAACGCACAGGTTCCCCATGAAGTCGCCCGATCGAATTGAACTTGGCCATGGCCGGTGGGTCCCGAAGCATGCGATCAGCTTTGAAGCCATTCGCGCTTCTGGTCCGGGAGGACAGCATGTCAACAAGGTCGCGACTGCGGTTCGCATGCGGGTTGTGCTTGAGCATGTCAAAGGACTTCATCCTGAAGCCAGAGCGCGGCTTGTGACGTTGTTAGGACGTCGGGAAAAAGATGGCGTTGCCATGCTTCGTGCCGGCGCCTCACGATCCCCATTGACCAACCGTCGAGCGGCAATACGCCGATTTGCCGACTTGGTGCATGCTGCCGCATCACCCCCCGCCGAACGAAAACCAACCAGTCCCACTCGGGCTTCGGTACGAAAAAGGCTCTCGGACAAAAAGTACCGTGGCGCGACCAAGAGGCAACGCGGCGAGCGAGATTTTGATTCTTAAGCCCCGAGGGATTGCTCGAGCTTTATGCGGTCAGCTCAACGCCAGATCGGCCTTTGCGAACCATACCGATCTTGCGTACGGACTCACCCGAAGCTTCAAGTTTGGCCATCACACTGTCGGCAAAGTTGGGACGAACAATGACGCAGTACCCAATTCCCATGTTGAAGACCTTCCACATTTCCGCTTCAGAAATGCGTCCCGCTCTTTGCAGGACCCGGAAAAGCGGAGGCACTTCGCACGCAGGTTTAGAGACCACCGCGCGACATCCCTTCGGCAGCGCACGCACCAGATTGCCCGGGAGCCCCCCGCCCGTAATATGGGCCATCCCACTCACTGGTCGTTTGACCTTGTAGGAACGAAGCATTGAAATGATCGATCGGACATAAATCCGAGTGGGTTCGAGCAACTGCTCTCCAAATGTTCGGCCTTCTCCGCCTGCTCTCGGGTGCTCGACATCAAGATCGATCTTTGCCTTCTCGACAATTTTTCGAACCAGCGTGTAGCCATTCGAATGGATACCACTAGAACTCAGGCCGAGAATGACATCACCGGGTCGGACCCGTTCGGCATCAACCACGCGCGATAATTCTGCCACGCCAACGGCAAAGCCCGCAATGTCGTAATCACCTTTGCGATAGATGTCTGGCATCTCTGCACATTCGCCGCCCAGCAAGGCACAATCGGCCAGTCGGCATCCCTCTGCCACGCCCGCAACCAACTCAGCGGTGCGATCGGGATCTTGACGATGCAGTCCCAGATAATCCAGAAAGAACAAGGGCTCAGCGCCTTGGCAAATCATGTCGTTGACATTCATCGCCACGCAGTCGATGCCAACGGTGTGGTGGACACCAAGATCAATGGCCAATCGCACCTTGGTACCAACCCCATCAGTGCATGCGACCAAGACTGGGTCCCGATAGTTGCGCCGGAACAAACGCTCGTTGAAATCGAGGCGGAACATGCCTGCAAAAGCGCCATAAGCACCAATAACCCTCGGTCCGTGGGTGGCACGAACCGCTTTGGCAAACCGCTCGACGGCGGCATCACCAGCTTCGATATCCACCCCGGCATCGGCATATGTCAATCCACGAGAAGCCATGAATCCAAATTCTACATCGAGCCGCTCCCGCTCGGAACGGGCAGAACTTTGTGTTCGGGGTCACGAAAAGGGGAGCTGACGGCCTACATTGATCGCATGAGCATTTTCCTTCTGGTGTTATCCGCTGCCTTTGGTCAAGATCCTGCCCATGCCGGGCTGCTGGCCTGGCCTGATTTCTCCGAATCCAAGATTGCGTTCGCCCATGCCGGCGGAATTTGGTCAGCACCTCGAACTGGTGGAGCCGCCACACCATTGGTGCAAGCTGTAGGAGGCGCCAACCGTCCTCGATTTTCCCCCGACGGTCAGATTCTCGCGTTTGAAGCCGATTTCGGCGACGGGCACGATCTATGGACCATGCCAACCGGCGGAGGCATACCCACCCGTTTAACAGACCATCCCACTCGGGAAACCTTGTGCGGCTGGACCCCTGAAGGCGATGTGTTGTTTTTTGCCCGCGGCATCAAGGGTCACCCCAAGGGTTCCCAACTGTTTACGGTCGGTCGTGAGGGCGGGCCATTGCATCAGTTCCCGGTCCCTTATGGCACTTGGGCCGACATCAATAATTTGGGCCAGCTCATTTATACACCATGGACCCGAGATCACCGAAGCTGGAAACGCTACCGAGGAGGGATGGCCACCGACTTGTGGCTCAGTGATGGCGCAACGGCATCCCGCCTCACCACATTCAGTGGTACCGACACCGCTCCCATGTGGCACGACGGCGCGGTGCACTTTCTCTCGGACAACACGGCCAACCACCGACTTGGCTTGTTTCGATTGGACGATGAAGAACAAACGCTCCGGTACGCCTCAGATTTGTATGACCTTCGAGAACCTTCCGCAGGTCCGGGGGGGATCATTTTCCGCGAAGGATCAAAGCTCAAAATCCTGAATGACAACGATGAAATTGAAACCGTTGAGATCGCATTGACCGGCGCTCGACCAGCACTCGCACCGCGGCGGCTCGATGCCACGCCGTACCTGGTTCAAGTTCGGCCGGGGCCAACCGGCCTGGAAGTCGTGGCGGAAGCCTACGGCGATTTGTTCACCGTTCCGCTGGGCGATGGCGTCCCCCGAAATCTCACCAACAGCAGCCATGCCGCAGAGCGAAGTGGAGCCTGGAGCCCCAACGGCGCCTGGATTGCTCACGCCAGCGATCAGAGTGGTGAGTACGAACTGGAATTGATTCGGCCTGACGGCTCGGAGAGTCGGCGACTCAGCCAAGGTTCTTTTGGATGGTGGACGGGAATTTGGTGGCATCCTGACAGCACCCATCTTGCCGCAGCCAACCACGTGGGTGAGTTGATTCTGTTTGACATCGAAGATGGAACCTCAACCCTGCTGGCCACCGATGCTCAAGCCAACACCCCGGAGGTCACCTTCTCCCCCAACGGTCAGCACTTGGCGTGGTCTTGCTTCCAACCGGATCGACTACGCCGCGCGATCGCATTGCATGATTTGAATACCGGCCTGACCCAACCTTTGACTTTTGGTGACCGGGATGAACACGCCCCTTGCTTCGTTGATCAGGGATGGCAACTGGCGTTCGTGGCCAGTCATGCTTTTGCTCCGGTCTATGCCGGGGGGATCTCCGACGGCACTTGGATCTATCCCGATCGAGAAATCCTAATGTTGACCACGCTCACGAAAGACCGTCCTCCCTTGACCGCACCGGAGGTTGATCGCGAGCCTTGGCAAGCCAATGCAGGCGAACTGGATCCAACCGGGATCTGGGAAGGCACCCTCACCGGATTACTCGGAGCTGGATTGTCTGAAGACGAGGGGCCACTGGAGTTGCAGCTTTGGCGTGATGAGAATGGCATCCTCAGAGGGACCATGCGCAACCCAATGCAAACCGTCGCCCTGCCGAAAGTGGAGTTCGATCCGGCAACTGGTCAGATGCGAACTTCATACGAATTCCGTGATATTGAAATTGTGGTGCAAGGGCAGTTGGCCAAAGGTCAACTCTCTGGCGCATGGGAGGTCACTGGCATGGGGATCGGTGGTCGCTGGTCCACCATTGGACAAGAACCGTCTGACAATGCTCAAGACCGACATCCGGCAGCCGGCGTTTGGAACCTCACCCTCCAAGGGTTGAGCGCGATGGGATTTCCCACCGACGAAGCGCCAATTGCCCTCGAAGTAACCAACGAAGAAGGCAACCTAGACGCATCATTCATGGCCATGGGTCAGGAAGCCCAAGTCGAGGAGTTGCGATACGAGGACGGCATTCTCGAGGGCATCGTTATGGCACCCGGGATGAAATTTCAACTTCAAGCAAATCTCTTTGGCGATGAAGCCGAAGGGATCTGGATTATTCCCGAGGTCGCCGAAGGCCAATTCTTTGGAAGCCGGCCGCCCCAATCCAATGATGATGGATTTGAGCTGGAACCCATGGAAGATGAAGATGCTGTGGTCAAATCTGAAGAGATGGGGTTGGATCTCGAAGGCGCTCTGAGTCGCGCTCGGGATCTCAATCTGCCAGCGGGGAATATCAGCATGCTCGTCGAAGCTGGGAATCACATCCACTTGGTGTGGTCGACGGCTGTTGATCCCGAACAACCACCACTGCACGTGACCATCGACCCGTACGACATCGACGCCGAACCCACTTTTTACGGTCCGGCGTTGCTCCTTGATCCCTTGGCGGACAGGTCTGGTCTGCTGCGCACAACCCCTGAGGGATGGGATCTGTTTGATGCCATGAGCATGGAAAGTGAACCAGTCTTCGTTGAGGGGTTGTTCCTGGACCTTAAGCCCCGCGAGGCTTGGCGGCAGATGATCATTGATGCTTGGCGTCTGTTCCGAGACACGTTCTATGTGGAGAATATGCATGCGGTGGACTGGGATGCCGCGCTCGATGAGGCTCTGCTCATGCTGGAAGACTGTGGTGATCGTGAAGATGTTGCACGTGTGATCCGAGAGATGATCGCCGAACTCAATGTCGGCCACGCGTACTACCTGTCGGGCGGCTGGAGCATGTTCGGCGGCGGGGAGCAAGAACCAGCCCGTGACGCGATGGGCTTCCTTGGGGTCGACTGGATCTATGAGGATGGGTACTGGACCGTCGAGAAGATGGTGCAACCAGAACCAGGATTCCGGGCGTACCACCATCCCCTTGAGGATGCGGAGACCAGAGTCCAAGTTGGGGACCGACTTCTGGCGGTAGATGGTCGACCACTCGACAAATACCGAAGCCCTTGGGCGGCCTTGGTAGGAACCGTTGGTCGGGGCGTTGGGACAACCTTTGAACGTAACGGCAACACCTTCGAAATCTTGGTCACACCGATCGAGAGCGAATCTGAGCTCAGACACGATGCGTGGATCGACGCCAATCGGAGACTGGTGCACGAGGCCACCGACGGCCGTGTGGGCTACATCTATGTGCGAGACACAGGGATCGAAGGGCAAACCGATCTGGTTTCGCAATTCTTTGCCGAGATGCACCGTGACGCACTGATCATTGATGAACGCTGGAATGGTGGTGGGCAAATTCCGACACGCTTCATCGAGTTGCTGAACCGACAACCCGTGTCCTGGTGGGCCCGACGGCATGGCGATGACTGGCGATCACCCTCTGATGGCCACTTCGGACCCAAATGCATGTTGATCAATGGTCTGGCTGGTTCCGGCGGTGACATGTTCCCTTGGCTGTTTCGGCGAGCGGGACTTGGCCCGCTGATCGGCACACGAACCTGGGGCGGCCTGGTCGGCATCACAGGCGGACCCGCACTTCTCGATGGGGCGGCGGTTGCGGTCCCAACCTTCGGTATTTATGAAGCCGATGGGACTTGGGCCGTTGAGGGACACGGGGTGTCCCCAGACCTAGAGGTGATTGATGATCCAATCGCACTTTGGCGTGGCCAAGATCTTCAGCTTGAAGCAGGAATCAAAGCCATGGTGGACGCATTGCGTTCGGACCCACCTAAGGCCCCCCAAAGGCCAAAGTCGCCCGACCGCTCTGGCAGTGGAGCGGCACCACAAGATCGATAACTTGGTGCCTTTATTCGTCGTCTACTTCCAGATGTTCGAATAGGAAATCAACCATAGAGCGGAACGACCTGGCATCGGCAGTCGCGTCATAAACAGTGCCGAATGATGGATCATTTGCGGCTGGGTTGGTAAATGCATGCATGGCATTTCCATATCCGTGCAGTTGCCAATCCGCACCCATCTTCGTCATCTCGGCCCCGAACTCAACCACGGCTTCCGGAGTGGCCATCGGGTCGTCCCAGCCATGGCAGGCCAAAATCGATGCCAGAGGTTTTGCATCGGGGCCAAACTCATGTCCGCCAAGCAGACCATGGAATGACACAACCGCGCGAAGATCAGCGCCAGATCGAGCCAAGTCCAACGCACACAAGCCCCCAAAGCAATAACCAATTGCAGCACAACGTGAAGCATCAACTTGGGCGTGATTTTGAAGTGCTTCCACTGAAGCATGCAGTCGATCTTTTAAAACTCCTCCGCGGTCTTCAACCAATGGGGTCATCAATGCCGTGGCTTCATCGTTGTTGTTGCCTCGTTGGCCGCCATAGACATCTGCCACCAAAACCGCAAAACCCATTTCCGCCAATTCCTCCGCGCGCTCGCGTTCAAATGAACCTGGGCCCTTCCAAGCGTGGCAGATCACCACCCCTGGGTACCGATCATTTTCACCTTGGCCAACTTCGGGCAAGGACAACAGTCCCCGGGCAGTTGTTCCTGCACACTGGTATTCAAAATCTTGGGTAGTCATGGGAAGAATTCTACGCGGGAATCTTCCGATGAATCATGAAGCCGCCGGTGATTTGGCGGCCGATGATGAATCAGATGGATAGTGTTCTTCAAGCACCCGGTGCCAAGCCGCCCGTGAATCACAAGCAATAAAATCAGACTTGACTCGGTGACCTTCTGGATGGTGCTTGGCAAAACGAATACCAAACTTCCGCATCATTTTGGAGGCGCCCCGCTCACCGTGAAGTTCGGTTGACAGGCGTAGGTGCTCTAGTAAGACGTCACGCTGCTCCGCCAACGTTGGATCCATAGGGGGCTCCCCCGCCATCATTTGCCGACACTGACGAAAGATCCAAGGATTGCCAATACAACCGCGAGCAACCGAAACACCAGTCACCCCGGTCACTTCGAGCATGGCAAACACATCCTCTGCGGTCCAAATATCTCCTGAACCGAAGAAAAGTCGATCTGGGTATTGCTCACGAATTTCCGTAAGAAAAGACCAGCGGCCCGGACCTTTGTAACGCTGTTCCACAGTCCGGCAGTGCACGGTGGCCCACGCTGCCCCCAAGTCATAGATAGCGTCAAAGACACGATGGAAAGCGTCGGTCATGGCATCGGTGTCATCCCAAGCCCTCCGAAGCTTCACGGTGATTGGAACCTCGTCCGGGACCACTTCTCGAACCGCCTGAAACACGGAGATCGCTTCGTCGGGATGGGCCAGAAAATGGCCCCCACGATTACGCCGCTTCACTTTTTTGACTGGGCAAGCAAAGTTGAGATCCACCACTTCGTATCCAAACTGAAGCAAGATCTCTGCACCACGCGCCATTTCTTCAGGATGGGTACCCATGAGTTGGCCTGCGATCGGATGATCTTCAAGACCAGCGGCTCGGTTCTCTTCCAAATCACCAGTTCCGCACTGTTCAGCAAGAAGATCTGGATCTTCACGGGTACGACCCTTTCCCCCAGAAATCAAAGTGCGATCCAGGAGAGCTTCGGTGACACAAAATGGGCAGCCATGGCGGCGGGCCATCAATCGCATTGGCGCATCGGAGTATCCGGCCAAACCAGCCTGAAAAAACGGCGCGTCAAATCCGGGAACCAACGCGGGCACGCGGGGATCGATCGTGGTCTCGCGGGCGATATCGGCAATGGGCCGGGACAACACACGGTCTGGCAATGGACCATCAGGCTCGTCAACACTCGTCATCTGACCCACCATGCTACGCTCGGACGCGTGCGAATCACCATGTTGTCTTCGTTGCTGCTTCTTGCGTGCCAGAGTCCAAGAATGGTGCCGGCGTACGCCACTCGCGCATTTCCGGAATTGCCCAAAGCAGCGAGCAAGAGCACCATCACGATCGATGGTGCGGACCTGATGGTGCAAAGTGACCGACCTTTGGATGAAGGCGACGCAATCTGGCTGAATGAGCGGTTTGTGCTCAGTGTTGGTCCACTTGAAGCCAACCAACGCAAGCGATTTGAACTTCGCGCTTTCCGCGATCAATTTGGGGAGCGACCAGTTCCAGATGATTTCTGGCGTGCGGACCGAGTTACCCAAGTTGTCAGTGGCCTCATCGAGTCCGATTCAATTCTGTGGAGAGCCGTTGTCACCATCCGAGACTGACGCTGACACCCGCTCATACATGCGGAAAGTGAACGCGTGGGCATGCCGATCATCCACAGGATGATGCTCGGAAGACACTTCACGCCACTCGGCCAGGCTGAACTCAGGGAAAAAAGTGTCCCCTTCAGGTGTCGCCTGAATCTCTGTGAGATCAAGATGACTCGCCAAAGGCAACGCCTGCCGGTAGATCTCACCGCCACCGGCGATGTGCACATCTCCGGCACCTGCGGCCAACAAAGCCTCTTCTAGAGATGCCGCTCGGTCGACCCCCTCATGACGCCAATTCGAGTTGCGGGTGATGACAATGTTCCGGCGACGAGACAATGGGCCATTCAAGCTCTCAAAGGTCTTTCTTCCCATGATCACCACGCCCCCCAACGTGGCTCGCATAAAATGCTTCAGATCATTTGGCAAATGCCAAGGCATATTTCCAGCCTGACCAATCACTCTGTTTTGGGCATAAGCAGCAATTAAGATCAGTCTTCGACTCATTGAGGGGGGGGCTTTCTCGTATTGCGTCAGTGTCAGGCGGTGATTTGCGACATAGGATGGTTCACCCGAAGGAGTCTACCGATGTCACAACCTGATCTGGCAAAGAGCCTCAAGAACGTCTCCGCGAAAGACCGCAAACAAATCGAGCAAGCTCAAGAAATGCTTGGCCCGGATCCTTCAACCATGGGCTTTATCAAAAACCTTTTCTGGGGCCGAATCCGGGAAGAACTGGTCTTTCCGATGCCAGTGGAGAGTGACGAAGAACGAGCACGGTGTGACGAACTGCTCCAACATCTTGATCTCTACCTTCGCAATGAACACCCAACGGTCGAAATCGATCAAAACCAACACATCCCCGACTGGGTCATCACTCGCCTTTTTGAGATGGGCGTGATGGGCATGATTGCTCCACAGGAGTACGGAGGGGGTGGGTTTGGGATCACCTCATACAACCGGGTTCTGGCCCGGCTAGGAGAGACCTGCGGCTCGACCGCAGTTGTGGTGTCCGCCCACCAGTCCATTGGCTGTGGAGCCATCATGCTTTTCGGCACCGAGTTGCAAAAGAAGACTTTCCTGCCGCGAATCTGTAAGGACACACTTTCAGCCTTCTGTCTGTCTGAGCCCAACGTTGGTTGCGATGCCGGTGGACAAGAGACGCGGATTGAGAAGGACGAGAACGGTGACTTCATCATTCGTTCTGGCCGCAAAAAGTGGGCCACCAGCGCCGCGTTGTCAGGCATCTTCACCGTGATGGGCAAACAAAAAATTGTCGATCCAAAAACCGGTAAAGAAAAAGACAAAATCACCGCCCTCATCTGCACTCCGGATATGGAAGGTATCGAAATCACTTCGTGCAACCGATCCAAGAGCTGCATTCGAGGCACATGGCAAGCACGGCTTGATTTCAAAGATGTCAAAGTGCCCAAAGCTCATCTGCTTCACCACGAAGGGCGTGGCTTGAATGTGGCGCTGACATGCCTGAACTACGGTCGCTGCACACTTTCTGCGGGGATGGTGGGTGCCGCGCGTTCAGCGCTCGCACAAAGTTCAAAGTGGGCGCAGCACCGGCACCAGTTTGATCGTTCAATTGGCGAATTTGACTTGGTTCAAAACAACATCGCCAAACAACGGGCATGGGTCTATGCAATGGAATCCATGCTGACCTACACCACTGGAATGGTGGACCGTGGTGACGAAGACATCATGCTGGAAACCGCCATATGCAAAGTCTTCTGTTCCCACTTCGGGTTTGAAGGACCAGACGCCGCCATGCAAGTCATGGGGGGTGAAGGTTTCATGACCGAAAATGAACTCGAGCGAGTCTGGCGTGACAGCCGTATCAACACAGTGGTGGAAGGTGCGAACGAAGTCATGCACTCGTTTGTATTTGCCTACGGCGCAAAGCAGTTCTCCGAAAGACTGTTGGCCATGAAGGAAAAGCCTTGGGCATTCCCTCTCTCAGGCCTTCGTTTGGCTGCCGAACTCTTTGGCGGCATTCGCCGAGGGAAACCACGCATGAGCATGGTCAAGCCTGAACTCCGAGACATCGCTGGCCGAGCGGAAGCTCGGGTCCAAGAATTGTCACACCAATTGGTGCAAATGAGCTGGGAGCACAAAGAGGGCATGGTTTCGAACCAGATGGTGCAACGTCGCTTCTCCTGGGCCGTCATATGGATGCACGCCGTGTTCTGCACCTTGTCTCGTTTGCAACAAACAATGGAGACCAGTAAGGACAGCCAACGCGTTCAGGAAGAAGCCACCGTGGCGCGTTACTTCTGCTCCTTGGCCTTTGAGGCCATCGACGCCCAGTTTGCTGGGATGTACCGCAACAGCGATGACGCAATGCGCGAGTGTGCCAAAGTGGCCTTGGAAGAATCAAGCCGGCGGCCGCAAGGCGAATACGCCATGCCAGAATCCACGCCAGACCCTGATGCATTTGGAAAAGGTCGCCCTCTCAAGCAAGACGGCATCACACAATTTGGCGATGGAAGCCAATACACCGGTGAGCCTGTCCAGAAGCTCACCTCCGATACATAAGCAGCGAAGTTAGGATCAACACAAATGCCCATTACGACTGCCTATGAAACCAAGATTGATCATGTTTCAATCCTTGATGAGCACGGTGCCTTTGACCGGGAACTTGGTGAAGGACTGATTCCCAACGATCAGCTGCCCGCCATCATGGAGCACTTGGTGTTTTGCCGTCTGCTTGATGAGACCGCTTTCAAACTTCAACGTTCTGGACGCATGGGCACCTACCCTCAGAACACCGGTCAGGAAATGCCTTCTTTGGCCGCCGCACTCGCCATGGAGAAGGCCGACTGGTTGGTGACGTGCTATCGCGAAAACACTGGCCTGTTCTGGCATGGCCTTCCGCCAGAGTGCATCCTTCTGCACTGGATGGGTGATGAACGCGGCAACCATATTCCCGCTGGTGTGAACGCCACACCTATTGCCATCCCCATCGGAACCCAAATGCTGCACGCCGCCGGATTGGCTTGGGCCGAGAAAGTCAAGAAAACGGGCGCGATTGCAGTCACCTTCTTTGGTGATGGGGCGACAAGTGAAGGCGATTTCCACGAAGCGGCAAACTTTGCCGCCAGCCTGAAGCTTCCGGTTGTCTTCTGCTGCCAAAACAATGGATGGGCCATTTCGGTGCCCTCAAGCGTGCAGTCTGCTGGCGAGACCTTTGCCCAACGCGGCCTGTCCTATGGGATGCCGTGTGTGCGAGCCGATGGCAACGACCTGTTTGCCATGACCAAGGTGATGAAAGACGCAGTTGCCCGAGCTCGGTCTGGCGATGGCCCAACTTTTATTGAGGCCGTGACCTATCGATTGCGTGACCACACCACTGCGGACGATGCTCGCCGTTACCGCGATGATGCAGAATTGGCAACATGGGAAGCCCGGGACCCACTGCCCCGCCTGAAGCGTTGGATGGAAGAAAAAGGTCTTTGGGATGCGACTCAACACGAAAAAGTAACCAAGGCCGGTGAAGCACGAGTGGCAGAAATCATCAGCAATGCCGAAGACATCAGCCCACCCGATCGCACTGAATTCTTTGATCACATGTACGCCGAATTACCTGCTTCACTCATCCGACAACGTGACACCAAACGAACCACCAGTTTGGGTCAATTCCCGGAGGACCTCGTATGACCACCGAGAATGAAACCGAAATGACCCTCGTCCAAGCGATCACAGATGCGTTGGCGTGCGAGATGCGGCAAGACGATCGTGTGATCATTTTGGGAGAAGATGTTGGCCTCAATGGCGGGGTCTTCAGGGCCACCGAGGGATTGCAAGCCGAGTTCGGAGCAGACCGAGTGGTCGATTCACCCCTGGCTGAATCTGGCATCATTGGCAGTGCGATCGGATTGGCCATGAACGGACTGCGTCCCATTCCAGAAATCCAATTCGAAGGCTTCATGGGCCCGGCGTATGACCAATTGTGTTCGCACGCCGCTCGCTTCCGAACGCGTACACGTGGACGGTTCACCGTACCCATGACAGTTCGGGTACCACATGGTGGTGGCATTCATGCTCCAGAATTGCACTCGGATGCTCCGGAAGCCATCTATTCTCATCAGCCTGGACTGAAAGTGGTGATGCCGGCAACCCCATACGACGCCAAAGGCCTCTTAATTGCTTCTATTCGGGACCCAGACCCCGTCATCTTCTTTGAACCAAAAAGGATCTACCGGGCGTTCCGGGAACCAGTCCCCAACCAGTCCTACACGCTGCCGATTGGAAAGGCCCGAGTGGTTACTGAAGGCACCGACCTGACGGTCGTGGCTTGGGGCGCAATGGTTGTGGAGGCCGCCAAGGCGGCCGAGCAAAGTGATGCTTCAGTCGAACTGATCGATCTTCGGACCATCAGTCCGCTCGATGAAGACACCATTTTGGCGTCGGTTGAGAAAACTGGCCGCTGTGTGGTGTGCCAGGAAGCACCACTCACCCTTGGCTTGGCCTCGGAAATCTCCGCACTGGTGACCGAAAGGTGCTTCTTGCATCTCGAGGCACCTGTCCAACGGGTTGCTGGCTTTGACACCATCATGCCCTATTACAAACTTGAGATGGAATACCTCCCCGGCACGGACCGGATTGGTGCCGCCATCGATGAAACACTTCGATACTGACGGAACCCTTCCCCATGGCCCAGGTCAAACAACCCGCCGACAAATCACATTTCATCCTTCCGGACCTCGGAGAAGGTGTTCACGAAGCTGAACTCATCAAATGGCGAGTCTCAGCTGGTGATCAAGTTGCCGAACACCAAACGCTTGCCGAAATGGAAACCGACAAAGCCTTGGTCGAAGTACCAAGTCCGTGGGCTGGCGTGGTTGCCGAACTTTGCGGTGAAGAAGGCGAGATCATCAATGTCGGTTCCGTGTTGGTTCGCTATGGAACGTCTGACGGCGCTGCAACGCCTGCTCCAGCCGCTACGGCCGCTCCGGCCGCAGATCCGGCCGACAGTACCAGTGAAGAACGTGAAGATGCCGGAACCGTCGTGGGCAGCGTGAACAACGATGGCGCCGCGCCTTCTGCTTTGACACGTCGTCGCACCGAAGCGTCGGTTGAGTCCAATGAAAGAGTCCGAGCCCTTGCCACTCCTGCCGTACGTGGCATCGCGAAGCAACTGGGCGTGGATATCAACCTTGTGGC
>PAFA01000027.1 GCA_002700845.1 Phycisphaerae bacterium | reverse complement strand
CCGCGTACGCGGGGGGTGGACTCGGAGCAACACAGAGACTCTTTATTTATCAGTCGTTCTTGTCTGATGCACTGATCAGACTAGTGATCTTACTGATAGGGAAGATGTGGCCTCCCACATAACCAACAAGAAGAGTCAGTCCGGCGAACCAGATTGATCCGATGATCGATTCGATTGATGCAATTGTGAACATTGAAGTTTCCTTATATGAGAGACAAGGTTAATTATAGTGTCCGATGCTTGAATGATCCAAAGATCACATCCCGGCAGAGGGTCTTTCATTCGAGCGAACTGCTCGATCTCTTTCAGTTCTTGATCTTTCATAGGCACGATCGAACTCCGGGTCTGAAGCACGCTTGGCTGCAACAAGTTCCCGCACCGTCACGGGACTCCTCTCATCAAGAGCCTCACTTGCTAGGTTTGCTTCTCTTCTCTTGGCTCGGGGTATGAATCCTATCAACCCCTTAATCAAAGCACCTACGCCTGTGTACCAAAGAAGCCAGCAAGTACCTAATAAGCCAAGAACAATTAAACCATACTCTACTACGTTTAACCAATAAGGAGTCTGGTCTTCTACTGATGGAAGTAAGTGTTGTATGTCAGAGGAGTAGTTCAGGATTACATCCTGCTCCTTCTGCCCCCCCACTGCTTCACTTTTAATTAGTACCAAGTCCGGCGATGACGCCTCAGCCTCTTGTTCGATAAGGGCGAAGCGGTTCTTCGACGATGCTGCCTTGTCACCAATGACGGTCGACGCCTTGGCGATCTCAGTTGAAGCAGAACAGGACCCAAGAAGAAATGCAGTAATGCAGAGAGCGAACAGTAAAAGAACTGCCCAGATGCGTCTCTCCAAAACAACATAGGTTTCATTAGGGGCCTTCAAGTCTGTCGATACGTCGAAGAATGTCGATAAGCATTTGGCCATGCTTTGCATTCTGAGTTTGAGACAATGCTTGAGCCGCAAGTAGATCTGTAGATATAGACTTAAGATCTGAGATTTCTTCTGTTGCATCTTTAAGCATCTCATCTCTAGTACCTATGGTGAAGAAGAGGCCACCAACTCCAAGTATAAGAACTAGAAGTTGAAGCACTCCGGTTACGGCTTGGATATTAATTGCTCTATCAGTCGTCTTCATCTTCTGATTCGTTTACTTCTTCGGCAGGAAAAGGAGGTTCGTAATTCTCATAAGCGTAGTCAATGAGAGCATTACAAGTGTGGGCATTCCCAAAGGGAACAAGGAAGGTCTCTGTCTTTCGTCTCTTTACTTTACTGTAAATAATAACAACAGCATCAGCACCACACTCTTCTACAAAAGCACCGACAATTTCTCTTGCTACTTGCACATCTGACTTAGGCATTTAGTACCTCAACATAAGGGCTTCCGTCGATTACTACACCACAAGAGATCATTGGTTTTGTTGGGTGCTTTTCTGCATAGTCCATGTAGGGGTGGTCAACATCAACACCACAACCTACAGACATTCCAAAGTATTTACCGCCCGGTCGAGCAAACCACTGCACTGCTGCTACGCCATGGATGTGTCCCATTACCGTGGACTTCATAGAGTTCATGGCTGCGTTGAAATGCGGGAACTTACCTGAGTATCCTTCGCCATGGAAGTATCGGACATTGTCGATCTCGATATTGTTCACCCACTCCCATGACGGAGTACCCCAAGCATCTGCATATGACTTCACCATGTTGTCGGGGATACCGACAGTACGAGCCTGCTTTACTGACCGCATGTCGTGGTTGCCGATGGTGACATAAGCGTTGGGGAAGTTCTTGTGCCACCATTCCACCCGCTTTAATGTCTTCTTGTATTCAGCGGGGGGAGCATCTGCCTCGTGATGGGGATCCCATCTACCCCAGCGGTGGGCGTCCACGATGTCGCCAATGAAAACAGTCTTCGTGGTCTTGTACTTGTCACGGATACGCTGACAGTGCTGCCGATACTTAGTAAGATCGGCAGGGCAATGTAAGTCTCCAATGACAAGTACCTTTGCCATTAGGTGACCTCATCATCTGGATCTTCAATCCACTCATAAAAATTAATGTTGGCAAATCCACTGCCCGTGGCAGTATTCACAATCTTGTAGTACGGCCATGCTTCGAGGTCTGCGAATCCATCCGCAGACATGATGACTCCACTACCATCACGGTTGGTAAGGGCTGCTCCGTAGTTAATGCCATCAATTGAACCCCTAAATGTGACGGAGATGGTCCCGGTTTTATCCGAAAGCCTCGCCTTCACTCTGCTTGAAAGGCCCTCTAGTTTCCCTGTCATGGGGTCAGACCCACGATTAGTGGAAACGGTGGCCGTCTTGTACCAAGGCATCAGGACGGATCCTTGACACGTTCAGCAATGACAATTGCAGAATCTCCACTACCATCACTATCAAGCAGTAGGTAAGGATAGTTATCAATTGAGATAGGAGTATCTGCGGCAGTTCCCCCCATCAGGTCTGCTGTGCCGTTTGTCCCGTCAAGAGAACCCTTGACCGTTGTACCTGTATCGGCACATTGAATGAGCATTGTGCCATACTCTCCTGCTGTCGTATGGGTGGCAGTCGTGTCAGCCGCCATCACCACTGTCGTTACTTTCCATGCCATGGGTCAATGCTCCGTTAATTAGGAGGCGGGCAACCCATTCGCCCATGCCTCTTCTTGCTGCCAATGTAGTTGATGGAAGAAGTAACAAAGGCACTTCTTTTTCCATTAAGATCCTTTGAAAAGCATCTAAAGCAAGGTGAGGTTTAGGCACATAAACTGTAGGTTTTTTCAAATCGTGGGCTGTACCTTCAAGCAACACATATGGCTTGGATGCTTCAGCCTTGAGGCGATCTAATTGATTAATGAATCTACGTCGCCCATCTTTGGTCAGGCAGTAGCCTGTGATTTCTCTAAGACTACCTTTACGTTCAATAAGAACTACGTTTTCATAACCTTGCAGGGCATAATCACCCGTGTCCATCTTGTGATTGACTGAGTGGAGCCGGACGGTGACATCTTTTCGGCGAGATATAGGAGCAGTATCGTCAAGACACGCCATAGTCTCTGGAAAAACCAAAGGCTTTTTCTCTCGTGTGTCCTTGAAGATTGTCCATTCTCGTTTCAGTTGCTTGTCTCTACGTCAAATTCTAGTGGGAGTAGTTCTTGGTTATGGTATTTGCAGAGCATTCCCCAGTAACCTGAGGGCTGCATGACTGAATCCATTGCTTCTTGGAAAGAACTTACAACAATATCGTCACATTGTGGGGGGGTATCTACATAAACCGCATCAAACACTTGCAGAAATATGAGAGGCTCTTTGCGTTTCTTACTCTTGGCCTTCAGGTTTCTAGTCATTGCTCCTTGAATCTGCATCATCAGGTTAGAAGCAGTAGTTTGTACAGGGAAATTCACAATCTCTGATCTCTCTGCTGCGATGTTAGAGAACTGTCGTGACTGACCAATGAATGGTAGTTCAATTACACCGTTGACCTTGGCTTCAATAAGTAGTTGCTTCTGCCACTTGTTGAGTTGGGGTCGTACTTCGGGTCGGGTTCTGACTACTTGCTGGTAGATGTCGAGGGGGAGGTTGATGTCCCCCCCACTTTGGGCGTACACCTGTTCCCGCATGGTGTTGGCTGATGCGAGGAAGAGGTCCGCGAAGTTCATCATCTTGCCCACTTGGCGGCGTTGCTTTTGGGTGTCGGGTTGTGTGTCGTAGTTAGACCATAGGGTTCTTGCTCTGTCGGCATGAAGATCTCTCTTGTCTTGGTATGAACGGATCATTGACTGTTCGCCAGACAAGAGGGCTGCAACTCTTAGTTCGATCTGGCTTAGATCCAATCCGATGATCTTGCCGTCCTTGAAGCGACTGCAAATACATTCCTTGATAGATGATGGGAATGTCTGGGCATGAGGATCTTTGCATGTGATCCTGCCTTGGATGGTACCGCCTTGTGACCCACTGTCGTTCTTGACCTTGCTAGGTGTAATGAACCATGAAGGGAAAGCATTGCAGTCTGCAACTTCCTCTACTCGTGAGTCAATGAACCTGTTGGTAAGAGATTGAGGGGTGCGATCAGAGCATCTGTTGAGGGTCTCAGCAAAGGGAGAACTCTTTGATTGAAGTTCATCTACCTCACCCGTCAACTCAGTTGCTTTGAAGAATCGAGTGTACTTCTCTTGCCCCTTGATCATCAATGGGATGAGGCTTGCATTTAGATTTGTTGGATCGTTTCTCTTGTGCAGTAGCAATGGGTACAAGTAAGTAGACAGAAGTTTCTGAGCGTCCTGAAACTTTCCAAACAACTCCAGCCCTTGATACAACCTGCTGTGCTGAGGCAAGTACTGCATCAGGATGATTCGGTTTCTCTTGGAGTGGCTTACTTGTTTGTTCTTCTCAGTCTTATCGAGCAGGTCAAGTATGTCCTCGTTACCTGCTTCTTGGATCTCAGTTATTGCTTCATCAAAGAACTTTGTCTTTGAGATGTGAGATCCTTTTCCTCCAAGCCGTAGGTCAATGTCCTTTGCCTGTTCACGACTGCTTTTAATTTGAGCATCCATTTCTTCTCGCATCTTTTCTAACCGAAGAGAAGAGAAAGGGATACCTGAATCACTCATTGTTATTACTGAGTTGATTGCTTGGCTGTAATGATTGATGCAGAAGGGAGTGAACTTGTGCGTGTTGGTGGGCATCCGCTTGGCTAGTTCAGCCAAGACCAAGACAGTGTTGTGTGTGTCTTGGCAGTTGTATCTCTTCAGTCGATGATCGTTTGGGTGGTTGAACCGATGATCAGATGCAAGTGATTCATCGTAAGAGAACTGCCCGAGTAATGGTCCGAGTTTCTTGAGGCTACGAGATGAAGACAGTTCATTCCATAGGTAGGCTGCAATGGTTGTGTCTATGTAGGTGTGTCGTCCATCAAGAAGAAACTTGTACTCGTTTCTAAATCGTCTCAAGTAAGAGATGTCGAACTGAATGTTGGACCCAATGATTGTGTCGGCATACTTGATCCAGTTGCACAGCACTTCGTTGTCTATCCCTTTGGACATATCAAAGAAGATAGTTTCTCCCGGCACTAGTTCAGAGATTGCTTGCTTTGTCCATTGACCTGATGAATCTCTGGTGTCTTTCTCCATCAGAGTTACGGCGCAAGTGATGACAAGATCATTGCGGTCAACACACTGCCAGTACTCTGACTTGCGTGGGTGGAAGTACTTCTGTGAAGGGAGCCTCATCCAGTTGTTGTTATGGCGTGAGGCTCCGTAGGTTTCAATGTCAAGAGAAAGGATGGGGGGGTCAGTCAATCGTTCAACCTTTCTATGTCATGGAGTTCTGCTTCAATGATCTTGCCGTACTCAGGATAAACAGCACCGACAATCTTGAAGTATTGCTCGGGCTTCAAGATCGTTATCCCTTTACGAAGATTAGAGATAGACCCTGATGCAATACCTGTCTGGTAAGAGAGTTCTTTTGCAGACTTAGAATGATCTATTGCTCGTTGAATCACGTTGCATGAGTGTCGTTTAACAAACCATGACCACTCGGACTGGTATGTCATGAGTGCGGTTGCCCTACGAATACCATCTTCTAGGTCGTACCGCTCTCTGACATTCAGTCTTCGCATGACCGTTCCTTTCTGTCTGCGTCTGCTCTCTCACATTCATCCCACTCTTGTTCTTCGCGGCGAAGTTTAGCAGCATCGTACTCTTCGTCACTGTGAATATGTTCTTCTACAAAGTCTTTAAGAGCATAAAGAATGTGGACACCGTTGCCTTCGAACTCAACAGAGATAACTGAAACTACATCATCGGTGATGTCAAGAGTCACTGTCCCTCTGAGTTCGCAGTACTCAGTATCAATTTCAAAGTCTCTATCCGTAGTATGTCGTTTGCTCATAGTTACCCCATATTGAAAAGAAGACAGGTACACGCCTTGGCTTTCGTACCGTGTCAGGATTAATGATTAGTCTTCCGCTGCGTATAACAACAGCATCTTCATCTACTCGCCAAGAAGCAGCAACAAATTTACGGGCATCTCTTTTACTTAACGCCCACACTAATTCTTCTTTCCCGTGTTCACTGTCAGTAGACCAACGTCCTTGGATGTTTTGCCTACGACCTACAGGTACTCTTGCATTGAAAAGTTTTATTGTGCTGGGCATTACTCAACTCCCCATTCAGATGTATAGCCCATGTTGGTACTATCCCAGTAGTGGTAGTAAGAATCCAAGTTGATTTGGTTTGTTTCTTTCTTCTTTGCCATGATCATTCGACTGACCACAGATGATGTATCAAAGAAATCTCCTTCCCATTTAGCACCAAAGTATTTAAGAGTGGTGTTGTTGAATTGAGTAGGATCATTGGTGATATCAATACCACCAATAGAACCAGATGAATCCCCTGTCTTGTTAGCCATTGTGATATGGGGAGTCCAATCCATTAGATCAAGGTTGAGACCTTCACGGATATGGTTGATCATTGTCTTGGTGATTTCTTCGCAGAACAATCCCATTGAAGTTTTGCCACGAATATCCATGGCAAGATAGCCTGAAGTAAATGACTTCAGGTAATGCTTGTAGTCAAACATCTGATCTTCAAAGTCAGTGAGATGTTGATCATCAAGTCTTTTCCACATTACATTTCTTTCATACTCCAACTTGAAATCATTTTGTTTCCACTTGATTTCAGTTTGTTCTTTTAGTTCAGAACTATGGGCAATCGTAATGTGCCAGTCCTTAGGTCGAATGAGTTTAAGGTCATGGTGCCAAGCCATAAACCTAGCAACACCATCCCATGCCACAAGCATTTGCCTTGCTTGTTCGCTCTGTTCCTTGTTGAACTTGAATGAAAGATACCTGTCAAAGCAGATATCAAGATTGAAATGAACAGGTCCTTGGTTCATGGTGTCTCTCATTTGTGAGGTGATCTAATCTGAACGATGTTGGGCAGTGAAGGTGCAGGCACATTGCCTTGAAGTTGTTGACCTATCAATTCAAGATGTTCTGCTACGCCGTACTTAAGGTTGGGGCTTCGCATCACACCAGCAGGATGGTAAGTGCAGAAGAAATTCAACTGCTTACCTGAAACATCAATTGGTTGACCTTGCAACTCAAGTCCTTGCTTGATAGACACTGCTTTACCTAAGTATTCTTTAGTGATTACTTGTGTTGCATGTGTACCTAGACAAAGAATAGATCCTGTTGAGGTATGGAATTGCACGACCTCATTCAGATCATCTTGTGTGTGTTGTTTACATGCTTTGACGTGAGAGTTTTTAATCTTTGTGTCTCCCGGTGTACTACATCTAACAGCATTAGTTAAGTAGATGCTGTGAGTCTTTAATACATCAAGAGGATTCAAGTACGCAGACTTGAGCATGACACCTGACGGACCTACGAAGGGTTTGTTCTCCTTGTCTTCGTTGTATCCGGGGTTCATACCTATTACAAATATATATGGTGTAGTTGGAGACGGGAATACTGATTCGGTGTAATGAATTGTTGGCACACCGGGGTTCTTTGCTTCAGTATGTAGTTCACACTGTGTGCATTCAGGTCTCGCTTTTAGTATCGGTAGAATCATTTTTAGTTACCCAACCCCATTCACCTTTAAGTTTGCTGGTAGGCAGCAACTTGTTTACGAATGGATAAAAGGAAGGTGTGATCATGATGGCAAAGGGTACATATTTGTATGTACCAGTTGGTTCATCATGGCATAAGGCACAAAGCATTTGATTGCTTCGTCCTTTGCTGTCTTCGCAGTGAACTATAGATACATCACCACGACTGAATGCACGTTGCAGTGTGGTAAAGTTCTTCTTTGATTCTTCTGAGATCATGGCGTCCCCGTACCGCCTTCGTCCACCTTTTAGTTTGGTGGTTTGTTTTGTGGGAGTCAGGCGGGGATAGATTCAAGGTGCAAGATGATGACGAACACAGTCAAGACAGTAGTTGGTATTACCTAGTGTCCAACTAGAGTTCTTGGTGAGAGACTTACGGCAGTCAAAACACAAATTGACCCCTCGCACTTGATCAGTGGGGGGGTCTTCTGTTTCTTTCATGTTGGTTTTTCTGAACAGTTCGTTGTTCTTATCTGCTTCTTGTTTCTCTTCTTCTTGCTTATCTGCTTCTTGCTTCTCTTTCTTTTCTCTTTCTCTTTGCTTATCGAATTGATGCTCTTCAATGTACATATCTACTTGTCGCCAGTCAGCATCTGACATGTGCTGTTCATCTATGTAGTCATACATCTTCATCCTCCTTTTCATCTTCGGCTTGTTGAATTGCTTCATCAAGTTTTTCTTGGATCTTATCTACTGATTCAGATTGCCAATGAGTGTGCCTATCAAAGTAGTCTGTGATTACTGCTTCGATATCACCATGGAATTCTTGTGCCATGTCTGATGCTGCTTGTTCAACTGCATCTTCGATGGCATAGTCACCGCCATGCTCATGTTCCTTCAACTTTGTGCAGATCTCGCTTTCATATGAACTCAAGTATTCATTTACAATTTCTTGAAGTGCTTGAGCAATTGAACCAATACTACTGTTACTTAAATGAACATACATTTATGTCTCCTAAGTGGCATAGATGAGAGAATCATGTGACACTTCAGATAGCCAATCATTTAGTGAAGCCACACGAACAAACATATCTAGTTCTTCTTGTTCCAATTTATTTGTGAATGAAAGTTCTGGTGACACTGCAAGGTTGTAAAGAAAAGATCTAATGCACAGAGATGTAAGTTTCCTAACTCTTTTAACTCCTGTCTTTGCTACAACTCCTTCTTCAGGAATCATGTGTTGTGCTGTAGCAATAGACTCAAGCAACTCCTGCTTAACCTCATGGTTTTCTTCTGACAACATGTCAAACCAATCATCAAGATGCTTGATCAGAATTGAAAACATGGCCCCAGTATTAAGATTACTAAAGTTGGGGCCATCTACGTCTTTATGATTTGTGCTGTAAAAAGTCATGCTCATAGCCATTCTCCTTTGTTATCAATCCACATGATCCAACGATCTACACCATCTTCACCCATGCGATGATCGTGTACCCAACGGGCATCTACAGGTGGGACAGGTGCTTTCCATTTACCTGCTTCATACTTCCTCCTCTTCTCAAGCCAACTGAGGGGAGGAAGGTTTCCCCCGCCCGCTAGGGCGGGGGAAACCGGACGCCCAAGACAGTCATCTTTATCACTGCTCATTGGTTAAGGTCTTCCTTCTCTAGAAGTACAAGGAAACCAAGAGTCATCTCTTCGTTGGTACTGAAACCTGCAACGATTTCAGGAGGTTGTCCTACCGTAGTCATACGGACAAGACATCTACCGAGATACAACTCACTGGTGTAGTCACCATCATCTCTTTGTTCTTGGTGCTTCCAAGACATAAAGGCATCAGCGTCTCCTTCATTGTTGAAGGTACGGTTATCTACGATCATTCCATTTTCGTCGTACAGACAGTGTTCAAGAAAGAATGCTTGTCGGTCTTTAAACAGTGGGTGCTTAAGCGGATTGCTTGGCATGTTGCTTTTCCTTATGTGAATGCGCAGTACAGTCTGCGCATATACCTATAAGTGAGGTACGAGACAGAGAGACACTAATCTATTTTAGTATGGGGTATATAGTTACAATATGTTCGAGGCTAATAGAATGAAATGAAATGAAATGAAAAATAAAAAAAACAAAAAAACTAAAACCATAAACTAAAACACTGAATAAAAAAACGTCTGCGTGATTAATGGATTCCATCATAAAGGTATGCGCAGCCCACCTTGATCTTTAACGTGCAGCAATGATCAATCACCACACGCCCACTGGTCGGTACCGGGCCAGCAGGACATACGCCTCACATAGACCTTGATCTATGTGAGGCCGCACTAGGCTTAAATGCTATTTATACTCGCCTAGTCGAGTCAGCAGTGTTCAGTCACGAGTGACTACAGGCTTCCGTCGCTTCGGGGCAGACGCCTTCTTGTTCTGAACGAACTGCTCAATCGCCTTCTCATCGGCAGGCTCAAACATCGCAAGAGTATCAGTGATGAACTCCATGCGATCTTCGTATTCAACTTCTGAGACATCGAAGTTACAGAAGTTGATGAACCCGTTGCGTTCAATGCAACTGGGAGTGGTTGCAATGTGCATGATGCAACCAACATAGGACGTGAATCGTTCTTCCCAATTGAAGGGAATGGATTCACCATTGGTAAGCATCGTATCGAGATGCTCGTACCAACTCTTCTCCACCTGATCCGCATACTTGCCGGTCTTGCCAGCGAGTGATGCGAGGATAGCACTACCCGTGCTAACATTTACTGCAACATCACCTTCGGGGGTGTTGATGCTGTAACTGGCATCCTTGGTGCCAGAGTCAATGACCTGAAGCACGGTTGAACCCTGCTCGCCTTGAGGAGCGAACGTGAGGAGGCAGTTGCCCTTCTCGTTCGTCTTGACGGCGATCAACTTGAACGTATCGCAGTTGTCTGCGATCTTCTTCTTACGCATGATTGGCATTAGTCTTTCCTTGTGAATGAATTAAGAACTGTGCTTTGATACTGTTCTGCATGACGATCAGAGACTGTTACTTCCTCGGTAGTAACTGTTGCATTTGAGACAAGCGGTGCTTGGCTCAGATTAGGAAGGTCGGGATCT
>PAFA01000026.1 GCA_002700845.1 Phycisphaerae bacterium | reverse complement strand
CGAGCATGCCTTGCAGGAAGGTGCCCAGCAGTGCAATCCCCAGCAATGCGACCAACAAGCCAATCAGATCAAGACCAAACTGAGAGGACCACCATTCGTCAATATTTTTGACCAGCAGCTCATCTGCCGTGGGGGGGGCATCGCCTCGGATCTCTGCTCGGCTGGCCTCCTCAGTCAGTTGCTCTTCAGAGGGCTGGAAGGCGTCACCCAACGGAGGAAGAACATCCGCGGTCCATTTCACTGCTTCACGGATCGAAGAATTGATCGGTGCGGCAATGGTGTCGAAGGTGAATCGCCAAACAGTCGAAACGACCCAAATGGTCAAGAGTGTTGGAAGCAGGGCCGCGATCCCGCGTACAAATCGACTTTTCATGCCCGTTGCCTTCGCCATGTGTTCATCGTATCCCACGTGCGCGTTCGGGGAGTTCGATTCGCCCCTCTGCGAGACTGGCCAGAGTCTCGGGGAGGAGGCGGCATTCCGCATTGAAGACCCGGTTGGCCAAGATCTCAGCTGAATCTCCGGGATGGACTTGGACTTCCATTTGGCTCAAGATCGGGCCTTCGTCGTACTTTTCGGTGACAAGATGAATGGTGCAGCCGCTTCTGGTTTCTCCGGACGCGATGACTGCGGCGTGAACATGTTTGCCATACATCCCTGGCCCGCCAAATTTCGGGAGCAGTGACGGATGAATATTGATGGCGGAGATTGGTGCTGGAACGGGGAACGGTTTGATCCAGCCCGCCAAGACGGCAAGATCAGCCTTCAGTTCCTGCAGGAGGTCATGACACGCCTTGCTGTCGGCCTCATCAATGATGTGCACTGGGATGTTGTTCGACTTCGCAACTTCAATAGCGGCACATGGTCGGTGGGTCACCAGTGCTTTAACCTCAATCGAAAGAGATTTCTGGGTGATGTGTTCAAGCAAATTTTGCAAGGTGCGTCCACGACCTGAAGCAAACACTGCAACGTTGAATGCGCTCATCCCTCATTCCAAGGGGAAGGGCGTCCGTCCTCGTCTACGGCCACCATGGTCAGTCGAGCAGTCGTGACTTCTGCGGTGTCCCCATCTTCCCAACGTTCAGCTTGAACTCGAACTTCGACTTCAAGCGATGATTTCCCGATTCGGCACGGACGGGTCAGCAGTCGTACGAGATCACCAACCTTTACTGGTGCTCTAAAGTCGACTCTTTCAATGGATGCGGTGACCCAGCGACATTTGGCGTGACGTCGCGCCTCAACAAACCCTGCTTGGTCGATCCAGGACAGGATTACGCCTCCAAAAATTGTGCCGTACACGTTTGTGTCACGCGGCATGGGCATGAATCGGAGGGCAGGTTTGAAATCAGGTGTGTCAGAAGCATTCATCGGTTGTTGTCACTGAGGGGTTGGAGGATCGCACATTCCACATTGATCTGCTTGTCGCCCGGTGCGAACAGCAGCCACTGCTTGTTCGGAATAGGGCAAGGGAGTCGAAGGCCGCCAGAAATGGGGACGCCGCTATCTGGGGTAAGCAGAGAGATCCGACGGAGAACAGTGCTTTGCACGGCCATCCCAAATCTTGGGTCATTGGGGTCCGTTACAAAGGCAAGAACGCCGGAAGGGAAGTCAAAGACGGGGTAGGGCGGCTCCCAGAGCCGAACTCGTTTTCGGGCTGGATCCCAAAAAACACATCGGGGCGGGCCCGGTTGGGTGGCATCGAACTGGCGAAATGTGCTGGTGGTGGCCACCGTTGCTGCGGAGCCTCCGGTTGCCGCAATTCGGAGTGGAAGAGCAGTTCTTCGCAGTGCATCAGCGTCTGAGACGTTCGTTCGGAAGCGGACCAAATCCAACGCGCCGTCTCGAATTCGCCAACAAAAAAGAGTGCCATCGGGTCCTTGCCAGCGAGGACCGTGCCAAGTGGCATCTTCATCCTGAAGACTCAAAGTGGCTTGTTCGGTTCGTATAACGAGCGCCCCATTTTGAATCCAAGCGACCCGGGCATCGGGACCAAGATCAACATCTTTTGCACCCTTTTCAGAGAACCACTCAATGAAGCCGCCAACCCATGCCGCACGTCCCACCCGTTCACCATCCATAACGGCGAAGCCCGTCTCGTCAACACTGCGGCCAAAATCAATGGGGCCTGGGATTCGAGCCAGGACTGCGGGATCATCTAGACGGTTGTTGGGAATCGATCGGATCAATAGATCCGTCGGTTGGTCCGGATCAACCACAACCATGCGGTCACCTTGAGGAGACACCACCGGAATGTCACCCGTCCACCCGGCTCGGCCACGCGGCTCAACCGATATCCGAAAGGCTTGGGTCGCGGTTGGAGACGCCTCAAGTTCGAAATTCGATTGATCTTCTTTGCGAACCGGTTGAGTGGTCGTGGTGGAGGTGCAGCTCCACAAGGAAGTGCACACGATCAGTATGGTCGAGGTCCGAACCATGGTGCCAATCGTTTGCGTGGCCAGCCTCACTCGGTACGAACTCCGGTGGGCTCACCAACGCCACGGCTGGTGTCATCTCGAGTTTCAGCCGCTTCACGTTGCTCAGCCAAAGGAGCACGCATTTCCTCAAGTCGGTTGCGGTAATCCTCTTGGAAGTTTTCATCGTTCTCGTCTGGGTTATCGACGACACGAGGGGTCACGAACGCGATGATCTCTTTTCGGTTGATGGAGTTGTTCCGACTGGTGAACAGTTCTCCGAAAACGGGGATGTCACCAAGCAGTGGAACCTTCCGTGTAAGAGTTTGCTCTTCTTCCTTCAGCAATCCAGAAAGAATGATGGTCTGGCCGTTCTTGACCACAATATTGGTCGTGGTTTGTCGACGGTCCACAGTCGGTCCACCATCGTTGATGGCCGGGCCAATCTTTGAAAGTTCCAATCGGATGTCCATATCGACGTCCTTTTGGGCCGTGATGCGGGGTCGTGCGTTGAGGACCAAGCCTACGGATCGGTATTCAAAGCTTTGGGTTCCACCGGCAGTGCCAGCATTGGCAATGACTTGATTGGCGAACGGGAACTCAGAGCCATCAAAGAAGAATGCCTCCTGGTTGTCAGCAGTGAACACCACTGGGTTCTGCATAACCCGGACATTGGTGACTTGAGCCAAGGCTTGCAGGACGCTGTCGGCGCTGAATTCAGCAGACAATGTGCCCGAGTCGAAGAGACCCAGAACATCAAAGTCTGTTGTCGCCGGGTTCGTGGTGTTTACGCCAAGCGCGAGCGCGTTGTCGCCGTTCTCAATCGCCAAGCCGGTCGCACTCATGCGCAGACCAAGATTCAATTCGTCATTCAATTCGATTTCAGCGATAACCACGGACAGTTCGACCTGCCTTCCTGGTCGATCAAAGGAAGTGATCAGGTCACGCAGTGCTTCTTCTTGAGGCCGGGGGGCCAAGACCGCGAGCGCGTTCTGTCGTGAGATGGGCACGATGCGTGCTTTCCCAATCAATTGAGACTCGGGGGTGTATTCCTCGTTCCCTCGGCCACCACGCTGCCAAGGGAATGTCACTGTTTCTGCGTTTTGTCCGGTCTGATCGGTGCCGGTGCCACCATTGGACAATTCGTCAATGGATTGACCGGAAAGTCCTTGTTCGGGCCGGGTGATAGCTGCTTGGACTCCAGGCTCTGAGAGCAAGGCGTTCAGTTGTTCAGCCAACTCAAAGGCATCGGCGTGCTTCAATTCAACCACAAAGGGGAGTCCAATGGACGTTGGCTGGTCAAGGCTCTCCAGAACGTGCTCTAAGAAAATCAACGAGTCCCGGGTCTTGGAGAACACCAATAGTTGATAGGTCTCAGGATAAGACTCAATACGGTAGATCCCACTGAGCGCATCTTCGACAGAAGAACCACCTTGTTGTCCGGCTCGGCCCCGGGCGGTACCACCGCTGCTGCCGCCGGTACCTTGTCCGAGAAGGCTGTTGAGCTTCTCGGCCACTTTGACAGGATCGGTGTAGCGGAGCGTGTAAAGCTTGGTTGTGCCCAGGTCACGGGGGAGATCCCATTCACTGTTAATTAAGCGATCGACTTCGCGAAGCACCGCCGGCTCACCGGAAATGGTCAAGGAGTTCTGGGGCACGTTCACCGTAATACGTAGTTCGATCTCGGCTCCGAGTGATCCACCATCAACACGTGGGCTGGACACGTTGTTCCGTCCGGCGTTTCGGGTTTGTGGCCGTCCACCGTTTGAGCTTGAAGAACCATCTGATTCAAACAGATCGGTGACGTTCGAGGCAATAGCTTCGGCGTCAGCGTGACGCAGTCGCCAGGTTCGTGTTTCCGGGCGAACAAACCGGTTGTCAAGCTCGGCAACAATTTGCTGCACATGCTGGCAATAAGCAATATCTGCGTAGACCACCAGTTGGTTGCTGGATCCATCAATTTCGATGCTGACGTTGTCGGGGAGGCTTGCGGTCAGGATGGGTTCAATGGCATCGACTTTGACATTCTCAAGGCGGAAAATCTTGGCGACATAAGAGCCAAGATCCTGCCGCAGCATGACATCGTCGTCGGCGGTGAGAACGGGTTGCTGACGCAATTTCGAGATGTCATCAAGATCACCGATCAAGATGACATCCTCACGTTCAATGGTGCCAATGTCATTGAGCACCAAGGCTCGGAAGATCAAGTCCAACGCTTGACTTCGCGGCATGGGTCGATGAGTGATCACGGTGAACTTTTTGGAGCCGATATTGCCCACCGGAAGAATTGTTTTTCCGGTCAGTTCGCCAATTCGGTAGAGGATGTCTTCAACTGGTTGATCGACAATCTCCATCGGAGGGACTTCATCGTTGGGCAAGTCGACTCGGCCGGGAGGGGTGATCAACATCGTTCGCGATGCTTCAACGGGAGTGTCAGCCTCAGCATCTTGAGCGTGAGCGGGCACGGAATACGCCAGCGAAGCGGCCAGCGTTGCGGCGAAGGTGAGGGTTGACAATGGGAAGTGGACATTCATGGCTGGTATTGATCTCAAGGGGTGAGTCAGAAGGTTGAGGCTCAGGTGGGAAAACGAGAAGAGGCTTTATTCGTCTGGGACTTCTGGTGAAGGGTCATCAGATGAAGGGGGGACTTGCGGTGCCGAGGTATTTGATGCTTCGGCAGGCTTTTCCGGAATCGAAAGGGCTTCAAGGTCTCCCAGGTCGCGGTTTCGAGCTGGTTTAAACAAATCACTGTCTTGACTTCGAGGCCGTAGGGGGACGTCCCACTCTTTTCCGCGGTATTCAACACGGAAGCTGTAGGGCGCGTCTTCTACGCCAACTAAAGTGACCCCGCGGGATCCCTCTCCGCCGACACGAATGCGGTCTTCACTGGAGAACCAAAGGTTGTCACCATCAAAAGCAATGGGCTTTGGTCCGGTGTAAGACGTAGGTTCGGGTGGGGCAATAGGTTCTGTGGGACGCACGGGTTCAGGACGCGTGGTTGTTGGCGTGACTGGCTTCGGGGGTGCTGTCGGCCGTGGTCGACGGGGCTGTGGAGGCGTGTGAAATGCAGACCTGCCGGCAAACCGATCTTCCCAAGTAGAGCGTGCATCATTGTGCGCGTCTCGAAGTGCTTCCAATTTTGCCAGGGCATTTTCATCGCCCACCGCAGGTGCACTGAGCAGTGCGTTGATCGGAGATCGCGCAAGGACCAGGAAAGTGAGCAATCCAACGGTCAAGCCACCAATGGAGAGATTGAGGTTACGAGTGTTCATGCGCCCCTCCGTACAGAAGCCAGAGCCCAACGTTCCATGGAGCAAGAGACCGCGATTCGTCCGCCATCTTCTTTGGTCATCCGGACCTCTGTCACAAGATCGACCGAGGGCGATCCCTCAAGACGGCCAAGAATGCGAATGGCATCTTCAGTCGTCGCAACGAATTGGTATTCAGCCGTAACTCGTTGGACGGCGCCTTCTCGTCCCAACATACGGCGAGCTTCGGTCTTAGGAATCATCGCTCCGACACCCTGGCGGAATGTGTCTTCTCGAATTGAGTTCCCAAATTCTTCGCGAATGTCGTTGATCAAACCCAACAAGCCAGAACCAGCTTCGTTTTCGGTTGGGGGGGCCGATACCTCTCCAAAAGCCACGATGAGATCACCGGTAGCGTTCCGGTCTTTTCGTTCAGCTCGGCCCAATCGGACGGCAAGGTCGGCACCATCAGTGAGCCGTTTGGCGTCCGATTCGATGCGATCTGCTTTGAGGTGCATCTCGTTGGAAATCGGACCCAAGAGATAGGACCAAAGGCCAAAGGCGATGATGACCGCGATCAAGGGGAGCCCAAATCGAATGACTGGTGATTGTGTGTCGCTCATTGGTTGTTGCCCTCCCGGCTTCTTTTCAGAAGTTCGCTGCGAAGATCTTTCCAGCTTGCTTGGATTTGAAGGAAAAGTCCGTGCTGTGGGTTGTCCTCTTTGCTTGCGCCATTTTGACGGAGAAGGTTGTATGCCGTTGAGAAGGTCTTGATCTCAGCGGTAATTTCATCCCTGGACAACGCTTCCACCTGAGCAAGCGAAAGGGGTTGTGGGATCAGATTTGGATCCACCGTTGACCCGCCACGATCAGCGGCATCAGCCATGGATGCCGTATCACTCTCTCCACCGGAAAGCCCCGGGCGATTCAAGCGAGACTCAATATTGCCTCGAGTTGATGACCCATCGCTTTCCTCCGTAGGTGCGGCGGGTTCAGGGATGGTTGCGTCTGCCGTTTCTGATCGGTTGACCGAATCGCCGATATTTCCCGAAGCGATCTCTTCTGTCTCATCAGGAAATGCATCTGGGTACATTCGAGCAGCCAGAGAATAGGCGGCAAAGTCACGTTCGCGCTCATACATCACGTCTTTGTGAGGCTTGTCAATTCGACCGGCCAGGGTGAATTCAAGGTGGCCGAAGGCATCCGGCTCTTCCCAATTCAGACTGATTCGGCTGTACATGCGGTCTTGCCCAAGTTGTTGACGCATCGACTCGATGACATCGGTGGCGGAGACGCCAGCGGAGCGATCAGGGATCGATTTGCCAGTAAGCGAGAAGCTGGCATCTCGGGTGTTCATCCGCACGCCTTCGACTCGAATTCCGCGAGGCAAGTTGGTGAACAAATCCGAGAGCACCTTGACGGCACTGAAGCCGGTATTGCCAAGGGTGTCGTAATGGGCAAGGGAACGTTCAAGTGCGTCGGCGTCTTGCACCATGCTGGCAAGCTCGGCGTTGCGGGACTCCACCACGCGTAGCCGGGACCAAGCAGCAACGATTGGTCCAAAAATCAAGACAAGTGCGGCGATCGCAACGATGAGCCTTGCGGTCTTAGGGACTGACAACGCTTCAGTTACTCGGGTTTGAAAGTCAGGGTTTTCCGCCGGCATGGCGTCTCTGAGTCCGGCCAAGCCTTGGGCTTGAGGATCAATCAGCAAAGCGCCAAGCAACAGACCATGGGTCGTCAGATTGTTTGCGCTCATTCCAGTGCGTTCATGCAAATCGCTGGAGATTTCTGGGGGCAAGATGGTCGTGAGCCCGTCGAGAGAGCTGAGTCTTGTGTTCAGTGCTTCACCGGCTGCCGCGGCCCATGAGTCTGGAGCGCCGGCACCAACAGCTGACTCTTGGAAAGCTTGACCCACGGCTGAGGCCCATTGTGGTCCTGCTGGGAGCAAAACATTCCGGAAGCCAACTCCTCCTGCGTGAGACCAAGCAAATGTAGCGGTGCCAGTCGCCGTATCGGCATGAATAAGCGGACCGGTGGGTCGATGTGTGCCCAGTAAGCCGGCGAGTCCGGCGGCGGGGGTGGTCCACCGAATTGGGACTTCGGTGCGTTCCGCCAGCTCCGCCAAGGGGCCGGATTGCATTTGGGCGGGCCAGCTGGTCAACAACCCAATTCGGTTGCTTTCACCTGGTGCTGCTTGGAGCAATCCGCGACCAACGCGGTACTCGGGATTTTCAGAGCCAAGCAAAGCTTCAGATTGAATGGCCAACGCAGGCAGAAGTTCTTGGTCACTGCCGCTCGGTAGGAGAGCCGTTCGGACGACCATCGAAGATCCGGGAAGCATGATGAGCACGCCAACAGCGTCTGATTCAGCCATGAGGCCCAAGACGGCAGAGACGTCTTGGGACAATTCATGGACCGTAGCGGACAGTACCCCGCTATTTTGTCGGTCAACGGTGACCCCTCGGAGATGTTCTCCGTGGGGTTGGAGGGCCAGGATGGTGCCTTCAGTGGGAAAGGTCATGGTTCGCGGTACTCGATAATTCGTACGGGAATAGTGGAACGATCCACCAAGCAAATGATTTCCTGTTCGAGGCCAGAGACCTCGGAGGTGCCAATCGCTGAGATCCGGAAGACATTGCTCCTGGTATCCAAGGATCGAAGCAGCCATTGTCGCGTCTGATTCGCCAGCTGTCCGGTTGGTCCGGAGCTGCTCATGCTTTCATCCACGGTACGGGCCAAATCGGTAACCCCTTCGGCCATCGCATTTCGCATAAAGATGAGTTGCTGAGCATCGGTCTCTTCCAATTGTCGGGCCCGAAAGAGGGAGATCAACAGGGATTCTGACACGGTATTGATATTGATGGATCCTGGACGACGCTCATACACCGGGTAAAGGGTGCACTCTGAGATAACCGAAAGAATTTGATCTTCTTCCAAATCCAGTTGATTGACGGCCCCGGGGTCTTGTTCTTGGTTCTGGCCGGATTCCGCTGCGTTCGCTCCCGCCAAACTGGTTAACGATTGCACCTGCAGGTCGGTGAGGTGTATTTCGTCCGATCCGCGAGACCAATTTTGCAGGGCCTGTGCCTGTTCTGCCGTGATGTCTATTCGATCTTCAAGGTCACTTAGATCGCAGTATTGCAATCGGAGCCGGGGGAGTCCAGAGTCGGTAACGCCGTCGGCGACGGAAGTAACCGTCAGCCATCCCGCCCAAGCGCCGTCAAGCCAGCCGTCGGCGTCATCTTCAGGCGGTGATTTGTCACCATCATTTTCGTTGGGATCCAAGCGTCCATCGAGGTCCCAATCTTCTCCGCGAACATAGTCCGGCCACATTCCCGCCACCAATTCCATCTCAGTGATTGATCGGAGCGGTTCGTTTCGGGGGCTGTAGTTGTAGTTGGCGTCGTAGTAATCTGATTCTGCGCCAAACATCGTGGGCTCGTCGTCTTCATCGATCCAGTCACGGAGTGCTGCGTATTGGTCCTCACTCATGTCTCGGTTCATTCCGGGCATGGGTTCCTCAAAGAGGGGGAACAAAAGTCCTAGATTTTCCTGGTCGTTGATATTGAGTCGTGCATGCTCGTCCAGCGGCTCACCAAAATCCATGCCTTCGCGATGGTGCCGGATGTCCCACGAAGCATTTTCGGTCTGGCCGATGCTTGCCAGACGAAGCTCTCGAAAGACGCTGAACGCGTCGTTTGGCTCTGGGGTGGTTGCGTCCCAAGCGAGTGCAGCAATGACTGATTCCACCCCTGCGCGGGCAGACCAACGCGCTTGGGTGCGTTGTAAAACTTCGTGTCCAAGGTGAGCTTGTCGGAATGAGACCAATTGAATACTGGTGGCCGTAAGGGCGGCAATGACGACGCTCCACATGGCAAGAAGAACGCTGACGCCGCGGCGTTTGTGGTTTGATTGTGGTGCAGAAGTCTTAAGAATCATCGTGGACCTCCCCCAAAGCCGCCGCCGTTGTTTTGATTTGGACGTCCGCCGCCAGCGCCACCATTGTCTGGTCGTCCGCCACCGCCGGGTCGACCACCGCCACCGGGTCGTCCGCCACCTCCAACACTGGGACGACCGCCACCGCCGGGCTGGATAATTCCCGGTGGCAGACCATTCGGACTGAATTCACCGGATTGACCACTTTCTTGACCAGTTTGGCCTTGCTCCTCAGCAAGTTCTTCAGCAAGGAGCACTTCGATTTCTTCGAAGTGATCTTTAGGGGGGACCACCCGATCAATTGGAATGACTGTTCTCAAGTCCACAAGTGGCGCATCCCAAGGATCCTCGCTGGGCTTGGCTCCTGTGGCTGTGATCAAGATCTCGACACCGAAGGGGAGACCTTGGAGGTCGGAATCCCAACCACTTAACCATTCGTCACCGTCCCAGGCTCGAATTGAAAGACTCACAATCCCTTCGGCAACGGGTCTTGCTTGTCCACCACCACGCCAGAACTCATCAGGCATGGTGTCTCGGCGACGCCAAAGGGTTGGGAGGTCGCTTCCCATTTGCTCTATACGGAAGGCCGTTTCATATTCCTGACCATCACCAGCGTAGTTGGCTGTGTTCCTGACGGAGCGCAGGCGAGTATTGAACAGGATCAGTTCATCAAGATCCGCCTCGTCACCACCATCGTCTTCGATGAAAAAGTACGTGTAGAACAGATCGTCGGTCCGGACCACGGACACAATCTCTCTTCGGATAGCTTCGAGTGCAGCATCCGCGCGAACGGCCGCATCAAGGCGACGTCGCGAGGACTCTCGTGCATTGCCTAAGTTGGAAAAACTTGCAGCAAGGGTTCCGGCAATCATTGCGGCAATTGTCCCAGCAATGATGAGCTCAATGAGTGTGAAGCCGCGTCTCATCCGCCACCCCCAGCAGTGCCAGTGGTGTCGTCTTCTGTGGAGGTGTCTTCTTCATCTTCTCCGTACCAACGATCTTCACGATCGACCTCAATATATGGTTCTCGAGGCTCCTCAAGGTCATCCCAGTAGTCAACATAGGTCTCAAGCCAGAGTGGTTCACGTCGGGTTGCAATGAGAGTTTGAACTCGGACAAGGTCAGTTTGTCCAGGCCCCCAGCGTACGGTCGCGGTCACTTGGAACGGGTCACGCTCACCTTGATCAAGGATTCGAATTTCGTACTCGTAGGCATTAAAAGGCGAGTCAAAGACACCTTCATCCGGATTTCGTCGGGCGTACTGTGCGGGTCCTTCGGTCATCACCATGCCCAACAGACCGTCGGCCAGCCAGGCGGCAACGATTCGGTTTGAGCCATCAGTTTGCGTGCCTAGTGAAGCACCGGTAAGGCTAAAGATGGAGCCCAGGCCAGCCGCAAGAATGAGTCCTGCAACAATCACTTCAATTAAGGCAACACCAGGACGCTTCACCAGTCCACCTCACTTCGGCCCAGTCCATCTAAATCAACTTCGTCCATGGCTTCGGCGCGGCCGTCTCGGCTGGGAGCAATAGACCAGGGGCTTAGTCGAATAAGAGAGGTGAGTTGGAGTTCATCATGTCGCATGAGCACCAAGATGTCAGGTCGGTCTTCTCCGGGACGATGGGCAATGGGTTCCCCCTCGGCGTCAATCATTTCTCCATCGAGGCGAATATCCATACCATCTCGGGAAATAGCTTCGATCAGTTCCACGGGCCTCACATGAGGATCAATTCGCCATTCGGTTACTCCGTCAACATCATCCTGAACCAGAAGAGTGAGTCGGTCAGAAATCACTTCCATGCCCGCAAAGCTCATTTGGCGTTGTAGAGCCACTGGAGCATTCCCCGTGCGGTCACGCAGTGCGTACACGGAGAGCAAGTCCATGACCTGGTCGCCTGCCAGTTTGAATTTTGCGGATGGATTTGCCCGAAGTGACGGGACCACGGCCATGGCCGCGAAGGACAGCAGGATCGCCACAACAATAACTTCCACCAAGGTGAAGCCACGTCGTGAACGAAGATGCTGCTGAGAACAGTTCATGGTGAATGGTGAAGGGCCAAAAAATCAGTCGATTACGTCAGCGTTTTCTTCTTCGCCGCCAGGTTCGCCATCGGCGCCATAAGAAACGACTTGCCATCCGTTCGCTCCGCTGCCATTTACGTCAACGGTGAACTCACGGCCCCAAGGGTCAACCACGTCTTTTGGACGAAGCGGGGCGCTGCCGCCGGTGGTGAGCTCTGAGACTTCAAAGTCATCAGGAACGGTGCTCAGGTTGTTGTTCATCAGATAGATCGAGATCTGCTGTCGAATTGTCGCTGCTTTTTGTGCAGCCACCTTCTGACGCGAGCTGCCTAAGTTTCCGAAGACATTGGGTACCACGATGGTTGCCAAGAGCGCGATAATGGTGACCACCACAATGACCTCGACCAAAGTGAATGCTCGTCGGTGAAGACGACGGTGTTGAGTACGGAGATGATTTGTTGATTTCATACCGGGTTCCTTTTGGTCACTGGATGGATTGGCCAAGCGACAGCATGGGCAACAACACGGCGGCGAGAACAAAGCCACCAATTGCGGACATAAAAACGAGAAGAATGGGAGGTAGAGCTTTGGTCACCACTTTGATGGTGATTCCTACCTGACGATCAAAGGCGTCGGCGGCGTGCAGCAACATGCCGTCCAGACGGCCGGTGCGCTCGCCCAATCCGATGACCTGAATGAGAAGTGCAGGAAAAAATCCTGAAGACTCAAGCGGCGCGGCAATGGGTCGGCCAGCGGTGACTTCATTTTCGGTTGCTTCGATCGCCTGGCTTAGGGCGGCGTTCCCCATCGTGCCGCGCGTAATACGAAGAGCATCCAAGATTGGAAGGCCAGATGCGGCCAGGGTTCCGAGGGTACGGGCGAAACGGGCGGCGGCAACATCTCTTTGCAGCTTCCCAAGCAAAGGAAGCTGCAAGAGCAAGCGGTCCATGAGCAAACGGTTTGCTGGGACCGAAACCCATGTCCGGAAGCCAAAGATGCCCGCAAAAGTGGCAATGACCAAAACAATCCACCAGTTGCTGACAAAATCAGCGATGGCAAGCAAGATTTTGGTTGGCCCCGGAATTTCAAAGCCATCCATGCCCACCAATGGGTCAATAAGACCTGGAACCACAAAGGTGACAAAGACGGTGACCGAAGCGACCAGCAACGCAAAGACCATACTGGGGTAGATGGTCGCACCAGCCACTTCGCGGCGGAGTTCCACCGAGCGATCAAGAAGGTCAGCCAGTTGCATCAAGACTTCGTTCATTCGACCAGAGGCGTCGGCAGCTCGCATCATGCCGACGACCATGTCGTCAAACGGTGCCCCCCATGATTGGGCGGCGGCCCAAAGGGATTCACCGGCTTCAACCTTTTCCACCAAGTGGGCCAAGATTGCGGCTTGTCGTTTGTCGGCCGCCTGCTTTCGCATCACTGAAAGGGCTTGCATCAGCGGAAGTCCGGCATCAATTGCGGTGGCCAAATCACGGACAAACGCGGCGAGTTCAGCCTTGCTGAGAGAAGGGCCTGAGCGATTACGGGATTTCTTACGAGGGGTGGCCTCGCCGTCACTGCTGGTGAGCTCGGTCACAATTTCCCCCCGTGCCGCCAGCAAACGCAACGCATCGGAGCGATCGGACGCTTCGACGGTGCCATTGCGTGGCGTGCCATCAGAGAGTGCGGTGTAGCGGAACGTGGCCATGAGTTAGATCTCGTCTTCCACGTCTTGGGTTGCACGAAGAACTTCGCCAATCGTCGTAACCCCATCGGCGACTTTCTGGATGCCGTCTTGTCGCATGGAGCGATACCGTTCGGCTCCGATCTTCTTCAATTCGCTGGTTGAAGTTCCCGATGCGATGGCTTCTCGGAGAGTGCTGTGGATGCCAATGAGTTCAAAGAAGCCGACTCGTCCCCGGGTTCCGGTTTGGTTACAGGCTGGACAGCCAGCGCCGCGGAAGGCGCGACCTCCCAGCAATTCCCATTCGGCATCCGAAAGGCGAGGATCCCTTTCGATTTCAATCTCGACCCGGCATTCTTGGCAAATGCGTCGACCAAGTCGTTGGGCGAGCACGCCTTCAAGGACGGATGCGACCAGGAACGGTTCTACGCCCATATCAACCATTCGACCAATCGAGCTAATGGCATCATTGGTGTGCAATGTTGAGAGCAACAAGTGACCGGTGAGGGCCGACCGAATGGAAATATCAGCCGTTTCACCATCGCGGATTTCCCCGACCAGAATCACGTCGGGGTCTTGACGAAGAATGGCCCGAAGTCCAGTGGCAAAAGTCAGTCCACGTTTGGGATTGACCGGCATTTGATTGATGCCCGCCAGTTCATATTCAACCGGATCTTCAATCGTGATGATTTTCTTGCGGGGGTCGTACAGTTTGGACAAACACGCGTAGAGCGTGGTCGTCTTGCCCGAACCGGTGGGCCCCGTAACCAGAACCATTCCGTGGGGTTTGGCGATCATCCGATCCATGGTGTCACGGTTGTCTTGTGCCATCCCCAAACTCTTGAGGTCAAGCGGCAGTGAACTCTTGTCCAAGATCCGCATCACCACTGATTCGCCATACAGCGTGGGAACGGTTGAGACCCGAATGTCGACTTTTCGTCCCTCAACTCGTAACGTGATGTGCCCATCCTGCGGTACGTAGCGTTCCGCGATGTTCATTCCACTCATGATCTTGATCCGACCGATCAACGCTGGTTGCAAGTGCTTGGGTGGTGGAGATTGTTCCACCAGTTCACCATCGATGCGGTATTTAATCTTCAGTTCGCTCTCAAACGGCTCGACATGGACATCCGATGTTCGAGACTGAATGGCTTCAATCAGCAACAGGTTCACCAAATTGATGAGCGTGGGTTGCTCGGCCATTCGGTGGATGTCATCCGCCTCGATCGCGTCCAGGTTGTGTTCGTAATCGTTGTCATCTGCTTCGCCGGCGAGATCTTCCGCCATACGTGCAGCAGTTGTGCCGTACGCTCGACGGACCAACTCGTTGAATCTCTCGGTGTCGATTCCCTCGCGTTGGACTGGAAGCCCCAAACTGGCCGACGCTTCGTCAGCGGCGGAAAGGTCCATGGGATCAGCCATGATGGCTCGAGCCCAGCCATCTTTGGTGGCGTAGGGCACGATTCGAAGGCGAACTGCGGTGTCGGGAGACAGACGTCCGGCCAGCTCAAGGTCGAGTTCCGGGGCTTCATCAAGCCAGGGAATGCCGAATCGCTCGCATCGTTCTTTGAGCGAGCCGCTCGGCAATTCAATCGAAGTGGGATCACTCATCGCTGCTTCCCTTTTTGCTTGCCATTTTTTCCACTGGGTTCGCTTTTCAAATTGTTCTTTTGTCGTTCCATCATCTTTCGCCGCTCATTCATCTTGGTGTCTTGATCTTCACCTGTAACTTCACGATTGGGTCGCGGGAGGTAGCGGCTGGCCCCTGGCAACTGGGAGAACTTGGTTCGACCAATGAGTTCGAGGAGTCGTCCAGCAAAGTCCCGTGAGGTGTATTCCACTTCGGAAGAGGCCATCCTGATTGGATTTTGATTCAGTTCCACAGCGGAGGCTCGTTCACGGTCACGTGAGCGCATGGCCCGAGCAACCTTGTCTTCTTGTTCGTATGTCACCAGTGCTTCACGCCAGTCTGCACGCTTCTCAGCCAAGACAGTTCGGAATTCAGCATCCAGTTCGGTGAGTCGAAGCGTGGTGTCTTCATCCAGATCGATACGTTCTAGAGCGGCGTCAAAGATGCGTTCGACGGCATTTTTTCGAGCGTAAATTTGCGGATACGCCGCGGCGAGGGCTGCAGCTTCAAAAGTCGATCCCCAAGTGCCAAAGGCCGTCGTGATCAATCCACGGTGCATCTCTTGCAGGTCGCGGATTTGACCGTCCAACTCGAGCAGATCGATGACAGGATCGTAAGCGTCTTTCAGATCCGACTCTGTCATTGCGTTCATGATGGCCTGCTGAGCTTTACGGGCCGGTTGCTCTCGTGCGAGAAGCGCGCTATCGATAGCCAATTCCCAAGCCAACAACGCGGGCTCGGCCGGTGCGATTGCCGACAGGGGGATGTTGGTGGTCCGAACAACGCGACGGAGGTTGACCGACTCCCCGCTCAACACATTGCATCGTCCAAGTTCTTTTTCCAAGCGAAGGGATCGCATCATCTCATCCCAGCGATTCAGTTGATCGCCGTTGAGAACTGATCGCAGACTGGCCAGGAGGAGGTCTCGGTTGTCGTGCCACCGATCTGCTTGCTCTCGGAAAGGGCGAAAGACTTCGCGGAGCAAATCTTCCTCGGACATCCCTTCTTTCACCCGGGCCTGCAGATTTTCAAAACTGTCGGTGGTGGAATTTCGACCTTGCTCGTGGGAATCTTCGTATTCAAAGTAGAACGCTTCAAAGACCGCCTGTTGACCTTCGTCCAATTCGAATATTTCGGTGATAAGTTTGAGATCTCGTCGGAGAAAGTACGGGTTCATGTACTCAGCGATCCCCGCGGCCGCACCGATCTGGGCGTGAGCGGTTGGGATTGCTGTAACAAGAGCGAGCAAAGTGACGATCAAGTGGCGTGAAAGCATTCGGAACCTCATGGCGTTCAGTCGAACGTTCAAAATCGGCTCTGAATGCCAATCTGCGGGATTTTTTCCCACTTAGGGGCGAATCAGCCACTGCAGCAGTGTTGTGAACTTCGGAGGAGTTCCACTGGAGAGGATTCCGATGCGAAAAACGCGTCCTGCGCCCAAAAGAAGGGTTCGAGTGACTGTCGCATGGAAGACCAGTCCAACGCCAATTTGCCACCCAGGAACCGCAATTTCACCGGCACTACGCATTGCCATGATGTACGGGCCGATGACCGGGACAAATGAAGCAATGGTGGCAGGCAATCCATGGGGGGCTTGGGCGATGGGCATGATGAAGAAGACTGGAACACCCAGAAGTGCCAAAATTGGCCCCATCAGGTTGCCAGCTTCTCTCTGGTCGTGGACGACAGCGCCCACAGCGGCCAAGATTGCGGCCGCCCCAAGAAAGGCCATAGTGAACCACACCAATGGCCAGAGAAGTTGTGGATCCAAGATCAGTCCCAGCTTGCCCGCAGCAGCCAGAGCTCCGACTCCCAGGCTTCCATAAACGCCAACCGTGGTCAAGGCGACACCGCTTTGACCCAAAATCTTCCCCATCATCAGCCTCTCGGGAGAGGTGGTGCTGAGCAAGACTTCGACCACTTTGTTCGCCTTCTCATCAAGTGTCGTCTGCATGAGTTGGGCACTGGTTCCAAAACTGGCGCCCCAGAGGAGGCCCATCAGGACAATTGGGATCACCAAAGCTCGAAGCTTTCTTGATTGTGAGTCTTCAGCGGTAAGGCCATCGTCATTCAAACGGGTGGTGTTTATTTCTGGTGACTTTCGAAGACGGTCGATCAATTCTGGGTCAATGCCAGATTGCGTCTGCCGTATTTGGATCACGGTCTCAGCGATCGCCGTCTCAAGGGCATCAACCTGAGGTCTTCCTAGAGCATCATGCAAGGTCAAAAGAGTTTGCCCTTCGAGACGGTTTGGATCCAGCACGCT
>PAFA01000025.1 GCA_002700845.1 Phycisphaerae bacterium | reverse complement strand
GCAGATGGGAAAGCAACTTTGGAAGCCATTGGTCAATATTGGGCCAGTTTGGAGCAGGCCCCAGTTCGGCCAGAGGTTGAACCTGGCGCGATTGATCGATCAATGCCCCGGGAAGCGCCAGAGCACGCAATGGCTTTCCCTGAAGCTCTCAAGTTGATTACCTCATTGGTGGAACCAGGGCTGGTTGGTTGGCAATCCCCCCGCTGGCACGCGTTCTGGCCAGCCAACGGTGGACCAGCAAGTTTGTTTGGAGACATGTTGAGTGCGGGGTATGGGCAACAAGGCATGCTGTGGGCCACCAGCCCAGCGTGTACGGAAGTCGAGGCACGAGTTGTCGATTGGCTCCGAATCTTGCTTGGCCTTCCCGATCGATTCTCGATCGACGGCCCGGGCGGTGGCGTCATTCAAGACAGTGCATCCTCGGCAACCCTGTTGGGCATGCTCGCGGCTCGAGAACGTGCCGGAGAAGGATCGGTTCGAGAAGACGGGGTTGGTGGTCAACAGTGGGTCTCCTATGTCAGCGATTTGGCACACTCATCCTTTGAGCGGGCAGCAATGATCGCCGGATTGGGGCGCCGTTCGGTTCGGAAGGTCCCAACAAACGCTCAACTGGGTCTTGATTCCAACATCCTGCAACAGATGATTCAAGAAGACAGAGCCAAGGGATACAAACCATTTTTCATAGGCGCAACTATTGGGACAACAGCCTGCGGCTCAGCGGATGATCTGAGCGCAATTGGACCTATCGCTGAAAAGGAAAAACTTTGGCTTCATGTGGATGCGGCGATGAATGGTGCTGCTGCACTGTGTCCGGAATACCGAAGCATGCACCATGGTGTTGAGTTTGCCGACTCATGGTGTTTCAACCCCCACAAATGGTTGCCTGTTCATTTTGATTGTGATGTCTTTTGGGTGGCCAACCGCAATGATTTGATCAGTGCGATGTCGGTCAACCCTGAGTACCTCCGCAACGACGCCACCGAAGAGGGTGGTGTCATTGATTACCGAGATTGGCAAGTTCCACTTGGACGAAGATTTCGAGCGTTAAAATTGTGGCTTACGTTGTACACCGAAGGCGCCGATCACCTTCGAGCAACAATTCGAAAACACATTTCAATGAGCCAATCTTTGGCTGAACAACTGAGGGGTTTGAATATCGATGTGCTGGAGCCGCAGACCTTCGGCTTGGTGGCCTTCGCGGCGCAAGATGACATCGCTACAGAACAACTCCAACGCCGAATCAATCGAAGTCGAAAAACATGGCTCACACACGCAGAGATTCAAGGTCGACGTTGGATACGAGTCGCAGTTGGGGCGTGGCGGACCGAAGCCAACCATATGGAAACCCTCTACGAAGACATCTCTGAAGCGCTCAAAAACGGCGAGTGATTCCAATCCAAGCACCCAGTGTGTCATCGTCGTTGTCTTGATCAAACAACTGTTGCAATCCGGTATCAATCACGGTGTCGTCATCCAGTTGGATTTCGGCCCCAATGCTCACCGTTGGTTGATAGTTGGTGCCAAAAAGAAGACCTTGGTTGTTCAAATCAAAGGTCCATCCGCCAAATGAAGTTGGTTCAAACCAATTCACCGCAATCCCACCAGTCTCTTCAAACTTACCGTTGTTGTCCTGATTGCCCAAATCCAGTCGAACTTCCAATTGTTGACCACTTCGATATCGACGGTGCCAAGTGGCATTCAACATGATGTCAACATCATTCCCCGCGCTGGGAAGATCAGATGTTGGCAATCCCAAAGCACCCCGAATCGCAAAAGCGGTGGGAGAGCCTTCTTTACCCCACAAATTCCATTTGGCCGCAACAATGGTGTCGTTGATGCCGTCTTCGTCTTCTGTTTGCCCCGGACGTTGGTCGTCGATGACAACCCCATTGAAACCCACTTGGTATTCAAAATCGTCATCAACTCCAATACGAAGGGTGGTGATCCCTAAGGTCAAATTTTTCAAACGACCCGACAGCCCCGTGACACCGGTCCGATTCCAGCCGATGATGGTGCTCTCGAGTTGGTATCGGCCATCACCCACAGTCAATGCCGACTGAGCACCTGCGGGGTCAAAATTTTGATCTGCGGCCAATGCCATCGAAAGTGGGAGTACAAACATGCTGAACGATCTCCAAATTTGGTTTCTCCCATGAATCGGTCCTACCGTGTGCAATTCGTCAATGAATGATCTGCTTCCCATCCTTATTCCTGGTTTGGCGGCCTGCCTGGCCGCCATTCTGGTCACTCTTGCCATTGAGCGGCTAGGTGGGCAGCTGGGGGGGATCTTGGGGACCTTGCCACTTACCGTCGTCCCAGCGTCCATTGGGCTGTATCACGCTGAACCCACCCCGAATGTATTTGCCGTGGGAATGTCGGCCATCCCGGTTGGGATGTTGCTGAATGCCGCGTTCCTTGGGGTTTGGCGGATCTGGCCAAATCGCGCTGGGGATCGACCCACGGCATTGCTGGAAACACTTGGCTTGTCTCTGGGGTTCTGGATGTTGTCCGCGTTGCTCCTGGTGATCGGCCGCTCCACGCTGCCCCCAAACATCATTCGAGATGCCGTTGTAGGGTTTTTGGCTTTGGTAGCCACGGTTGTTCTGGGGCTCAGGGCTTGTCGCGACGCACCACCAGCCCCAAAAGGAAATCGTTCAGTTGGCTTTGGAGTGCTGCTGTTGCGGGGCGTCGGTGCTGGTACTGCCATTGCGTGCGGCGTGGCGCTCGGACGAGCGGGATGGATGACCGCGGCCGGAATGGCTTCGGTGTTCCCAGCGATTTTCCTCACCAGCATGTTGGCCACTTGGGTGTCCCAAGGTCGAGCGGTGCCTATTGGAGCTTCTGGGCCCATGATGCTTGGTTCGGTCGCCGTCTCGATTTACGCCCTGACCTGCGCCATCACCATGCCATGGCTTGGTGCAGTTTGGGGGGCGACCGTCGCGTGGTTTGCGGGTTCTGCCTTCGGCTCGTTTCCGGCGTACCTCTGGCTAAAAAATCGGTCCAAGACTGAATCGACTCAATGAAATGGACTTCCCTTTGAATCCGACCAGACGGGTCCACGGATAAAATCAGGCCCTTATTTTTAAAAATTTCAAGGCGAACCCGTGTGGGTACTTTGGTTGAAAACCAAAACCGCTTGAAAGACTTGCGTTGGCACCACAAACAAAGGAACGCACGACATGATCACTGAAGAACAAATCCTTGAGGCCCAGAACGGCTGGGGAAAAGGCATCATCAAGATTGGTCAGGTGTTTCTAGAAAAACAAGACTACAAGTTAGCCGCCGCCGAACACATCAAGACTTTCTACAACTACCAAGAAGGCAAAGTTCTGTTCAAACCTACGTTGGCCTCACTCAAACAATTCCGGCTCGACTTCGATGCCGCGCTGTCTTACTTCGTTGGTGGCAACGACAATTTTCCGGAAGACCATGGGTTCGCCATCAAACCATGGGTTGATGTTCAGTGGGAAAACATCGGAACCACCATTGTTGACAACGTGGGTCTTGCGATGGGGAATTATTACTTCACACCACACGATGGCAGCGATGTGGTGAAAGTCGAATATTCGTTTGGCTACACCCGCGACCGCAATGGCGCCTTAAAGATCGTCCTGCACGATTCTCACGTCCCTTTCCCAGGGTCCTGATGATTCAACAGGTTCTCCCAGTACGAGTGGCTCACCGGGTGCGGCTTTATTTATTCAAAAATTCTCCGTTCTTCTTGGGTGGCCATGTTCTGTGAATACGCCTCACATCAGCAGAAAAATCAACTAGCCTTGTCGGCCATGACAAAGAGTGTTGCCTGTGCGATTATTCAAAATGATGTTGGTCAGATCCTGATTGGTCAGCGCCAAGAGGAAGGGTCTTTGCCTGGGTACTGGGAGTTTCCCGGTGGGGGCGTTGAACCTGGTGAGTTACCACGGCAAGCAGTCATACGAGAGGTTGAGGAGGAGCTTGGAGTGCGAGGAGTGCTCAAGGCCGAAGCTGAAATAATCACCATTGACCCTCGATTCAAACTTCATTTTTTTGAAGTAACCATCTCAGAAACGCCCGAAGCTTTGTACCACCAAGAGCTTCGGTGGGTCTGGCCCAAAGAGCTGCATGATTTCAAAATGCCGCCTGGAGATGAACCTGTCCTTCAACGACTTGCTCAAGAAGCGCTCCCGGACTGATCGAGCGACTCAGCCCAAACGAAAATCGGCCCCAGTCCGAAGACCGGGGCCGGTTGGAGTCCAACCCATCCATGGGTTGGCTTGTCTTTAATGCGGGGCACACCCGGCCATAAATCAGCGGCGGAATTTTGATTTCGATATTTCAATCATGTCAACCAGGCGGGATTGTTCCTTGTTCAGTTGGGCACGTTCAGATGGCTTGGCTTGCAAGATCTTCTGGTTGACCCGAGCAAGCTGAGATTCAAGATGGCGAACACGCTTGTTGTAGTACATGGAATCATCAGCATCATGAAGCATCGAGGCCATGCTCATCTTGGCAAGCCGGACGTCATACTCATTCCGAAAGTTTTTTCTCGACATGGCCGCAATTTCACGCCGAGAGGATGAAGCCCAGCCGTACTGCAAACGCTCCTTCATCATCAAAAGGTCTCTTTGGAGAGATTCACCTTGGTCAGATCCCGCCACAAATTTATGAAACACAGACATCATTCGATCGAACGCTTCAACGTTAAACCGAACATGTTCGTGGCTGGCGTAATGATTTACCATTCCACTGAACCACATTTTTGCGGCTTGCTCCACCAACGACAGATTCAATGGTTGCTCTTGCAACTCGAGTTTATGGGAAATATCGAGTGATTCCTGATCTTCGTGGACCGGCTTACCCTTCCATTGCATCTTCAAAGCGCTCGGAAGGTTGTCTTTTTCCGAAGAAGAGTCGGAATTGGACCGGCTCACGAACAGCGCAATGGTTCGTGTTGCGCCGGCCAACATGCCGCCAACGGGGATTTCAAGAGCACCAGGTCGATGATGCAATCCATTCACACCGTGGCATTCCACCCGCAGACCGTCTGGGATCTCAACCACCAAAGTGCCCTGAGAAAGCATCATGTGTCCAGCAGATTGAACTTCTTCAAGGAGAGCTTGAACCAACTCATGTTTGTCGGTGGCATGATGCAAGCGTCCTGCCCCCCCGTCGGCCAATGCTTGAACTTGCAACGGCATGTAGTGGTCACCAACACCGATGCAGCTGGTTTGAACTCCTTGTTTGAGGGCATGATCTGCATGAGCATGCAACTGCTCCGGGTTGATTTCTCCATGGTTGCCATGGCCGTCGGTCAGGAGGATGACTTGCCGTACCCGACCTTGCGCCTCGGGACCTGTAGCCAGTTGGGACAACTGGTTGGCCCCGGCGTTCCAACCACCGCTAAGAAATGTTGAACCGCCAGTTTGAACCTGTCGAAGCAGGTCCGCGGTTGTTTTTCGAGCTTCAGACTCCCCACCATTGGTGGCGTCAAGCATGGTTTCAACTGATGAATCGAACAAGACCACACCGGAGCGATCGCCTTTTGGCAAGGTCTCCAGGACGTCGGCCACAGCCCCCGTGGCGGCTCGAAGTGGACCACCACTCATAGAACCCGAACGGTCGATAACAAAGGTGACATCAAGACCAGGTCGAGATTTGTCGGTTGGAAATTCAGGGGCTTTCAAATCAACCACGACGGAAGCCATTGGACGCTCTTGGGACAATGGCCAAGAAGTGACTTGAGCACTGATGGAAAATGAATTGGATGCAGAAGATGAATCAGACATGGGATGAACTCCTAAAATTGGACCCCAAGATGGGGTCAGACCATGCGACAGCCCCCACCGCCTTTGGCGATGAAAACCATCTCTTCAGCACTTCAAAATGCAGACCTATTTGCCAAAGGACATTGGGATCAAATGGGGCACTCCCAGGCAGAACGATTTCTTTGGGACGTGCCCAAGAATTCGAAAGAAGCCAATGATCCAAACGCCTGGACAAACACACCCAAGCCAAAGTTCGTCGGTGAGACCGACAAACAGCCCAAGCCAACATGGTGAAGCAGATACGCCGCACACCTGAGGTCGGGACTCGGCTCCAAGCCAGGGCAACTTCGCACGTTTGCCGTGGCTCAGAACATTTCCAGTGATGAATAAGGTGCCAATATACACAAAATAATCTTGGGTGCAATACTTTTTGTCAAAAAATCCTTAAATACGCTAAAAAAGGGCTTTTTCTGTGTTTTAAACTCTGTTTAGTGGTTTTTTTGACAGACCCTATTCTATGTTGAACAACTTTAATATCTTGATTTAAAGTCGTTTTAACCTTGCTGCACAACTGAACTTCTGTCAGCTTGAACACATGCGAACCCCTGATGCCCCGCCTATCCCAACCCGCCCTGTGGCTGTCGACATCACAACGTTCCGTTTGGTTGAAGGCCGGCTGCACATCTTGCTGGTGCAACGGAAATATCCCCCGTTCCAAGGGCAATGGGTGTTGCCAGGAGGATTTGTTGGTTCAGATGAAACCGTATCAGCGGCGGCAACGCGAGAGATGGTTGAGGAAACCGGGTTCGACATCCGGCACTTGCACCTTGAACAAATGAAGGTGTACTCCGAACCCAAACGGGATCCGCGCGGGCCAATCATCAGCATTTCATTTCTGGCTGTCGTTCCTAGCGACGACCCCAAAGCCGACCACCTGCAAGCCGATACTGATGCGGCCGACGCCCAATGGTTTGATATTGAAGATCTCCCAAATTTAGGATTCGATCACGACAAGATCGCAACCGCTGGCATTGGTCGATTGCTTCGGCGGGTGCTTGAAGACCCGTTGACTCGGCGCATCATCCCCCCGCCTCTCCTGCGATCACGAATTGACGATCTGGCCCGGGGAGGTGCGGTTGCACGACACTTCCAACGCCGTATGCAGCGCATCATGGAAGAAACCATTGAACCGACTCAAGATCTTGCGTGCCACATGGCTCCAAGAACAGATGACAGTTTGGATCTCAATCCAAAAACGCAATCGATCGAAAGCGGTGTGGAAGATCCTTCTGATTCGAAAGAACGTCTTGGAAGGCTCTATGAACTGATGGCGGCCGACAGCAAACCAGCAGAGCGTCCACACCCTTTGGCGATGTTGCTCCCAAAGACATTCACCCTGCCTGAACTCCGTCAATTCTTTGAACTGATGCTTGACGAAACCATCGATCGAGGTAATTTCCGGCGCCGAATCTCGGAACTGATTTCATTTGGCGCGTTGGCTGATTTGAGGGAGACCCGATCTGAGGGCCGCGGTCGACCGGCCGAGTTGTACCGGCTTGATTCAAAACAACTTCGAAGATTCCTTGATTCTGGTGAGAAGAAATGATCAAGCTCCTCACGATGCTCACTGTGTGCTTATTGACCCACAAAGCACAGGGGCAATCGAGAGTGGCTCCAGGCACCGACATTTCGCCTTTGCAACTTGATTTGTTAACGCGTGGCGTAGATCTTCGGTCTACAGACAGTCTTGGGGTGGCACAACGTGTCGAGGATGCCAAGGGATCGACATGGTTTATCCGTCAACAAGGCTCACTTTTTGCTTTATACCCAAGGGGTATTGGGAAAAATGCTGCCGGCTTAGACCAGGTTCCACCCGGAACACGTTGGTTTATTGGGTTTCAAAACCTTGAAAAGGCGTTGGGTTTTTCAACCGATAGGGTCCCGTCCCAAGATCGAAGACAAAAGAGTCCCGACGCAATGAACCCGACATTTCCGTTGACCCCTTTTCGGAACATGTGGGGTTCAGAAAACCCAAGTGCCGATCGATGGTTAATTGATGAGGGCTACCGGCGAAGGGCGACCAGCCGGTGGATCCAAACTGCTTCTTTACGATGACTTTCGTCGTCGAAGGGTGTACTGGACGCGTCCCAATCGACTTGACGCAGCTTGAATATTGACCTGGGCCAATTGTGTTTGCTTCAACAACGACATGACTTGTTGTCCAAAAGTGTTTTGAAACGTGTCAACTGAATGGCGAGTCGTGGTCTTGGTCATGGTGAAAAGCTCCACTTGACCCATCGGATTTTTTACCGGGCACCTTCGCTTGATGCGTTCAAGATCAACTGGGCAATCAGATCATCCGGCACAACCGGAAAGTTCTTGGTGCGACTTACTGCTCAACCGCGTAAGGAACTCGTGGAGCAGGAGCTGGACGCTGAACGCGGAACCGGCGCACATCTTCAATTTTCCAGTTCTTAATCTGTTGACTCAGTTCCACCACCCATAGATCACAACGGCCAGTTTCAGTGGGCACCAGGATTTCGACACGAGCCTCAACCACCCTGACACTGACAGACATCAAGTGATAGGCAGAGCCCGCCTGAGTAAGTGTTGTCGCTCCTGGAAAGCTGGTCATGAACTCTGCTGCTTCCTTCTCGTCCAGACCTTGCAACAGATTGATCACCAGTGGCGACTCATCTCCCAACTCTTCTCGAATTGCGCCAATAGAAAGGACGCAAAGTCGAGGGATTGGGTGATAGGTCGGGGTGCTCAATGAAGGCGATCCCGGAATCCGGGGCCAGGTGGCCCATGGAGTACAAGCCGAAAGAGTGGCCAAGAGCAGAAGAGAAAAGGCAACGAAGCATTGTTTCGAGCGAACCATATGACGAATGTTAACGAATTCAAATTATCATCATCGTTCTATGGTCCGATTCTGCTCGATCTTCCTGTCCCTTTCCTGGGCCATCTTTGGCTCAGGTTGTTCTACGCCCAGGGTGGCGTCGATCGGCATGGTGCAGCCAAATCCCTCAGACAAACCGGATGACGAATTGGTCCCCGCTGTGGAACAGCCGATCAACCAATCTCAAACCACCGAGGCAATCACCGAATCCAACCCCACAGACGAGGTGGTCTCAGCCCAACCAAAGCCCTCGAATTTGACACCAACCCCGCCGGTATCCCGACCGGCCACCCCGCTTGAACAAGCGGAAACGTTGTTGGCTCAAGGCGATTTTGAACAGGCATTGGACGCATTCGCCGACTTGCTGTTGAACAACCCTGGATTGGTTGAAGCTTATATGGGCCTCGCAAACACCCATGAGCGACTGGAAAATCCTTGGGCTGCTGAACGCTCATGGCGACGAGCGATCGAACTGAAGCCGGATGACCCCCAAGTCGTCCTTCGACACGCCAACGTTCTCTATGAGATTGGCCGGTCCAAAGAAGCTGAACGCCATTGGATTCGTTGTCTAACCTTGGCCCCAAATTCTGTGGAACCACTGGTCATGCTGGCCACCCTAGAACTGGATCGGGATCAAGCACAAGCCGCGCTCCCGTATGCAAGATCTTCAGTCCGCTTGGCTCCCAAACATGGCCCTGGTCGGGCGGTGTACGCCAGAGCTTTGCTCGTTGTGGGACAAGCTTCTGCTTCAATTGCCCACTGGAGCATGGCGATTGAAGCGCTGCCTGATGACTTCTCTCTTCTGGCCGGACTTTTGGAAGCCTACGCCGCTTGTCAAGATTACGAAGGTGCCTTGGCAACCGCACTGGTTCTTGAACGCCGTGCTTCCAGCGCTGGGGTTTTGGAGCGAATCGGGTGGTGTTATTTCAAACTTGGGCGGTACGAGGAAAGCCGTGTGGCGTATCAAAAATCCACAGAGCTGGACTCAGGTTGCACACCCGCTTGGAACGGATTGGGCATTCTTGCGCTCAACCGATGGCTCGATCAAGATCGTCAAAACGAGACGGATCGAAAAGAGGCTATGTCTGCTTTTCGCAAGAGCTTGCGATCAAAATCTGATCAACCCAAACTCGCTCGCATGATCTTGCAGTTTGATCTTGATCGATAATTTTTAACAATTTTTAAGAAGTCTGGGAACCTTTTTGTACAAATCATCGAAAAGACTTTTGTTACAGAGACTTTGCATGGGTCTCTTAACACGAGAGTGTTCAGTTCCCCCACTGTCCATTCTGGTGTGACTCCTCCCTCTACCGGGTCCTACCGGAACCCGGCCTACGAACCCGCTTTATGCGGGTTCGTTTGGTTTTGTGCAAGCCAAAATTCATACCGAATATGACTCTTTGTTTTTACTGCTTTTTGGTCAACTCATACGAACCAACGAACACCCGCGCGCATACTGTTGATGATTCTTGTAACTCCGTTCTTCCTCAACTACTGGCCGCCTCTGCAAAGAGGCGGCCGGTGACGTTTTAGAGACAAGACGTTGAATTGCACACCCTTGCGTACCATGTTGGGATGCCTGATACCTCCCTGCTTGAGACGTTCCCAAATCCGGGTGATACCCCTTATGTCATCGAACACCTCCATGAGGAATTCACCAGTGTGTGTCCCAAGACTGGCCACCCTGATTTTGGTGAGATTTTGTTCCGCTATGAACCAACTAACTGTTGTGTCGAGCTCAAGAGCCTCAAGATGTATTGCCAATCCTTCCGACAGGAAGGTATTTACTACGAGGCTGTTACCAATCGGTTGCGAGATGACATGGTGGAATGCATGCAGCCCCGGTGGTTGCAAATCGTGACCATGTGGAAGGGCCGTGGTGGTTTCAAATCCACCATCGTTGCTGAGCATGGTGATGTGCCTGAATGTTGGAAGAGACCATGAACACCTTGTTGTTGGCGACCTCAAACCCCCACAAGGTTGAGGAGGTCTCGGCAGTCTTAGCCCCGCTCGGATGGAACATTTGCACGTTAGAAGATGTCGCCAATGGTCGACCATTGCCCAGTGAGCCTGTGGAAGATGCGCCTGATTTTGAGGGCAACGCAGCGATCAAAGCGAAGGCTTATGCCGCTTGGAGTGGGTTGCCCACTTTGGCTGACGATTCTGGGTTGGTGGTCGATGTTCTTGATGGTGCGCCGGGTGTACACAGTGCCCGTTGGTCTGGTGTAGAGGGTGATCGAGCCACCAGAGACGCGGCCAACAACCAAAAGTTGATTCAAGCTGTTGCCCCGTTTCCTGAATCAGACCGGACGGCGCGATTTGTATGCGTTCTGTGCCTTGCTGAACCAGACGGAAACATTCGACACTTGGCGCGAGGTGTAATGGAGGGGCACATCACCACCCATCCCCGAGGAGGGAATGGCTTTGGGTATGACCCACTTCTGGTGCTGTCCGAAGGATGCACCAGTGCCGAGCTGCCTGCCCAGGAAAAGAATGGCCGATCACATCGTGGTGCTGCATGTCGCGCGTTGGCGGAAGCCTTGGGTCAACCTCAAGATCGGGATCCCCAGTGATACTGGTCAGTCACCCTTATGCAGAAGTGCCACAGCGTGCACCTCAACCAATACGCCTTCACCAACCGGTCCCAAACCCTCCCCACTCTTCCCTTTGATGTTGACACATTCTGGTTCGATATTCAGCAGTTGGGCCATCTCCTGCCGCAACTCGGTTCGGTAGGGTGAAAGTCGAGGACGCTCCAAAAGAACTGTGGCATCAACATTTGCGACTCGCCAGCCAGCTTCATGAATTTGTTGGATGGCGCGGGATAAGAAGACTTTGGAAGAAACACCAGACCATTGTTCATCAGAGTCTGGAAATTGGGTGCCCAAATCATCAAGAGCCAAAGCTCCCAAAACCGCATCGGTGACCGCATGGAGCAACGCATCTCCGTCCGAATGGGCCACTGGGCCCACCGTGTGGTTGAGATGAAGGCCACCAAGAACCAAGGGGCCCCCCTCAGGAGGCGGCGCCAATCGGTGGCAGTCGTAACCATGACCAATGCGGAAAGAACAGTTCATCACCCTTCTAGCCTAGGAGATGGCCAAAATAAGGGTTGGAGGGGCCGAAGAGCCGATAACAAAATCATGCGTTTCTTCATGCTGCTGACTCTTCTTCCCCTCGCGGCCTGCTCTTTTCATAAGCCTGGAGGGACCTTATTTCAAGGAACTGGTGATACCACCACCATCGAGTCCACCGAACGCCTCCAAAAATCGGTCACATTGGTTGATATTCGATCTGGAGAAGTGCTGGTGTCTATTGACGTACCCGTTGGAAAGCAGCTCACCTGGGACATTGTTCCTGGGATGGGCAAAGATCCGGTTGAGTCACCAGATCTCATGCGATGGCAAATTTGGGATCTAGGTACCCGTTCTGGAAGCATGCAAAATGCACTTTCAGTGCCGAACGCGGCCAGTGTTCGAATTGATATTGATGCCCGACAGGGTGTTGCATACGCCGAAGGTCCACCTGAGCTCACCCCTCGAAGCGATCGGCCGGTTGCCCCAGAATGGTGGCGTCGCGAATCTGGGTCTATGCCATCTTCAAGGGATCGCCCCGATCGCTACGCCCCCATCGATCGTGCCAACTGATGGTTCACCATTCCGGCCCTCCGGAATACCGCCCGAACACATCGGCAAGAGCTTGAACCATTTCACCCATGGTTGCACCGGCATCTGAAGCTTCAACCAATGCAGGCATGGTGTTGGCTCCTTCACGAGCGTCTCTACGCAACGTGTCCAAGTGTCGCTGGACCGAATCTTGATCACGCTTTTTCTTGAAAGCTTCCAATCGATCGCATTGGTCAACTTCGACCTGATTGGAAATCTGCAAAATCTCAACCTGTTGGTCTTCATTGCCATCTTGGTATGCGTTCATACCAACCACAATCCGATCACCAGCTTCCATCTCTTGGCCGAATCGGTAAGAGGCGTCGGCAATAGATCGTCGAAAGTAACCCTTATTGATTCCAGAGACGACACCACCCATGTTGTCAATTTCACCAATGATGGCGTTGGCATCCTGTTCCATACGATCAGTCAATGCTTCGACATACCAAGAACCACCCAAAGGGTCCACGGTGCGATGAATTCCTGTCTCGTGGGCTAAAATTTGTTGGGTGCGCAAAGCTACGCGTACAGCTGTCTCTGTTGGTAAACCAAGTGTTTCATCCATGGAATCGGTGTGCAAACTTTGGCAACCCCCAAGAGCTCCAGCCATAGCCTGATAAGCAACCCGAACAATATTGTTCAGTGGTTGCTGTTCGGTAAGAGAACACCCAGCGGTTTGGACATGCGTACGCATCCACCAAGAACGTTCGGATTTCGCACCGAACCGTTCTCGCATGGCGGTAGCCCAAATTCTCCGAGCAGCACGAATCTTGCAAATCTCTTCAAAGAATTCATTGTGCGCATTGAAGAAGAATGAAAGACGTGGGGCAAAGTCATCGACATCCAAACCTCGCCGCATCGATGCTTCTACATATTCCATCCCATCACGCAAAGTGAACGCCAACTCTTGGACAGCTGTCGATCCTGCTTCACGGATGTGATATCCGGAAACCGAAATACTGTTCCATCTTGGCACGTGGTTCATCTGGTGTTCAATGGTGTCCACCACCAGCTTTACTGAAGCCTCAGGCGGATAGATGAATTCGTTTTGGCTATGGAACTCCTTCAAAATGTCGTTTTGAAGGGTGCCACCCAGTCGGTCCCAAGAAAACCCTTTGCGTCGGGCCATCGCCAAGTACATCGCCCAGATCACCGCTGCGGGTCCGTTGATGGTTTGTGAAACGGTGACTTCGTCAAGCGGAATATCAGCGTACAAACGCTCCATATCTTCAATGGTGTCAATCGCGACACCACAGCGTCCCACTTCGCCAGCACTCAGCGCATCATCTGAATCACGACCCATCAGGGTTGGAAGGTCGAATGCTGTTGACAATCCTGTGTTTGCTTTGGTGCCTCGCGCATTTTCAAGCAGGTACTTGAATCGACGATTGGTGTCATCGGCAGAACCAAATCCCGCAAATTGACGCATGGTCCAAAGCCGGGTTCGGTACATCCCTTCGTGAATTCCACGGGTAAAAGGGTATTGTCCAGGCTCCGCAATCCGGGGGTGAGGCTTGTTGACGTCTGTAGGGTCTGTGGTCTGGATACTTTCTGGGCCGTAGCGACGGTCAACCTCGTAGCCGGAAATAGTCACGGTTTCGGGGTCTGGACGATTAATGGCTGTCTGTTCCATACAACTATCGTAGGTACCTGAAGAATCTAAGTTGTGATCCCAATTCTTGGTTCTACATTGGTGACATGCCCCCAGTTGCCCTTCGGCAATCCGTCGTCCTCTTGATCTTGTCCTTTACGGCCATGGCTGACGCCCAATTCCGGGTGGTGACCTGGAATTGTGCTGCTCTACGTGGAGAGCTTTCGGCCATCCGGACAATATTGTCTGAGTTGGCTGAAGATGACACGCCAGGCTGGTCAGCTGCCCCAGCGATCTTGATTCTGCAAGAAGTCAACGAGGGTGATCAAACCACGATCCGAAGTCTCCTGAATGCTGAGGTTCCGGGACCAACCTGGCGTATTGCGACTTACACAAACTCTGATTCTGGTGGAGCCCAGGCTTGTATCTACCGAGGGGATTTGTTGACTGAGATGGTTGGTGATCACCGTGATTTATTTACTGGTGCCGGACGCGACAGTGATCGTTGGCGGTTCACCCTTGACGCATCCGATGGGGCCACCGATTTTTGGTTGTATTCCTGCCACCTCAAAGCGAGTCAAGGATCAAGCAATGAAGATCTCCGGGAGAGTGGAACCCAAACGATCTTGAATGACATCGCCAACCTTCCTGACAATGCCAACATTATTTGGGGAGGCGATTTTAATTTTTACTCCAATTCGGAATCAGGTTATGAGTTGATCGAAAACACCTCAGGCAACAATGCGATCATTGATCCATTGGGAAACGGGTCTTGGTCAGGTTCTGGTAATGCAATTCGACACACCCAGAGCCCACGAAGCAGTTCGAGCGACGATGGCTTGGTCGGAGGGGGCATGGATGATCGATTTGATTTTATTTTTAGCAGTACCTCGACCCAGGGTGGAACAGGTTTGAATCTTATTCCGGGGAGCTACCGGTCTCTTGGGAACGATGGTTCGCACTACAACAACGCAATCAACAGTGGAAACAACTTTTACTACCCCGGGGAAATATCTCGAAGCAATCAACTTGCTGATGCCCTGCACGATGGTGCTGATCATGTTCCAGTTGTTGTGGAATTCTCACTTCCAGCTTCCGGTGAAATTTTGGCGTCTTTCGATCGAGTCGTTCTTGGCAACAATCCTCAGGCCCCCTTCGTCATCACACATACCACCCCCGCGCAGGTCCCTGCGGGTTCCATGCCTCTCGAGTGGACCATCGATGGGAATGGGGGGGTCAACGGTGCGCGATCTGGAACAACCCCTGTTCTTGATTCATCCCAAACGACTCTTCCTGTCGATGCTTCATCAGTTGGCCCGAAGACTGGCACCATCGTCTTGGGCTCTCCTGTCGTAGGAACTGGTGGACTTGGTGTTTATCCAATGAGTTGGACATGTATTCGGCCGGCTCAGCCGTCGCTTTCACCCGACGTTTTTATTCCTGGTGGAGTTGTTTCCGCTTCAATTGACATCGGTAGTGAACCCGTGTTGTTCGAACTTGAAGTTTGGAATTTTGGATTCGACAGCTTGCAGTCACGGCTGTTCTTTGATGATTTGATATCACCGATTGATTTTCCACTCATAAGTGTGATTGATACACCAGCCAATCTTGGAAGCGGTTCGGAATCAATAAAGGTTTTGATTGATGCTTCTGTCCCCGGTGAATATGAATTACCACTGGTATTCACAACGCTTGATGAAGATATTCCTGGTCAGAGCCAAGACCTTTTGGGGGTAAATCTCCAGCTTTCTATTGGCTCTCCCGTGATTGGTGATTTCAATGGGGATGGTGTCGTTAACTTCAACGACCTGCTTATCCTTCTTGCGGCTTGGGGACCTTGCACCGGATGTCCTGAAGATCTAAACAGCAACGGGGATGTGGATTTCAGTGATCTACTGGTCTTGTTGACTTTGCTTTAAAAGTCACTTCTTTTTCTTGGTCCAGAACGGTGTAAATATTGCTTCGGCCCCGCGTCCCGCTTTCACAATTGCACCCAATTTTCCTGAATCCAATCTTGCTGGATGCCCCTGCCAACGCACTTTTCCGTCAGGAGATATCACCACACAGTGTGGAATGCCACGTACTCCAAAATGACGTTGCATTTTGGCTGACGGGTCTAAAGCCAATGAATAAGCAAAAGTGTTTGGTTTATTGAGTTGTCGAGAAGACATGCCTTTCTTAAATGCATCAGAGTTTTCGTTGCTCACGCCTACACAGACAAGATCTGAAGCGAACGCTTGCTGCAATTCATTCATATGCGGGATGGCTGCTCGGCATGGGCCACACCATGTCGCCCAAAAATCAATCACCACGGTTTTATCTTTCATCTCAGGACGGGTACCCACCCATTGGGCGACACTGAATTCAGGTGCCTTTTCTCCTTGACGATCTGTAGCGCTGCCGACTTCAGTGTTGTGGGCTGGGTATTCGGGAGATTCTGGTGCTTTCTTTTTGCTTGGGTTTTTCGTCAACGCTTCTTCTTTGGAAAACGACAACATGCTTTGGAGAACATCCACCATCGCCTCAGTACGAACACCTACTGCAGCGACAACCCCCCTGCGATCAATAATGACATTGGTCATTTTTCTTCGAAAACCAAATCGATCACAAAGCTCACCTTTTTCATCAATCAAAACTGGGATTTGGTCTAAGCCAACTTTGATTCGTTTGTCCTCATCAAATCTCTCTGCACGATCAGGTGTGTGCACAGGAAGGAAAAGAACATCGGTAGAAGCAAGGCCCTCAATAGCCTCACGAACTTTTTTGATTTGGGGTGACGGGGCGCGGAACGATTGCAAGACAATCACTTGACCCTGAAGGGCTTCCCAAGATGGGACCTCACCCTCAAGCCCCATCCAACGCAAGCCTTCACCAGCAAGATCAGGAGGTGCCCAACCAAGATTTAACTCTTGGGCGATACGGTCTGTTTTTGACAGTGGGAGCTGTTGAGCTCTGGTTAATGGGTTCACCGAAAGAGCGTCTGCAGCCCAGCATTGGAATGTAGTGGCCAAAAAGAGAATGGCGACAGTTGTACGACTCAGAGGTTGCATATTGGATTCCCTTCGAACAAAGTGCTTACTTCGGCCTTCAACTTACAATCTTTGGTCTTGATGAACAGTCCCAACCGTCCAGAACGCCCTTTGGCTGAGGTTTGGCACCTTGCGTGGCCAACTGTTATCACGATGACGAGTTACACGGTGATGCAATTTGTTGATGCTGTGCTTTTGGGACAAGTAGGGACCGAGGATGTAGCCGCCCAGGGAAATGCTGGTGTATGGGCCTTTGCTCCTATTTCTATTGCCGCCGGCACGCTCTCGTTGGTCAACACATTTGTGAGCCAACATTTGGGGGCTGGTGATGCCAATCGGGGGGCAAAATTTGCTTGGGCTGGGCTGTGGTTGGCCCTGCTGTGGTGGCTGTTGATCATGTTGCCACTTGCTGCTGCTCTCCCTTGGTTTTTTGATGAACTCCATGGTGACCTTGGACAACCAAGTCTGGTCAAAAAAGAAATTGCCTACGGACAAATATTGTTGGCTGGTGGCCTTTTCAGTCTTTTGGGCCGTCTCAGTCACAATTGCTTCTTTGGTTTGCATCGACCAAAAGTTGTCACGCTCTCTGCCATTTTGGGCAATCTCACCAACCTATTCGCCTCCTACGCACTGGTGTTTGGTGAATTTGGAGTGCCATCACTCGGACTTCCTGGGATCTCATTTGCTCCACAACTTGGGGTTGCGGGAGCCGCTTGGGGAACAGTGATTGGTTCGATTGTTGAAGCATTCATCCCTTTGGTGGCTCTTTTTTCTTCGAAAACAAAAGCTGTTTTTGATGTTCTCGGCGCTCGTGGCTGGCATGTTTCAGCGTGTTGTGATTTGTTCAAAAGGGGTTGGCCTGCTTCTTTATCTTGGGGCAGTGAGCTGATCTGTTGGGCATGGTTTATGACTGCTCTGGTTGGACGCTTTGGTGCAGAGCACATGACGGCCTCATGGATTGCCATGCGTTACATGCATCTTTCTTTTATGCCTGCTGTCGGCTTTTCTGTGGCGATCACCTCGATTGTTGGACGACTCATTGGTGAAAATCGTCCCGAAGAAGCCCAGTCGCGAGTCCGAATCACTTTGCAAATTGGCATTGTGTATATGACTCTTTGGGCTTTGGTTTTCGCCACCCTTTACGAACCACTTATTGGAATCTTCATCAACCAAAACACCCCTGAGGCCAGTCGAGTGGAAATCATGCGGCTCGGACGATGGATGTTGCTTTGTGCTGCTTTTTGGCAAACCCTTGACGCTGTGGGCATTGTGCTTTCTGGTGCCCTACGCGGTGCTGGGGATACCACCTGGCCCGGAGTCGTCATGGTGGTCCTCCAGTGGACCATCTTGATTGGCTTGGGCTACCTCTCGTTGTGGGTGATTCCAGAGAGTGCCTCAATTGGCCCATGGATCGCCGCCACCCTTTACATCCTTGCCCTTGGTGTGGTGATGGCTTGGCGGTGGAAATCAGGGAAGTGGCGAAATATCAACCTGATTGATTCTAAGTCCGCCAAGGGGAGTTGACGAATGTTCCGGTGATCCTATGATGGTCCGTTCGTCTGGCCCAACGGGTTGGACTTAGACCCTATGAGGACCGATTTTCGATGAGCATGAACACTGAAGACCTCGTTATTGGCGAGGGCGATATCGCCAAAGCCAAAGAACATCACCAGCGTGGCGTAACTGCTGAATCTGAAGGTGATCGAATCGCTGCGATTGGTGCCTACAGAGAAGCTGTGGCCGAGAGCCCGTTGAAAGAATCTCGCTTCCGCCTTGCCTGGTTGTTGGATTTGATGGGCGAAGAAGAAGAGGCAATGTCGTTGTACCAGTCGCTTGCCGCTGATGAGCAGCCGCACACCAACGCCCTCATCAACTTGGCAATCATGTTTGAGGATCGTGGGGAGTACGACGAGGCCATGCGGGTGCTTCGCCCGGTGTTGGAATCAAATCCCAATCACCCAAGAGCTCGGATGTTCCAGCGGGATTGCGAAGCCAGTGAATCAATGCTCTTTGATGAAGATACTGAGCGAGATCAAGGTCGCTTCAACACAATGCTTGATACACCAGTCACTGACTTTGAGTTGTCGGTACGTGCCCGAAACTGCTTAAAGAAGATGAATATCCGAACCCTTGGTGACCTTCTCAAGGTTGGAGAAGCTGAACTTCTTTCTTACCGAAACTTTGGTGAGACCAGTTTGGTTGAAATTAAAAGCATGCTTGCCAGTAAAGGTTTGCGGCTGGGTCAAGGTGTTGATGGGCAAATCCGTCGCAACCAGAATGACGCTTTCGAAGAGCTCAAAGGTTTGGCTCCAGACCACGTGCTAAACAAGCCTATTTCGGGCCTAGACCTGTCGGTCAGAGCTCGTAAAGCGCTGCAGCTCCTTGGTATTGGCACCATTGGTGACCTGGCGATGCGAACCGAAGCTGAGCTTATGGGTGTCAAGAACTTTGGCTCTACCAGCTTGGATGAAATCAAAGAACGGTTGGAAGTGCACAACCTGTCACTCCGCAAACTGGGATAAACAAAGTTTCGCCAACTGGCGATATCCGCTGGATGACGTGAAGATGCCCGCATGGATGATGGGTTCTTGTCTCGTAGGGGTATGGTTCGTGCGGTCATTGGTTCCGCGACTATGGGAATACCCTTGGGTTGCAGTCAACAGACAGCTGGCAGAAAAACATTAGACCTCCCACTGCGTACTCCTGCAGTAGAGCCCACCATCAAGGTTCGGTTGTTGGATCTCCCCACCTCAGTATTGAAGGTTGGAGATTCTTCAACAATCACCCGATTTGGTGGAAAGCCATTCGCTGGCCCGTTGACAATTTCTTACACAAAAGAAAATAAAGGGTCCACATGGAAACTGCTGCGTGGTTCTCAAGTCCTCACTGAGCAACAAGGTGGCACACTTGATTTGTCTTCGCCAAGTGATTTTTTAATCAATGGCACTCAATTTCCAACCAACAGTCTGTCTCTCCGGCATCAAGAAGGGATGATCGAGGTCGTTGGGGCCTTTGGTTTAGAAACGTACCTACCAGGTGTGTTGCAACGTGAGTTGTATTCACAATGGCATCCCAACACGTATCGAGCGTTGGCGGTCGCGGCTCGGTCTTTTGCGTTGGTCAGGATGAAAGATCGCCGCGGTAAATTTTGGCATGTTCGGGCCAGTGCCCAAGATCAAGCGTTTGTTGGAGGGGAAATTCGTACTGTCGCCACCGAAGCTGTTTTAAAAACTCGAGGTCAAGTCTTGACCTGGAACAATCAGATTCTTTGTGCCTATTACTCTTCGTGCTGTGGTGGCCGTCCCGCTCGGGCTTCAGACAGATGGATGTCTCCAGCCAATGCTGTTCCACCGCTTTCGGGCCAAGGTCGACCTTGCCCATGTCAAAAAAGCAGTCGGTATCGCTGGTTTTCAGAAGTATCAGGGCGGAAGCTTGGAGGGGAAGTTGGTTTGGGTTCAATTCGCTCAATCAAACCTATTCAAACCAACCCCTGGGGACGAACGGTTCAGTTCCAACTTCGGGACAACAAAGGTGTTACCAAAAATTTACCTTCGAGCACACTCCGGGAAAAATTACGGGCTGCTGGGGCTGACGTGTATTCGGGGTGGGTCCTTCGTTGTGAAAACGAAGCTGGTTCACTGAAACTGACTGGTGCTGGTTTTGGTCATGGAGTGGGTTTGTGCCAGTTTGGGTCTGAAGCCCGAGCACAGTCAGGGTTGACGTGGCGCAAGATTCTTTCGCTTGGGTACCCGGGTGCTAAAATTGCCTTCAACTGGGGGCCGTGATCTAATATTGGGGGATGACAACGCCAAAGATCCTGGGTGTGCTGTTCCTAATGGGATGCTCTCATTCTTTAACAGTTCAAGAAGACATCCAAAACACACCAGATCCAAGATTTTGTCCAGTCTTTGATGGGCACTCAGGAAAACCAATGATGTGGTCTGAATTACAAGACCGATTTTCCAAAGCTGACGCTGTCATGTTGGGGGAGATGCATGATGACCTTGTGGGTCATCTGGTTCAACAAGCCCTCTTGGAGGATGCCCCATCAGGTACTGGTTTAGCGCTGGAAATGCTCGAAAGAGATGAACAACCGTTATTGGATGATTTTCGGGATGGCGTCATCGATCAAGAAACCTTCAGGGAACTTACAGGCAGCACCAATTGGGCGGGGCTGAAAACTTGGGACACTTTTTATCAACCTTCTATAGATATTATTTTTGACCGCGAGGGTTTGGTTTTTGCAGCCAACGCACCACGCCGATACGTGCGTCACGCCCGGATCGCGGGGAAAGATGCTTTGCCCACCGATGGAACTCGATCTGCATGGTTTTCCTTACCAACTGATATTGATGACCAGGAGTATCGAAACCGGTTTTTTGATTTGATGGGCGAAAATACTGATCCAGCTACTGGTGATCGGTTTTATCTCGCGCAGCGAATCTGGGATGCTTCAATGGGTAAAAGTTTGGCTGATCTTCGTTCCTCAGGTGCGCAGCCAGCGGTGCTTTTGGTTGGCGCCTTCCATATCCTCGAAAATGGCGCGACTGTCTTGGAATATTCACACCGCCGGCCTTCCGATGAAATTCTTACCGTTAGTTTGGTTCCAGATTTTTTCGAGATGCTTCCAGATGATTTAATGCACACCGCTGATGTGGTTATTTCGACTGGGTCGCGCGGCCCAAGCGATCAATAATTGCCGTCCAGTCTGAGTTTTTCATTTGTTCTTGATTCGGCAACACCACAAACAGTGAATCAAAGTTGCTTTGATCCATTTCACGAATAGTGCTGTAAAGTTTTTTTGCCGCTTCTAATGGTTTATCCCCGAGATCCCACACTTTGTTTGCTTCGTGTTGGAAAGGGGTGCCAAACACCAGGACACCAAAAGACCCAGAAGGTTGTTTATTAAACCAAACCCGAAATGAGGTTTTAGGGGCGTAGTGGCGACTGGATGTTCCTGGTGACTCTGTTTGCTGTGTTGAAATCTGAACTTGTAAGTCTGGAATCAATTTTTGCAACGCTGATGCTGAAATACCACCCAAACGCAAAACTTTAGGTGTACCAACCAGGGAAAGAACGGTTGACTCCAATCCAATCGTTGACGGACCAGCGTCAAGGATGGGGAAGTTTTCGTCTGGAAAATCTGATTCAACATGAAAGGCATTGGTTGGAGAAACGTGATTGGATCGGTTCGCGCTGGGTGCAGCAAGAGGTTCACCAAGCGCCGAAAGCACTTCACGAAAAACTGGGTGGGCCGGCATTCGGATCCCGACGGTGGAGCCACCCCCAAGAACAATCCCGGGGATATCGGGGTGAGCTTCCAAGACGACTGTGAGGGCTCCGGGCCAATATTCGTCAACAATTTTGGACAGGGAAGGAGGAATTCTTCTCGCCAACCGATCCACTTGATCAAAATCGTGGATGTGCACGATCAACGGGTTGTTCGGTGGTCGGCCTTTGAGTCGAAAAATCTCTGATACTGCCTCAGAATTGAACGCTGATGCGGCAAGGCCATACACCGTTTCCGTGGGTAACCCCACAACCCCGCCCAAGCGAAGATACTCCGCGGCGGTAACAATGTCTGAACTGCTCACTCCGAGCGTATGTGCCATACTGAAATCGTACGATTTTCATCGCGAGAAACACCATGTCAACCCTCTCAACCATCATTCTGATTGTCGCCGGAACCTTTATGGACCCCAATACTGGGTCTGAATTGATGATGACCACCGATACATGCTTGGTCCGTTCCGGTGCTGATGTGTCCTATTACGAGATTGCGGTCTTGCCGGAGGGGGCAATCGTTCGAACGATGCCTCAAGAAAACTATGGCCAATTCGTGGCGGTGGAGTTGGCTGGTCAAGAGTTGGGGACATTTCAGAACATCACTTGTGATATCGAACTGATCAACACATCCTCAGAAGCATTTGATGATGAGGTGATGGTGTTCACGGCTCGAAAGGGTGACAAAGCGTATCTGCGGCAAATTGGGGTTGGGCCTGGAAAATCTCCAAGCCGATACCGGGGTGCATTATTGATTTCGGGAACCACATACCCGGTATTGAAGAAATCGACCGAGAAAGAACGTGCAATTCAACGAACTGTTCTTGAGATTGCGATGCCCAAAGGGTCATACGCCTTCATTCTCCAATCTCATTTGGTTGCTGCACCGGAAGATGCACTTGCAAGATCAAACAATCAGCTCTTTCAAGCCCAGACAAGTGAAGCGACTATTCAAAAATTTCGCCAAGAAGAGATAGAGCGACTTCGGATTGAGACTGAAAAAGAAAAACAACAACTCGAAGAAGATCGTCGAAAAGAAGAAGAGGAAAAAGAGAGGCAACGCCTAGAAGAAGAACAGCGGAAAGCGCAAGAAGAAGAACGCGTCAAAGAACAAGAGCGTCAAAGAATTCAAGATCAAGAACTTCGAACAGCTCAAGAACCAGAAGAAGAATTGCAAAACGAAGAACAAACAACTCAGGTTGTTGAAGAACCTGAAAATATCGAGAAAGACGTTTTGGTGGAGGAAGTGGAAGAAAATCAAGATTCTCTCCAACCACAGACTTCAACACCGAGGAGTGAAGTTGAAACAACAAATGGGGTGGACGCGAACGGAAACAGTGTTTGGGATGGCACTCCCGTCTCAATTCCTGAAGCGTGGTCGGCTTTGGAGTTGGCGTGGAAATCTATGACCAAGGGACCAATCCTTGAAGCCGAGCCCGCCCCACTGCGTCGAGAGTTTGAAGCTTTGGCCACCCAGGCCGACAATGAAACTGTTGCTGGTCAAGCCAAACGGCTTTTAGAAGCGGTTGATTTGTTCTCTATTCTTCAGGATGAAGAGCGAAAATTTATTGAACTTCAGGGCCGGCTTGGTCAATTGGAAAATGATGTTCTTGCACGTCAAAAATTGGCGTTAAGTCGAACTGATCTGGATTTTGTTGGTCTTCTCTCCGCATCACGAGCTTACGACGGAAAGCCTGGTGCAAATGGTCGACCACGACCCCAACTTCTACGGCTTCGAGACCCCGTTTCTCAACGGACGATTGTCTACCTCAACCCTAAAGGGGCATTGACTGAGCAGTTGTGGCAACTTTCTCGGAACCAAGCCCTTGTTGGGGTCTCTGGCAATCGTGGGCCCAACCTGTTGGGGGTCCCATTGCTCCAGGTGGTAGGAACATTGGAAGTACTGGTTCCCAAATAAGAATGCGCCCAGTTCAGCTGGCTCGCGGTACAATGTTTCTTCGACATCTGGGGCGTTAGCTCAATTGGGAGAGCACTGCCTTTGCAAGGCAGGGGTTATGGGTTCGAGTCCCATACGCTCCACTTCAGGTGGATGATGATTGGTTTAACCAAACGTCCCACCGCACCAGCTTTGATTCAACTTGATGATGTGGTGCTTCCTCAAGGGTCGGGGGAGCTTGCCGAGGACGCTTCACAACGGTTCTTTTGGCGTGGGTTCTCACCCAGCGAATCAGATCGTCCTGATCGAGATCTTTTCCAGCCAGGTACTGAAGGATTTGTGCACGCCTCGGGGGTGCAGCTTTCGATTTCTTTGGTGGATACATGGGGTCTACGTACACCGCATCAAACGCGCGTAAAAAAGACGGACCAACAGAATTCGCTTCTTGGTGTTGTAGACGAATTCTTTCTGCAACAATTTCAGCGTACACCGGGTGTTGGGCTGTTCTATCAAGAGCGTCTTGCAAAAGGGCATACACAATTGGGTGTCGCTCTCGAGCATCTACCAAATAACCCATACCTGCCAACAGGCTGGCATCACTTCCAAAACCAGCGGTGAGGTCAAGGATTTTTTCTGATTGACGACCGACTGCCCGAGCCAATGGTTGTTTTCGGGAGATGTTCCCTGCTCCAGTTCGGATATCCATCGATGTGAAATCAACATAGAACGCTGGTTGATTCCACATATTTGGTTCATGAATACCAAGCCCAAATTCATCTAGGGTCAATTTGGCGTCCAAAGAAGGGTTGCCTTCAAAAACACAGTGGTTTGTGAGTAAAAGTTCTTCGGCGCGATGTTTTTGTTTTGGTTCTGCCAGAGAAAGAACAAATTTCACGGTTGGGCCACAAGGTAGGCAATCCAACCTTGGCAAGCTTCGCCCACACGTGTTTGTTTAAATTCACCGTCGCCTTCACCTTCATCTTCGCCTTCTTCAATGGTGCCTTCCCAATACACCTGTGAAGTGCTGAATCCCGCTTCAATCAACAACTCTTGAAGTTCTGGAAGCGTCCAAAGTCGCCATTCGTAAGTAAACGCTTTGTTTAATTCTGTTCCGTCTGGAAATCGAAAATGGATGTGGTTGATTACATCACCCGTGATTGGGTTGTAATGATTCTGATCCCAAACATAGGTGAAGCCATCAAGGTCGCGTTCTTCCTCTTGCTCCTCAAAACTCTCACTTCCTCCGTAGGCATCCATAATAAAAATGCCGCCGGGGCGAAGGTGTTTTCGGGCTGCTTCAAAGTAAGCTTTTAATTCTGACCTTGTTTTAAAAAGGTAGTACGAAAAATTCGTTGCCAGAACCGCATCAACATTGTCTCCACCAACTTCAAGTACATCCCCTTCAAGCAGGGTTACTCGGCTTTGAGCTTCTTCGTTCAAACGGTTGGCTAGTCTTTCTCGACCCCACTCCAATACTTCTTGGTCGAGATCGATACCTATTGCTGATCGATTTTCTTCGGATGCGGCCCAAGCGGCAGAAAATTGGCCTGTTCCACAAAAATCTTCACGCACCCTTTGGCACGCTCCCTCACCAAGGTCGGCAAAGAATTGCTGCACCAAATCAACCTCTGCATCCACGTTTTGAACCGAAAGTTCATAAAGCTCGTGTCGGTCAGCGGTTTCCGCGGTTCGCCACCCTTTGGCGGGTGTTGGTTTTTTGTTTTTCTTCTTCTTTTCTGATCGTTTTGAGGTGCCTGAAGACATAGAGAGAAGTGTAACGGGCAGGCCTATACTCGATCCTCATGGTTCAACCCTCCACCCCATCAGATGCCCTGGGTTCGCTCCAGCCGTTTCTCGAATCGGTGCGGAAAGAGATGGATCGAGCCATCCAATCAGATGCTCCCGGCCTTGAAGAGTTGGTGCCGATGGTGAACCATTTTCGTGGAAAAATGCTTCGTCCTGCTCTTACTTTGTCTTGTGCGGAGGCGTGCGGAGGTGAGCCAAGCAGTGATGAGGCACGAGTTCTGTCCGCCACAGTTGAATTGATTCATATTTCAACATTGGTTCATGATGATGTTCTTGATGAGGCAGATCTCCGCCGCAACTCCCCCACAATCAACGCTCTCCATGGCAACGAGGCAGCGGTCATGTTGGGTGATTGGCTTATCGCCAGTTCATTCCGTCTCATTGCTACTTTGGGTCAACCGGAGTTTGACTTGGCTTTGGGTGAAGCAACCCGGCGGGTTTGTTCTGGTGAATTGCACCAACTTGTCAAACGAGGTGATGACTCTTTAAGTGTTGATGAGTACCTCAGCATCGTTTCGGGAAAAACTGGGGCCCTACTGGTGGCTTGTGCTGAGCTTGGTGGACGTTTGGGGACTGATGATCAAGATGTTTTGGATGCCTTGAGGGTGTACGCCAACCATCTCGGGATTGCCTTCCAAATTCGCGATGATGTGCTTGATGCAGCATCATCGACAGAACAAATAGGAAAATCGGTTGGAAGAGATGCAGCTTTGGGAAAATTGACTTTGCCAGGAATTTTGGCTCGGGATTCAGCTGGAGAGCCACTTCCTTTGGATCCTCATATTCGGAAATTGTTTATTGAGAATCACAATGGTTTTGATCAGGCCAGCGTATTTGCCGAAAACCACGTCAAAAGTGCGGTTGATGCGTTAAAAGTTCTACCTGATCACCCGGCTCGAGATCGGTTGGTGACCTTTGCCAAACAATCACTCAGCCGCCAAACCTGATTGGGGTATGCTTTTTGCTCCCTTTCTTGATGCCCTTCGAGGTTGACGCCTCGATCTGGGAGATTCCTTGATGCTGCCTAAGCCTCCGCCTCGTGGTCCACGGACCGGATTTATCTACGAACCCCCCTATCGGATTCAAGGTGAATCCGTCGCAGGCGAACACACTGTGGTTCAAATCCCAGAACTCGGCTTGAATTTCGATATGGGGAGCTGTCCCCGTTGGGCCCTGGCTGCTGGGGTCACCGCGGTCTCACATGGACATATGGACCATATTGGGGGGTTGCCGTACTACTTCAGTCAGCGGAACTTTCAAGGTATGGGGACCGGAACTGTCGTTTGCCCGCCCTCATTGGTTATTCCTCTCCGAGACATGATGAAGAGTTGGATTGGCCTTGAAAGACAGCAAACGCCTTTCGAGTTGGTGGGCTTGGCCCCTGGTGAAGAGTGGGAGTTAAAGCCTGACATCTTTTTGCGGCCATTTGCGACAAGCCACACCGTTCCCTCCCAGGGTTATTCGGTGATTGAAAAACGTAAAAAGTTAAAAGCCGAATTTGTCGGTATGGCCCAAGAGAAGTTGAAATCCCTTCGTACTGAGGGGACGCAAATCACCGAAATTCATGAACACGTCCACGTGGCATACACGGGTGATACCCAGCTGTGTCCAGCGTTGATGCACCCTGATGTGGCTTCGGCCAAAGTGATTGTGACGGAATGCACATTTTTTGCCGCTGATGAGAGGAAGCGGGCAGGAGCTGGGAAGCACCTCCATGTTGAGGACCTGCGAAGCCTTCTCCCAGTGTGGGAATCGGGTTGTGTGATTGCTATCCACCTCTCTAGACGGTCAAATATCCAGTTGGCCCGAGAAGAGTTGGATCGATTTCCAGAGGGAAAGCGGGTCCACATTTTGATGGATGGACCGCGTAACTCTGCACGCTATGAACAACAAGTCCACAATGCCGAATCAAGGGAAGTGGAGTCTTGATAAAGGGTTGAGTTTTACCCTTGCCCATTTGTGAACATCCACATACATTCACCACGTGATCAACGTCTTTGATCACTTGTGCTTCTCGATAGCTGGTTTGCTCCCCAAATGAACCACCGTTGAAGCAATCTGGATCTTTCCCAGGGGTGGGTGGATCCATTCAATCTCGGTCAGGTGATCTGATCGATTCAGTGTGGCTGCTTCCTTTGAACAGCCTGTGGATATCGCATTCTTGTGAACAAGGGTGTGTGGTGTAAGGAGTCAGTTGTGACACGTCCCGACCCTCAATTGAAAGAACGTTTGCTCGATTTCATCCGCAACAACCACACGCCGATGTATCGGCAGTGGTTTGTTGAACTTGAGCCTATTGGTGTTGATGGTGGTGTTCTCACCATCTTGGTGAAACAAGATGTTCACCGTAGGTATTTGGAAAATAAAGCAATTGATACGTTCCAGGAGGCGGCACAAGCAGTTACTGGACGCCTCTTAGGGTTGAAGTTTATTGAAGAGTCTGAGTTGGAATCTCCGCTGCTCCCCGCACCAAGAGCGGATCGTGAAGCAGTTGTCTTAAGTCCAGACCTTACTTTTGATCAATTTGTGGTTGGATCAAACAACCAGTTGGCCAATGCGGCTTCGGTCGCGGTGTGCGACCGTCCAGGACGCTCTTACAACCCACTCTTTATTTATGCCAATGTTGGTCTGGGTAAGACCCACCTCTTGCAATCCATCGCCCACCGTTTGAACGACGCGAGCTCCCACCTGCGATGGATGCTTACAACTTGTGAAGAGTTCTCTTCGAGTTTTCAAGAGGCTTTGATTCATCAAAACATCTCAGATTTCCGCGCTCGGTATCGAGATTTAGATGTCTTGCTTATTGATGATATTCAAGAGCTGGGGGGGAAAGAAAAGGTTCAAGAGGAATTTTTCCACACCTTTAACGCGTTGCATCAAGCGGGAAAACAAATTGTTTTGACTGCAAACGCATCCCCCACAGACATTCCACAACTTGAAGAGCGGTTGGTGAGCCGATTCTCTTCCGGGTTGGTGACCCGAGTTGAACCACCTGAATTTGAAACTCGAGTAGCCATCGTTCATCAAAAGGCGAGGCTGCATGGATTTCAATTGAGTGAAAATGTCGCGGCCTTCCTGGCAGCACGGGTTGATGGAAATATTCGAGAACTTGAGGGTGCGCTGACCCGTATTCACTCCCTTCATGTTCTCCAAGAACTCCCAATTACTTTGGATTTGGCGAAAATTGCCATTGGGATTGATGATGGAGATGCCCCTCGGTCATCAACTCCAAGCATCCAAGACATCATGGACGCCATCAGCCACTACTACGACCTCAAACTCACCGATCTTTTGTCGCGTCGTCGACACAAATCGGTAGCGATGCCAAGACAGTTGGGTATGTGGCTTGCTCGTAGATACACCAGGTACAGCCTGGAAGAGATTGGCTCATATTTTGGGGGCCGAGACCACACCACCGTCATGCACGCCGTGAAGGCGGTTACAAAGCGCCGGGAAGAGGACGAAATGGTGGCCAATGAGGTCCAAACCATTGAACGGATGCTTTTGGGTGATCAAGAGTCCGAGCACGCGGCCTGACGCCTGGGTGTGGATAAGTTGACCAAGGGGGCCCATGGGGCGTCGCGTGTTTGTGCCCTTTGCGACAGCACCGGCGATGTTGTGGCCCGACAACCGGCACACCCTGAGAAGCAACAACACCTCGCCAGACATGATGTCACGGCGAAGTGTTGTTGCTTTAAACACTGAAATTTAAGGGTTTATAAATCCCAGGTGGAAGATTGTCCACAATTGCTTGGGGGTCAACTAAGAGAGAAGAAGGTTTCTCTTCTCTTCTCTTATTTACTGTTGCCGAGACCCATGTTCATCAGAGGGAGGGGCATTGGAGCATCACCGTTCATGAAATACAGCTTGGCTGCTGGATCTTCAGAAATGGATTGCAGAGCCTCCAGCGCTTGCAACTGGATGTATCCAGGTGCGTTGGCCAAAGCTGCCGTCAGAGTTTCAATTTCAAACGCCCTGGCCTCGGCCAGCACACGAATCGTCTCAGCTTCTTTGCTGGCGGCATCCAATTTTGCTTCTGCCTCAGCAACCTGTTGTTCTTGCTGGGTTCGAAACCGCTCGAGCTCGGCCTTTTGTCGCTCGACTTCTTGTTCCGCTTCTTTCTTCCGTTCGATCTGTTGAATGAGGTTTTTGGGAAGGTTGATGTCTCGAATCAAAACTTGTTCAACAACAACACCCTTGTCACTCAGGGAATCAACCAATTGACTGAGAACCCCACCTTGAAGTTGCTCTTGGGTTTCTTCACGAAAGAAGTCTTCAGCTCGAGCAATACTTTTACCTTGCTCTCGGACAATAGATCGAACGGCCGGAGTAATGTGCACCGCAAGAACCTGTTCGGCCAAACCGGTTTCCTGAAGAATACGACCCACCATTGCACCATCGATCCGATATTTCACTGAAACATCAATCTGTGTCGTCAACTGGTCTTGACTGGGAACGCCAATAGTTTCTTTGTGCTCTTTATTTCGAGCATCGAATTCAGTGAAAGACAACAATGGGTTAACCGGGAAATGAAGACCGGGACCATAGGACTTTTGTTGAACTTCACCAAAGAATGTGGCCACGGCAACATAACCCGGATTAACAGTTTTTACGCAACGAATTGCAATGGGCGCAAACACAAGAAGTAACAAAACGAAACCAATTTGAAATGGCGAAATATGGACTTCTTTTTTACTCATTTATGAACTTCCCTATGTTTTCGAAGTGAGATTGACCAAGCGATCAAGAACACGCTGGGCCTCTCCTTTGTCAATCAAAACAGCAGCCTGTTGAACACCAAGCTCAATAGAGTCCACCAAACCACAAAGGTACAAAGAAACACCAGACGACATCAGCACCATGTGTCTAGCCGGTCCAATCTCTTTACCGCTTAAAACCATTCTTATCAAAGAGATCGCTTCAGGAAGTGAAGCAACCGTTACGGTTGAAAAATCAGACCGATCAAAACCAAACTGTTCTGGCTCGCAAAAGAACTCTCTGATATCAGAACCTTTGATTTCGTACCCACGTGTCGCAGACGAAATTGATATTTCATCAAGACCGTCATCGGAATGCATCACGATGGAGTGAACCGTCTTGAGATCCCGAAAAGCATGAGCAACCGGTTCAACAAAGTCTTTACCGTAGACACCCATCAGTTGGCGGCCAGCTTGGACGGGGTTGGCAAGAGGACCAAGCAAATTAAATATGGTTGGGAACCCCAGCGATTTTCGAACCGGCATGACATGTTTGGTTGCGGGGTGGTGGTTTGGGGCAAAACAAAAACACACACCGAGTTCATCAAGGCATCGGGTTTGAACATCAATCGGGGCCTCAATATTGACCCCCAGCCCATCAAGCACCTCAGCAGAACCACGACCGGTACGCGATCGATTGCCATGTTTCGCAACCTTTGCGCCGCCGGCCGCAGCAACGATTGCCGCAGCAGTTGAGACATTAAAAGTTTTAGGTGCCCCCCCCGTTCCTGCGGTATCCAGAAGGGAGCGGCGGTCCACACAAGTATCCACGAGGCGCACATGCTTTCGCATGACGGAGGCCGCACCCGCAATTTCTTGTCCCGTAGGTACACGTGTGGCCAGGATGCCGAGGAACGCGCCGATCTCCGCGTGGTGAACTCGACCCGTCATCATGCACTCAAAAGCCTGGGTGGTGATTTCATACGAAAGCGACTTCCCCATCAACAACTGTTCGGTTGCGTCCCGTATTGACACGGGTTGATCGGGGTTCGAACTGAATTCTGGTGGTGGTGAAGAGGTGTTCATGATCTGTCGTTAGGATTTTCAATCTAGTGCTTGCAGAATCCTACCTTCATGACCTCTCGCCATTCCTACTGAGAATCTCAGGTGAAATAGGCCTGCGTTGGTATGGACTGGCGTATCTCGCCGGATTTTTAGTGGCTGGCCAACTCATCGCCCGCCTGGTCAAAACCGGTCGAAGCCCCCTTGCCCGTCGAAATATTGATCCTGGTTCACTGCTAACCACCATGGTGTTTGGTGTGATTATTGGAGGCCGACTCGGTTTTGCCCTGTTTTACCAACCACAGGTTCTCTGGACGTTTAATGCATCATTCCCATTTTGGGAACTGCTTGCCATCCATAAAGGTGGGATGGCCAGTCACGGTGGGATACTTGGTGTCCTTGGTGCATCAGTGTGGTTTGCGAGAAAGAATCAGCTCGGTCTACAAGACATGTTGTATGTGGCAGATCTCGCAGCTTTTTGTGCACCTCCAGGCTTGTTCTTTGGTCGCCTCGCCAATTTTGTGAATGCCGAATTGTGGGGGGAACCGCTTTCCACGCAATCACCACCCTGGTGGAGTATCAAATACCCAAACGAAATGCTTCCCGGACACCCTGATTCGGTCTCCGAAGTGGTCACGAAAGTCGCAGCAACCTTTCCCTACGAAAGCTCAACATCGATTCATACAAAGTTAATCCAAGGCGACCTCGCCACCCGAGAAGCAGTGTTGCCACTTCTTACCCCGTATTGGCCGAGCCAAATTTTCCAAGCAATCACTGAAGGGCCATTATTGGGACTGATCTTGTGTGTCGCTTGGTGGCGACCCAAGCGTCCCGGAACCATCGCCGCGTGCTTTCTTTGTGCGTATGGGCCACTAAGGATGTTGAGCGAGTTGGTTCGGCAACCTGACGTTGGTATTGATCGAATTATGGGTTTATCAAGAGGACAATTGTTAAGCGCAGCCATGATTTTGGCTGGCATCGCGCTTTATCAAATGATCAAGAAGTCTGAAGTGCGAGAGGGCGGTTTATTCCCGGCCTAGACTCGTGGACACCACCTCGGGTCGCGTGAGCATCGTGAACAAACCCTCAACAGCTTGCTTCCAGTTCAAAGTGCCTTGCACCCATTTTCTAGCGTGCAAAAGACTTTCCCGAGCACCAGCCGCTTCTTCTACAGAATCAAAATTGATTTTTAGAATTTCAAATTCTAAAAGTTCCAAAAGAAGATCGAAAGTGTCCTTGTTCAATCCATCTTTTGAAACCGTTTCATCTCGAACATCATGAGAGCTGGACTTTTTCTTACTTTCCTTCTCCGTAAGATCAATATGTTTTTGCATTACTTCAATGATCTTGGAAACACCAACAGGATCTGGTCTTCGTGAACAGATCATTTCACAAGCAAAATCAACAACTTCGCGCCAAGGACCAAGATCCAATTTTGACAAAGTGAAAGCCCGACCTGGTCTGCCGTCCGCTCGTTCAAGAACCCAAGAACGATGCGGACTGTCAAACTTAAAATGTTTTTCAGCCCAATCATGAATTTCTTCATGACTTAATCGGCGCATCCGAACAGTGTGAACTCTCGACCGGATAGTGGATGGAACACTTTCTAACTTT
>PAFA01000024.1 GCA_002700845.1 Phycisphaerae bacterium | reverse complement strand
CGGCGAAGCCGCAGAAATTGACCGTGACTTCTGGTGCTGGTGGTCCCGTGCTTCTTGCAACGGGTTTGTTTGCGCTTTTTTTGATGGTGTACTTCATGGCGCCAGCCTTGTCCCGGGTCAAAAATCGACCACCGGGCGATGGCTCTGATCCTGCGACCTATGGCTTCGTCTTGGACGGTTCCACCCTGAACCCCGAGTACTTGGTGGCGGCTCAATTGCACCGCGATCTGGTCCGTTCTCTTGATGCCCCGGAGAAAATGGAAGGCACCGCGGTGGTGTCATGGAACCGCGAGGAGTACGGCAAATATCTGGTCCCATCAGAAACTGTTGTTGCTTACGCCGACGGTGAAGAGGCCGTGGCCTGGCCACTGCTTCAGTTGCGTACGCATGAAGTGTGCAATGACATGGTGGGTGATGTGCCAGTGGTTGTGGTTCACGCACCGCTGTCGGGACTGTTGGTTGCATACGACCGCCGTGTCAATGGCGAGGTCCTTGAGTTTGGCCACTCTGGTCTGCTCCACCACTCGATCCCGCTCCTTTACAACCGGACCGATCCTCTTGGTGCCGAACGTCTTTGGGATCCAATCACCGGTGAAGCGGTTGCTGGTCCTGATGGGCCGGGCACGGCAACTTTGAAACGTCTGCCCCTCTTCATTGGGCACTGGGGAGATTGGTTGGCTGATCACCCCGGGACCATGATTCTGCAGGCCCCGAAGGGTGGGTTGCGCGAGCGATATCGCCGATTGGACTACGGCAGCTATGAACTGGGTAAAAAGCTCCTGTACCCCGCTCGCTCCACAGAAGAAGAACTTGGTCTTTTTTCCAAGACACCTTGTTTGGTCTTACCGGTGGCAAACACCATGTACTCGTGGTCCTTGGCTGAATTGTCAAAGCAGGTTGGAGGATCCGGCACCTTAACCGTCGATCTGGATGGACAGTCGTTCACTTTCTTGGTGAAAGACGGTCCGCATGCCGTCGATGTCCGGGACGAAGCGGGCAATCGGGTTCCTTCTTTGCGTTCGATGGCCTTTGGTTGGTATTCCGCGGCTCACGCCACGCTGGGTCCACCCCTTCAGTTGGGAGCCGAGTGATGGAGGCTCGCCTGGTTCCAGGGGTTGGGGTGGTTGCCGAAGCTCGCACTCGTTTGCGGGGCGTGGTCCGCTGTACGCCGGTCTTGACCTGTCCCGCGCTGTCAGAACAGGCAGGCTGCGAATTGTTTTTGAAATGCGAAAACTTGCAGCACGCGGGAGCGTTTAAGTATCGAGGTGCCAGCCATGCGGTTGCCGTGCTAACCGATGAACAAGCGGCCCGGGGGGTCGCAACCCATTCTTCAGGAAATCACGGCGGTGCCTTGGCTCTGGCCGCCAAACGCCGAGGCATACCTTGCCATGTGGTTGTTCCCAAAGGCACAACCAAGCGCAAGGTGCAAGCTATGGAAGATGCTGATGCCTGTTTGCATTGGTGTGAAGACAATCAGGCGGCAAGAGAGGCCGCATGTGCCGAGGTCTGTGCTGCGACTGGTGCCGAGTTGGTGCATCCGTACGACGATGCTCGCGTGGTGGCAGGGCAGTCCACATGCGCCGCCGAAGTGCTGGAACAAGTTTCCGATCTGGATGCCATTGTGCCCCCGGTTGGCGGCGGGGGGCTGCTGAGTGGCACCTGCTTGGCGGTTGCGGCATCGGGCCAGTCGGTGCATGTGCACGCGGCTGAACCAAAGAATGCCGACGATGCGGCCCGTTCATTGGCCACCGGGATCCGTCAGCCTCCGCCCCCAGCGAACACCATTTGCGAGGGGCTGAAAACGGCTCTTGGTGAAATCCCGTGGGCCATTATCAAGGAGCATGTTCGGAGCATCGAGGTTGTAGACGACGATCAAGTGCTCCATGCGTGGCGTGCTGTTCTCAGCGAGGCGCGCATCATTATTGAGCCTGCTTGTGCAGTGCCCGTGGCTGCAGCGCTTACCGGGGTGTTCGCAAAATTGGGGTATCAGCGCGTTGCGTTGATATTGACTGGTGGCAACATCGATCTGGATCGGATTCCGGAATTCTTGGAACGAACGGCCTGATCAGCCGTTGAGCTTCCGCTTTCGTTTGAGCTCGGCGTCAATGAATTCGTCGAGTTCACCGTTGAGCACATTTTGTGGGTTTGGCTTTTCAAAATTGCTTCGGTGGTCTTTCACCCGGTTGTCGTAGAAGACATACGAGCGGATTTGCGATCCCCATCCTCTTTCGACGGCGCCACCGGTTGCCTCGTCGAGTTCGGCTTGGCGGCGTTCTTCTTCAAGTTGTTCCAGCTTGGCTTGCAAAATGGTGAGCGCTTGTCGTTTGTTCTGCCCAAAGTCTCGGAATGTTGAGGCCACAATCTGGATGCCAGTGGGCTTGTGCACCACGCGGCAGGCCGAAGCGACTTTGTTGACGTTCTGCCCGCCAGGTCCCGAAGAGCGGGCAAAGGCCACAATGTCACATTCATTTTCATCGACCGCGACTTCAGACTCGGGCATCTCTGGAATGACATCGACCGTGGCGAAGGAGGTTTGCCTCTTGCCTTCGGCGTTAAAGGGGCTTACCCGCGCAAGGCGGTGTGTGCCGCGCTCGCAGTTGAGGTAGCCGTAGGACATGGGGCCCTTGATGTGATAAGAGACTTCAGAAATACCGACTTCAGTCCCGTGACTGCGGCTGATTTCTTCCACTTTCCATTCCCGGCGTTCAAAGAAGTACAGATACATCCGGTCGACCATCTCGGCCCAGTCATTGGCTTCGGTTCCCCCGGCCCCAGCTTGGATCGTGACGAAGCAATTTCGGTGATCGTTTTTCCCCGAAAGGAGGCTCTGCAGTTCCACCTTTTCCATGTGCTTTTCGAGGGCGTACAGCGTTTCGTCTGCCTCGGCCAAGAAGTCCTCATCCTCAGGGGCCATCTCCAGGGCAGTTTGGCCATCTTCCAGCATTCCGATAGCCTTCTCGAGCCCTTCAGTTTGTGTCTTGAGCAATCTGAACTCATCGATGGTGGCGTTGGCTGCATCCTGGTCGGTCCAGAAGTCAGCTGCTTCCATTTGGCTGGCCAAATCGGCCCGTTTGCTTACTTTTGCGTCGTAGTCAAAGAGAGTCACGGATGGTCAAGATCCGCGCCTCTAGGTCTTCGACGACCGCCTTATGAGATTCGTAATGCATTGGTCTCAGAGTGTATGGCGTCTGAGGGGTCGGCGTTTCAGACTACTGGGCCATGCGGAGGACTTCATTCACGACCTTTTGGACGCCCTTTTCGGCGGTGCCGTCTTGCATGCCAGCCTCGGCGTGTCCCAATGCATATTGGGTCCCAACAACGTTCACGCCAATATTGGAAAGCAGCAAGCGAAGCATGGGCAGTCCGCGAATTCCACCCAAGCCCCCCGGGCTGGCGGCCATGATGCCAGCCAGCTTCCCGGAGAAGCAGTCCAGTGGTGGGTGTCCCTCTTCGGGCCGGGTCGCCCAGTCGATGGCATTCTTCAGGGCTCCACTCATAAAACCGTTGTACTCGGGCGTCGAAATCAAGAATCCGTCGTGGGAGCGCATGAGGTCTTTCAGTTGTTTGGCTCCAGCCGGAAGACCGCACGCGGCTTCGTGGTCCTCATCGAACATCGGGAGATTCAAATCTTGCAGCTTGAGTCGAGTCACCACTGCCCCCCTGGATTCCGCCATGTCTGCGGCCAAGAAGACGAGTTGGGTGTTGAATGACTCCTGGCGGAGCGAACCGGAAAAAGCAAGCAAACGTGACGACATGGGTAAACCTCGAAGTAGGAAATCAGGGCGAAGGGTATTCTTTGTCTTTTCCCATCTTTGGGGATTGGAGTGTAGGTATGCGGTGTTCTCAACGTGCATTGGAGTTGGAAGCTTCGGCCACTCTGGCCCTTGCCGCGCGAGTCAAAGCACTCCGTGCGGAGGGCAAGGATGTCCTGGGCTTCTCGGCCGGCGAACCTGACCTGCCCCCACCGGCCGCCGCGATTGCGGCGGTACGCCAAGCTATTGATGATGGCATGAATGGGTATGAACCAGTTCCGGGTACTCCGGAAGCTCGCGAAGCGATTGCGGCCTTTCACCGAAAGGGTGGTATCGACTGCACCGCCGATGACGTTGTGCTTACGGCGGGGGGCAAGATGGCGTTGTTCTTGGTGCTCCAAGCACTTTTGCAGCCAGGACGCGGCGATGAAGTCGTGATTTTGACGCCAGCTTGGGTGTCGTACAAGCCCATGATCGAGTTGTGCGGCGGCAAAGTGGTGGAAGTGCCGTGCACCTTTGAGGACGGCTTCCGTCCCGATCCAGAAGCGGTTGCCGCAGCAATGACGCCGAACACCGCCGCGGTCATGTTGAATTCCCCGGGGAATCCGACTGGCGTTGCTTTCCCCGATGAAATTGTCGAACGTATTGCGGCCGTGGTTGCCCAGCACAAGGATGCCATGCTCATCTCTGATGAGATCTATGCAACATTGCGCTACGGTGATGCCACACATTGTTCACCCGCATCAATTCCAGGTATGAAGGACCGAGTGATCACACTTCATGGTCTTTCCAAAATAGCGGCGGTGACTGGTTGGCGATTGGGCTGGGTGGTCGCACCAATGCTGACCGAGCGGGGCGAGCCCTTGGCCAAAATACTGACTCGGATTCAGGGCCAGTCGCTTTCACACACTTCAAGTTTGGTGATGCCGGCGGTAAAAGCGGTCCTCGACGGTGGGGCAGATGAAGATCTGGAGTCGATGCGGCTTCGATTCGCGTCCCGTGCGGAACGCATGCATGAGCGCCTTGCTGAGATTGACGGAGTCAAATGTTTGAAGCCTGAAGGGGCCTTCTACTGCTTCCCAGACGTGGGTGATTGCTTCGGCAAAGTGACTCCCACGGGCAAAAAATTGGCGGATGTCCATGCCTTTTGTGAAGCATTGCTTGAAGAGGCGTTGGTCGCGGTTGTTCCGGGGGCGCCGTTTGGTCCAGGTGGGGAACGTTGCGTCCGGATGAGCTTTGCCTGCGGTGAAGAGACCATCGACGCGGGATGCGAACGCCTGGCCTCGTTTGTCGCGAGTCTGCAGGAATCAGTCTGAAATCGGGGTTGTCTCGGGTCGCCCAACAATCCGCAAGTCCGCACCAATTTCAGAGAGCCCATCCCAAACCCGCAAGAACGCGTCGAGCCGGGGATCTGATGTGCTGGGTTCGGCCGCCAAGTAGACAATCGCTTCGGGCATTGATTCGCGAAGTTCCGCCACGCGTGCGGTGAGACCTTCAGTTGAAACGGATTCACCATTCACGCGAAAAGTGCCGTCGGCATCGAAGCTCACCACGATGCGATCTCCTGCCGGACGATCGGTGGTCACCCCGAGAACAGGGAGGCCCGCGGGAAGCATGGTGAGATCTGGACCCCGGGCAGCAGCCAAGGCGAGGACCGCAAGAGCAATAAACGCGACATCAAGCAGAGGGGCGACTTCGATTCGAGTTTCGTCTTCTTCGAACGGCACGGCTGACTTACGCGTCTTCGACGGCCAATGACGCGAGTGCGGTGCTCACGTCTTCCAAACAGCGGAACGAGCGATCTAAATTGGAGGCCAAGAGTACTGACCAAATCCGGTCGGTTACTCCAGCAAGTCGAAGTCGACCTCCGCCACGCTGGCAGGCGGCTCGGACTTCGATGAGGCGACCGAGGCAGACAGAGTTCAGGAACTTGACGGTCGAGAGGTCCACCACGACGTCTGGGCCTCCACCTTCCAGTTGCTGGGTGAGGCGATAGGCCAAGTTCTCGAGATCCTCACTGAGCTGAGGTTCGGGACCGGTTTCGCACAACCAAATGCCTTCTCGCCATTCACGCGTCGGCATTGGGTTCGCCTTCACCTTCGGCTTCGAGTTCGCCAGCAACGGCGGCCGCATCGATCCGACCGGCTGCGATCAATCGGTCACCTTCACGGATACGAACACAAATGACACCCTTGGTGCCACGCCCCGTACGGCGAATCTCATCCGCTCGGCTGCGAATGGTCTGCCCCGAAGCCGTTGAGAAGAGGACTTCGTCACCGTCTTCGATGCAGCGGATGGCAACCACTCGGCCGTTGCGATCATCAACCACGATGTCCCGTCGGCCTTTGCCGCCACGATTTTGGGGATGAGCGGTTCCGTCTTCTTTTTGAACAAGGTACTCGTGCAATGGCGTTCGTTTTCCGTAGCCATTTTCGGTGACGGACAACAAGTCGGCTTCTGGGTTCACACGGATCAAACCAATGATCGAGTCGGTTTTGCCGAGATCCATTCCCTTTACTCCAGCGGCACTGCGGCCCATGGAGCGGGCGTCAGTCGCTTGGAATCGGATGGCCATGCCAGCTTCAGTGGCCAGCAAGACGTGGTCTTCGACTTCGGTTCGGACAACCCCAATCAGAGCGTCGCCTTCGTTCAGATTCAAGGCAATCAATCCCGAACGATTGATGTTCTTGTATTCCGAGAGTGCCGAGCGTTTGATTCGACCACTTCTGGTTGCAAAGAACAAATCGCCGGTAGGTGACTTTTCCGAACCGCGGAAATCTTCCAATGCCAACATGCTGACAATCGATTCGTTTTCCTTGAGTTCCAAAAGTTGCCGCACCGACCGACCGGCGGAAGTACGTGAAGCTTCAGGAACTTCATACGCCTTCTTTACAAAAACCCTGCCCGTGTCGGTAAAGAACATCAGGTCGTCATGCGACCCACACACCAAAAGCTGGGCAATGAAGTCGTCTTCACCTTGGACCTTGCCCCCTTTGATGCCCGTCCCGCCGCGTCCCTGGACTCGGAAGGTGTCAATTGGGAGGCGTTTGGCAAATCCACGGTGCGAGAGACTGACCGCAACGGTGTGCTCTTTTACAAAAGCACCCAGATCGAAGTCGCCTTCTTCGGCTTCTTCAAAGGTCGTCAGACGCGGGGTGTCAAATTTCTCGAGGAGATCCGTACAGTCTTCGCGGATGATGTCTCTGACCAGGGCGTCGTCGGCAAGAATCGCTTCGTAGGCGTGGATTTTGCTGAGGATCTCGGTGTAGTCGGCGACCAATTTTTCAATTTCCAGGCCAACCAGTTGAATCAGCCGCAGCGCGCCAATGGCTTCGGCTTGAAGTCGAGAAAGCGAAAGGCCAGAGGCCTTGCGGCTTGCGTCCAGCAAGTCGGAGGGAATGATTTTTTCGTGGCGGTGTCCGGCGGCAATGGCAAATTGTCGGGCCATCAGTTCCGAAATTGCTTCGTCTCGGGTGCGGCTGCTGCGGATCAGGCGAATCACTTCGTCGATATCGCACACGGCCAAAATGAGGCCCTCCAAACGATGTGCTTGACGCTGTGCTTCTTTCAGAAGATGCTCGGTGCGGCGGCGAATCACCACGCGGCGGTGGCTGATCCATCGTTCGATCATGGCTTTCAGTCCCAAGGTGCGGGGGCGTCCGCGGTCGAGGGAGATTTGGATGATCGAGAACGTGGTTTGGAGTGGGGTGTACTGGTAGAGCTTGCGTTCCACAACATGTGGATCCGAACCTCGCTTGAGATGAACCACGATGCGGGTTCGGTGCTTCTTGCCGGAGAAGTTCTTGATGTCACGAATTTCTTCAATGCGTCCGGCCTTGGCCGCATCCACCATCTTCTCAATAAGATTGATCTGTACCACTTGGTACGGGATCTCGTTGATCACGATAATCGGGTTGCCCTTGGCGTCTTCTTCGTGACTGACTTTGCCTCGAACTTGAATGCGTCCCCGTCCACTGGCGTAAGCCTCAGCCACACCGCGTCGACCCACCACGATGCCGCCGGTGGGAAAGTCGGGACCCGGAACTGTTTGGAGCAAGTCAGTGGTCGAGATTTCAGGTGCATCAAGCACTTGCATAATTGCCCGAAGTATTTCACCAGGGTTGTGTGGCGGCAGCGAGCAGCTCATGCCCACCGCGATACCGGACGCGCCATTGACCAATAGGTTTGGGAATCGGGCGGGCAGAACTGTGGGTTCGTCCCGGGTTTCGTCGTAGTTGGCTTTGAAGTCAACCGTGTCGAGCTTCAGGTCGGTCATCATCTCGACCGATGCTTGGGTCATTCGGGCTTCGGTGTATCGCATGGCCGCTGGCGGATCACCATCGATGGAACCAAAGTTTCCTTGTTTGTCGACGAGCATCGCGCGCATCTTCCAGTCCTGGCCCATGTTGACCAGCGTTGGATAGACAACCGATTCCCCGTGTGGGTGGTAGTTGCCAGAGGTGTCGCCGGCGATCTTCGCGCACTTTCGGTGCTTGGATCCAGGTCCAAGTTTGAGGTCGTGCATCGCCATCAAGATGCGCCGTTGTGAGGGCTTCAAACCATCCCGAACATCAGGCAACGCCCGGTCCGTGATGGTGCTCATGGCGTACAGCAGATAGCTTTGGTGGAGTTCGCGTTCGATCTCGATATCAACCACACGGCCGCCGGATTTTGGAGGATTCGTGGCGTCAGATGGGGATGTGGTCATGGGTTCAAAAAAGCCTTCTTCGCGGACTCCGGAGAAGGACCGGAAACCGCGTTTATTCTAGCGAAAATTAGGCTTTTGCGGGGGGTTGTGGATGAGGTTTAGGGGCTTCAAAAACCCACAAGCCGAACACCGAAACGGTCGGCTTCGGCCCGCACTTTTTCGGCTTCCAGAAGGATCACTCGACCAGCGCCAATAGCGATGGTTTTGCCCCCATTTTGAGCCACCCGAACGACGGTTTGAGGACCGATCACGGGGACATCTCCCCGGCGGTCATGGTTTGACGCACTGGTTTTGAAGAGGGTCCATGCTCGGCCTTTGGCCAATGTGCCGGCTCGGTCGATCATGGCGTCGGTGCCCTCAATGGCTTCCACCGCCAAAACGTCACTTCCTAAGACCGCAAGCGACTGGCCGACATCGCTGTTGGCGAGTGATTGGACCAGTGGCGTGCCAAAAGCAAGTTGACGTTCGGCGTGTGAATCAAGCTTTGGCCCCGCCAAGAGCCCAGCGGGTGCCAAATGCTGCGGGATATGGGTGGTGGAGTCCATGAGTTCGATGCCCCCGGTCGAGAGTTCCCTGGCAATTGCTTGAACCAGATTTCCGGTTCGTCGATCGCGTCGCAAATCACGGTACCACAGGCGAAGTGCTCGCCAGTCTGGTCGTTCTCGAAGTTGGGCCAGCGGGTTGTGGGCCAATTTGGCTCGGTCGACTTTGCCCACCATGACGACTTGATCGCAGTTTGCTCGCTGAAGTTGTTTGATCCAGGACCCAAGCCGCATGGCCCCAACGGGCCGCCATTCTTCAGCTAGAGCTTGGAGGCCAGGATCTGCAATGCCCCGGAACGGCAAGATCACCGGCTGGATGTTTTGTTGGCGCATCCCTTCCGCCACCAGCCGAGGCAATACCCCCGACCCAGCAAGCAATCCAACTCGCCCACTCAATCTCGAACTCCGGGTCGAAGGTCGGCATCATCGACCGCATTTGATTCACTGGCCAGCATTGCATCCAGGAGTTGTTTCGGATCTTCATGAACCTGTACCAAGTCTTGGGTCACTGGCCTTACGAAGCCAAGGTTGGTCCCACGCTCAATCAATTCAAGCAAAGCATCATTCATGGGGCCATCCCTCAACACACCGATCGGGCCGTCATGTTCGCCGAGCAGCCGCCCCACCAAGACTTCGAAGAATTCTTCCCAAGTTCCAATCCCCCCAGAGAGCACAACAAAACCATCAGCGAGTTCAATCATGCGGGATTTTCGGGTGCGCATGTCGGGGACGACTTCAAGCACATCGGCTTCATTCCAGCCTTGTTCGAGATCGCGAAGCCGCTCCGTGATGACGCCATGCACTCGCCCGCCTTCGGATTTTGCCGCCCGAGCCACTTCTCCCATCAAGCCAATAGAACCTCCGCCGTAGATCAGTTCAAGTCCACGCTGGGCCATCGTCTTTCCGAGAGCTTGGGCGTGAAGTCGGAGAGCAGCATCGATGCTGTCACTTGAAGCACAATAGACGGCGAGGCGTTGCATAAGAGTTCGTACGATATCCCCATGCTGGATTCGGCTACAGAAACCCCATTGTGGACGCTGGTGCTTTTGGCTTTCGGGTCTGCCCTCTTGTCCACAATGGTGCTGGGGCGGCTCATTCCGTGGGCCCGTCGGCGGGGTGCGTTGGATTCCAGCGGTCACTCTGGTCATGTCAAAGTTCTGCGTGAGGTGCCCAATGTTGGTGGTCTTGCGTTCATCCCGTTGCCACTTCTCGCACTGGGGATCCTTGCGATTTTCCCCGAATGGACCATTGGCTGGTTGCCAAACTCGCTGCTTGAGCATCAAAATCGAATTTTGACGGGAACAACGGCCGCAGGTGCTCTTTCGCTTGGGGGACTGATGCTGCTCGTCTTGGGGGTCTGCGATGACCGTCGAGCTTTGCCTGCGCAGACCAAGTTGGTGGTGCAAACCCTAGCCGCGGCCTTGGCCGTTTTTTGGGGTGGGGCCACCATTTTGGAGTTTGCGGGCCCGGTGGTTTCAGTCACATTTTCCTTGCTATGGATTGTGGCCGTAACAAATGCCATCAACTTCATTGACAATATGGATGGCTTGGCTGGCGGCTTGGCAGCAATTGCGGCAGTGGCATTTGGGATTTCCGCGAGTTTGAATAGCCAGTGGTTGGTGGCGGCATTGGCGGCG
>PAFA01000023.1 GCA_002700845.1 Phycisphaerae bacterium | reverse complement strand
GAAGTCTGAGATGCTTCCGGTTCATCTCAACTGAAGCCCTGTACCGAGGCTTCACCAACTTGCCCCCCCCTGGATCGGCCCCGCTCGCTTTGCGACGGGGCCGTCTTTTTTGTCCAGAGCGTGTCCATGATTTCGATTGGTTCTCGGACTCACTTGCGCTAGCGTGGATGCGTTTTTCGGCAAACGCTCAGTGGTCATCACGGCTGGTCGTGGCGAAGCCATCGAGCAAAATTTTAAAGTTGTCCGAGAAGACAAAATTACCTTCGGGAAGGTTGGCGGGGGCCCTTTCGCCATCGAGGTGACTGAAGAACAAGTCCACATGGCCGGCGAGGTGAAAGTTGGGCTGGTCTCCGCGTCGGATTTCGACCGTCCCCTTGGTGCTCGCGCCAGCATCTGCCATACGTTCGAGTGTGGCGACATAGCGAATTTGGTCGCCAGGAAACGCATCGCATTCGAATTGAGCTCGGGAGATTTTGGCCAAAATAACGCGACGCTCAAAATTGGAGATTGCGCCGACCAAAATGCCAGCGGTTTGAGCCATGCCTTCGATCATCAACGGGGCAGGCATGCACGGCGCATCATGAAAGTGGTCATGGATGTGGTCTTCGCTGAGCGAGACAACCTTGATGGCGTCAAGGCGTTTTCCAGGATCGTGCCGGAGAATTCGGTCGATCCAGTTCCATCGCATGTTTGAATCAGCCTGCCGCGTCGAGCTTGCGCTCGACAAAATTCACAATGGAGTCCACGGTGACGATGCCAGCGAGCTTCGAAACTTTTTTGGATTCGATCACTGGGGTGAGGTCCACATGCGGGAGTTTTTCTTGGAGCATCGCCATCCCTGCTTCGGTGATGTCATCGCCTTGCACCCACTCTTCGTTGTCGGTCATGTTTTCCGGGAACAGTTCGCCTTGTCCGACTTTGAAGCCGAACGTCTGCTCGAGTTTGAAGACAATGTCCAAGAAGTCGATCGACTCGGCATCAAGATCGGCCGTGAGGCTGGCGGCAGGAACGATGTCCTCAGGATCAGCCCCGAGGGCGTCCTCCAAGACTTCGACCACTTTTTCCATGATGTCATCGCGGGTCATTGTTCGACTCCTGTGTTCCGTGATTCAAGACCAGAAAGGGCTGGGCGTAGGGGACGCATGATAAATCGTCCGGAGACTGCCGTCTCCCCATCGTCTCGAAGGCCTTCTCCCTTGCACTCAATGCCTTCGGGGGTCCGTTTTTTGACCGTAATGGTGGTTCGGAGGACCATGCCAGGCTGAACCATGGCTCCGTAGCGGACAGCTTTGGCTTCTCCAAGGACCCAGTGCCCGCCTGATTCTTGCTCCAGAAGCCTTCGTGCGGTCTGAACCAAGGCTTCAACCATCAGCACTCCGGGCATGATTGGGAAGCTGGGGAAGTGGTCGGACAGGTAGTCTTCATCAGGACGAATCGTCCGAGACCCTTGTGCCGAATCCGGCCCATCGGGGGTCCAGGCATCCAAGAATGAAAAAGGCATGCCAAACAGGGTACCGGGACGGCCCGTTTGGTGGCACGCTTGCCCTTTGCTGGATATCCTTCCAACCCTGAACCCATGGAGGAAGGCATGCCCGCAAACGGCACCATCATTCAAGTCATTGGATCGACCTTTGACGCACAATTTCCCGAAGATCAACTCCCGGCCATCTACAACGCCGTGAAGTGCTCCGTCACCGTAGCGGGCGAAACTTCTACCCTTGTGGGTGAAGTTGCCCGGCACTTAGGTGGTGGACAAATCCGCTGCGTTGCGCTGGCCTCCACCGACGGTCTCCGTCGTGGAGACGGTTGTGAAGATACTGGCGGCCCGCTCTCCGTCCCCGTTGGCGAAGAGGTTCTTGGCCGTGTGTTCAACTTGTTGGGTGAGCCGATCGACCTTGCTGGCCCCGTGGGCAGCCAGAAGACATCGCCCATTCACCGTGAGCCACCAAAGTTTGATCAGCTCAACCCCAAGACCGAAATCCTTGAGACCGGTATCAAAGTGATTGACCTGCTCTGCCCGTTTGTGCGGGGTGGCAAGATTGGTCTCTTTGGTGGTGCTGGTGTGGGCAAGACCGTGGTGATCCAAGAGATGATTGCTCGAGTTGCCCGTGGCTTTGGTGGCTACTCCGTGTTCTGCGGGGTTGGCGAACGAACTCGCGAAGGCAATGACCTTTGGCGAGAAATGGCTGAGGCCGAATACACCGACGAGAGCGGGCAAACGGTCCGAGTTCTCGACAAGGTGGCGATGGTCTTCGGTCAGATGAACGAGCCTCCAGGTGCACGTCTTCGCGTCGCCTTGTCCGGTTTGACCATGGCGGAAGAGTTCCGTGATGCATCCGGTAAGGAAACCTTGATTTTTGTCGACAACGTCTTCCGCTTTACCCAAGCCGGTTCCGAAGTGTCCGCCCTCTTGGGCCGGATGCCATCGGCGGTGGGGTACCAGCCCACGCTGTCCACAGAAATGGGCGAACTGCAAGAGCGAATTACTTCGACCAGCACCGGTGCGATCACCTCAGTTCAGGCGATCTACGTCCCGGCAGATGACTTGACCGACCCCGCACCGGCGACAGCTTTCGGCCACTTGGACGCGTTTGTCGTTCTGGAGCGTCGGATTGCTGAGAAGGGCATTTATCCTGCGGTCGATCCCATTTCTTCAACATCGCGAATTCTTGAGCCAGCGATCCTTGGCGAACGACACTACAGCTGTGCCCGCCGCGTGCAAAACATTCTGCAGCGTTACCGCGATCTCCAAGACATCATTGCCATTCTTGGTGTTGATGAACTCGCAGAAGAAGACAAGTTGATTGTGTCTCGGGCCCGGAAGATCGAACGCTTCCTGTCCCAGCCCTTCTTCGTGGCTGAGCAATTTACCGGATTCCCCGGTATTACCACGCCTCTGTCTGAGACGATCGACTCTTTCGAGCGTTTATGCGATGGCGAGGCTGATGACCTTCCTGAGTCTGCGTTCATGTACGTCGGCAACTTGGAAGAAGCCCGTGCGAAGGCCGAAAAAATGGCTGCTGCCGTAGCCGGCTGATTTCTGCCGCATTCCAAATTTCACCCCGCGTCGCTGGTCGGCGCGGTTTTTTTTCTCTTCCTTTGCTTCTGGTGGCCCCCCGGGGCGTACAGATGGCCTAGCCTTCATCATCAATGAACAGTCAGGAACCCTCATGCCCAAACCCATTGCGATTGCCGCTTTTTTGACCGCTTCTGCCATTGCTGTAGCCCCCATGATGCAAGACCACTCTGGACACCGTAACTGGGCCTCGATGCCCGAAGACCCCGCCGCCGTTGAATCCAACTTGCGTGGGAAGCCCACTCTTGTCTCAGCCATTCAAGCGGCAGAGAAAGCGACCGGTGGTATTGCCCATTCGGCAAAGTGGACGTTGCATGACGGACACGACCATTTGGATGTTGTGGTGTACGCCGAAGGTCGACGCATGGTGGTGCCTGTGAACCCAATGACCGGTGAAGCGTTTGCCCCCATGGCCTCCTCCCGTTGGCCCGGGAATGAAGTGACCGGAGACATGGAAGACGCCGCCAACGGCCTGAAGTTCATCATGGGAAATCCCGGTACCGGTGACCGTCCCACGGCCGAAACCACAGTCTCATTCCATGCCACGCTGTACTTAAATAACGGCACCAAAGTGTTTGATACCCGTGAGCGTGGAGCGGCCCCAGAGTTCCCACTTCGTTCGGTTTCTTCCTCATTCGTTCCTGGAGTTCAAACAGCACTGGAGCGAATGCCGGTTGGCGCTACGATGAAATGCTTTATTCCAGCCGCCGAAGCTTTTGGTGCGCAAGGCGCTCCGGCGATCGAAGTTCCAGCCAACGCGATGATCATTTGCGATCTTGAGCGATTGGAACGTGCTGATTACGAGATGGTGCCTGAAAGCCTTCCGGGCATGGAACTTGCCGGAGTAGAAAAGAACATCACCGATTCGGGCCTGGTCTATTACGACATGGTCGATGGTGATGGGCCCATGCCAAGCGGTCCCACCGCACGGGTCAAGGTGCATTACACCGGCTACTTGGTCAACGGCGAGAAGTTTGATTCTTCCGTAGATCGTGGAACGCCCGCTGAGTTTGGCCTGAGTCAAGTCATCAAAGGTTGGACCGAGGGTGTCGGCTCGATGAAGGTCGGCGGTCAACGCAAATTGGTCATTCCTTACGGAATGGCTTACGGCGAGAACGGCCGCCCGGGGAGTATTCCTGCCCGCGCAACTTTGATCTTTGACGTCGAGTTGCTCGAGGTCGTCGACGAGTGAGCCCGCGCCACAGCCGCTGGTGGTTGTGGTTCGCTGCATTGTTGGTCCTGGTGGCGGGGTGGCTGTTGCTGCGCACGCCGCCAGGCTGGTACCAGCCCAAGCAGCATGTCGATGGCGCTGGCGAGCGGTTTGAGCAGGAAGTGGTCGATCAGCTGACCACGTTGCGTGAAGACGACGCATCCTGGGAGCTCCGCTTGGATCCCGCCCTGTGCAATGCGTTCTTGGCACAACGCCTTCGGCCTTGGCTGCAAAGAGAATCACCCACCACTCTTGGACTGCTTGATTCCTTAGGCCCACCCCAGATCCGCGTGCGTCCGCGGGGCAAGGTGGTTCCACCGGGGATCGTTCTTGGCTTTCTTGGCTGGGGTTGGCTGGAGTTTGGGGTGCAAGCAGCTGGTGATTCAGCCACGTGCACAAAGCTTCAGTTGGTCCGTTCGCGGGTAGGAGGGGTGCTTCCGGTGCCAGTGTCGTGGGTTGCTGATGTGCCAGGGGAACTTACTTTTCCCCAAGTGATCCCCCTGCAAGACAAACGAACGGTCATCGTCGACGCGTTGCGGTTCGAAGGCCAGGAGTTGATCTTGTTGTGCCGGACACAACTGGCAGGCTCCGAATAGCATCAGCCTCATGGACCGACTCTGGATCGTTGATGGGCACGCGGCGTTCTTTCGGGCATATCACGCGATCCGGGGTGGGATGACCAGTCCGGTGACTGGAGAGCCGACGCACTTGGTGTACGGCTTTACGGGCACCCTTCTCAATATGATCCGCACCCACAAGCCCACCAAACTGGTCGTTGTGATCGACGCGGCTGGGGACACCGAGACCTTTCGTAGCAAGTTGTATCCCGAATACAAAGCCAACCGAGATGAGGCGCCAGAGGACTTTGGGCCCCAGGTGGAACGGTGCTTGGAACTGTTGAAGTTGATGCAGATTCCCGTCTTTGGCCTCGAAGGTGTGGAAGCTGACGACACGATTGCTTCCATCATTGAATGGTGCGCATCGGATCACCCCAAGTTGCCCATCCGAATTGCAAGCCGTGACAAAGATTTGACCCAGTTGTGCTCTGCATATGTGGACATGTTTGATGCGATGAAAGACTCGTTGGTGACACCCTCTGATGTTTTCAAAACAGAGGGGGTGGAGCCACATATGGTTGGTGACATTTTGGCCTTGATGGGTGACACGGCCGACAATATCCCTGGTGTGCCGGGCATTGGACCAAAGACTGCCGCCAAACTCATTATTGAACACGGTGATTTGCAAGGGCTGTATGAAGCCTTGCCGACCCTAAAGGGCAAGAAGATGCAAGCCATCGCGGAGCATCGCGAAACCACAGCGCTGGCACGAAAGCTTGTGGACTTGAAGCGCGATTTAAACACAGGGTTCGACTTGGCGGAGTCAAATTTTGATTCCAGCCAATTGGATCTTCCCGGGTTGGATGCTTTGTGCCTTCAGCTTGGGTTCAACAATTATCCACGATCGTTTCGTGAACTCGCTGGTAATGCTGAACCGCTTGATGACGTGTCCCCATCTTCTTTGGAAGCAACGGCCACCAAGCGTTCGTCCTCTCCGGATCCGATCGATGGTGGCTTGTTTGCTGCATCTGCTGATGCTCCGGCGACCAGAGAGCCAAAGGCTTCATTGGGAACATACCGCTGTTTGTGCACCACGGGCGAAGTCCAGGCATACGCCGAAGAGTTGTTGGCGGCGGACCGCTTTGCATTCGACACTGAAACCACCAGCCTTCGTCCGCGGTCGGCTGATCTGGTTGGATTCTCGTTCAGTATCAAGGCGGGGGAGGCGGTGTACATCCCGGTGCAATCTCCCGATCCAGCAAAGCATCTTGGCCTCGAGGAAGCAGCGGCCTTGTTGCAGCCAGCCTTTGCGAAGAAGGGCATCCGAAAAGTCGCGCACAACTTGAAGTACGACTTGCAGATTTTACGGGGGGCAGGCATCAACGTGGAGGGGCCGTTTGGGGACACAATGATTTCGTCCTACCTCCTCGACTCCACCCGAAGCAGCCATGGCCTCAATGCACTGTCTCTCGGCCTGTTGGGAATTGAGATGACACCAATCTCAGAGCTGATTGGAAAAGGAAAGTCACAGATTGGCTTTGCAGAGGTGCCGCTGGACCAAGCTTCCGATTACGCGGCCGAGGACGCAGATGCAACGTTGCGGCTGGATGATCTTCTGCAGCCCAAGGTGGAGGCCGAAAAGCTTCAAAAGCTTGCTCATGAAGTTGAATTGCCCTTGGTGGAAGTCTTGGCTGAGATGGAGTGGAATGGCATCGGGGTGGATTTGAAAGAACTCGCCAAGCAGCAAGCGAGACTGCAAGATCGTATTGAAGAAATTGCGCACGAGATTGCCGTCCATACCCCACATGCCTTTAATCCCGATTCTCCGAAACAACTTTCCGCCGCCCTCTTCAACGACCCTGAGGCTGATCCTCCGGGGCTGGGTCTGAAGCCAATCAAGAAAGGCAAAAGTGGGACTCCAAGCACTGATCTTGAGGTGCTTGAAAAGCTTCGGGATGCTCCAGACAACGACACGCCTATCCCCGCTTTGGTCATTGAATATCGGCAGTTAACCAAACTGGTTGGGACGTATTTGGCTTCCTTGCCCGAGCATGTGTGTGCGGCAACCGGCCGCATCCACGCCTCGTTTCACCAGGCGGTGGCCTCTACTGGTCGACTTTCCAGCAGCGACCCGAACCTACAGAATATCCCGATCCGCACGGATGTTGGCCGAGAGATTCGCCGAGCGTTCGTTGCCGACGAAGGAAATCTGTTGGTAACGGCCGACTATTCACAGATCGAACTTCGTATTTTGGCCCATCTTTCTGGTGACCCTGCGCTTCGAGAAGCTTTTGAGCTTGGCGCAGATATTCACACGGCGGTTGCCGCTCAAACTTTTGCGGTTGACCCCGAAGATGTGGATGATGCTCAACGTTCGACCGCCAAAATGATCAACTTTGGGATCGTCTATGGGATTACGGCGTTTGGTCTTTCTCGTCGATTGAACCACACCATTTCCCCCGGCGAAGCCCAGCAAGTGATCGATGACTACAAAGCTCGGTTTGTTGGTATCGATCAGTTCTTGGCCGCGTGCGTTCAGGAAGCCAGGGATACGGGATACGTGCGTACGATCTTGGGACGCCGACGAGCCATCGAGGGTATTGATCAAAGGAACCCCATGCTCCGCCAGCGGGCGGAACGTTACGCCATCAACACCGTCGTGCAAGGATCGGCCGCCGACCTCATCAAGGTTGCCATGGTGGACGTTCATCACCGCCTCCCCAAGGCCTTTCCCGAGGCTCGGTTGTTGTTGCAAATCCACGATGAATTGGTCCTGGAATGTCCCAGCGCACAGGCAGAAGCTTTGCGAGATTTCGTGGTGCAAGCCATGGCGGGGGCCATGCCCGATTTGCAGGTGCCGATCACGGCTGGCTCATCGATTGGCGCGACATGGATTGAGGCCAAATAGCGTGCTTAGAGCCGCCAGAACCCCCATCCCGACTTGACACCACGGCTGTTGACGCTACGATTTCGTTCCTGCTCTGTTCTTCAGAGCGACAACTTGGGGCGGTAGCTCAATTGGTTAGAGCTCCGGACTGTCTATCCGGAGGTTGCGAGTTCGAATCT
>PAFA01000022.1 GCA_002700845.1 Phycisphaerae bacterium | reverse complement strand
TGAAAGCCGACGTGGCGGCAAAAGTAAAATCACAGGTATAAAATTTCGCCCTGAGCACGTTGTCAATGAAAACCATTGGGTTGTGGAGGATGTCATGACTACCTTGATTGAAGCGCGGGGTTTGAGAAAAAAATTTGGACACATCCAAGCAGTGGACGGCATTGACTTGACCGTCTCCGCGGGAGAAGTGCTCGGCTTCCTGGGTCCCAATGGCGCCGGAAAGAGCACCACGATGCGGATGTTGACCGGCTTTCTTGAAATGGATGCGGGATCTGTTCAATTGGCGGGCGTGGACCTTCATGCTGATCCCCTCGAGGCGCGACGCAGAATGGGCTACCTGCCAGAGGGCGCACCGGCCTACCCCGACATGAAGGTTCGGGAGTTCTTGATGTTTGTCGCGCAAGCACGTGGTTTCCTAGGAATGGAAGCCAAACGAAGAGTGGAAGAAGCGGTGGAGCGGATTCATTTGCAACTGGTCCTGGGCCAAACGGTGGAGACCCTCTCCAAAGGGTTCAAGCGTCGGGTTGGTTTGGCTCAGGCAATGTTGCACGACCCTCCGGTCTTGATTCTTGATGAGCCAACTGATGGTCTTGACCCAAATCAAAAGCATGAGGTGCGGAAGCTCATCACCGAGATGGGGGAAGCGCAAGGAAAGGCCATCGTCTTGTCTACCCATATTTTGGAAGAGGTCGAGGCAGTTTGCACTCGCGCCGTCATCATCAACAAAGGGAAGGTCGTGGCAGACGATACGCCGGAAGCCTTGCGGGCAATGGCTCCTGCTGGTGTGGCTGGGAATCCAATGGATCATGTCTTTCGATCGGTCACCAGTGGCGAACTTGAGGAGATCGGCGCGTGAGACGCATCAGTATCGTATTTCGCCGGGAATTTTCGGCCTACTTCGCAACGCCGCTGGCGGCCATCTTCTTGGTGGTCTTTCTGTTCTTGACCGCAATGTTCGCGTTCAACCTTGGTGGTTTTTTTGACCGAGGTCAGGCAGATTTGCGTCCATTCTTTCAGTTCCACCCCTGGCTCTACCTTTTTCTGATTCCCGCCATCTCCATGCGACTGTGGGCGGAAGAGCGACGGACTGGAACCATCGAATTGATTGCCACACTACCTCTCACGATGAAGGATCTGGTTCTTGGAAAATTTTTGGCCGCATGGGCATTCACGGGGGTGGCGCTCTTCCTGACGCTTCCCATGTGGTGGACTGTCTCCTTTCTTGGGGATCCGGATCACGGCGTGATTGCATGCTCTTATCTGGCCTCATGGTTCACGGCGGGAGTATTCCTGGCATTGGGAAGTGCAATCAGCAGCTTGACCAAGAATCAGGTTGTCGCGTTTGTTCTTTGCGCAGCCGCCTGCTTCCTGTTGTTGCTCGCAGGCTTTCCCGTGGTGCTTGATTTCTTTCGAGGGTGGGCTCCAGAGGTATTGGTTGAAGGCTTGTCTGCGATCGGAGTTCTGACTCACTTTGAATCCATGGTGCGGGGGGTTATCGATATTCGGGATGTGCTGTATTTCGGCAGCCTGATTTTTGGTTTTCTGTCGATCAATGTGGGGTTGATCGAATGGCGAAAGGCGGCATGACATGAAGAAAAATGCAGCTCAAACCGCAATAGTTGGATCGTTTTTGATATTGCTCGCGGCATTCGCGTTCAATATTTTGATCGCGAAAAGTTTGCCTGGTGTTCGACTGGACCTGACTGAAAATAGCCTCTATTCATTGTCAAAAGGCGTTGGTCCCCTGCTAAAAAACCTTGACGAACCCGTGCGACTGGATTTTTACTTCTCAAAAAAGAGCGCAGAAAACCTTCCAAATTTTCGTACCTATGGTCAGCGTGTCCAAGAATTTCTCGAAGAGCTCGTTGAGGCTTCTGGTGGGACTATTCAGCTTCGGGTTCTGGATCCCGAACCGTTTTCAGAAGCTGAGGATTCAGCTCGTGCCGCGCAGCTCTCCCGGATTCAAATAGATGGTGCTGGCCGAGAGCTGACGCTGGGTCTTGTGGCCGTGAACAGTGTTGACGAGCAACAGATCATTCCGTATCTGGATCCAACTCAAGAACGCTTCCTCGAGTATGAAATCATGCGTTCGGTAATTTCAGTGGGTCGGGTGGGTCGTCCAAAGGTCGGGATCATCTCTTCAATCGACCTGGCTCCAAGCGTTGACACTCAGACCATGCAAATGAAACCTGGGTGGCAAGTTCTGAGTCAAGTTGAACAACTGTTTGATGTGATCCTCATTCCAGAGTCAGAGGCTCAACTCCCAACCGGTCTGGATTTGCTATGGATTGTTCATCCTAGAAACCTCTCTTCGGAATTGTCAGTGGCTATCGATTCATATGTTCTCGCAGGAAGTCCTCTTGTGCTTGCGATCGATCCGTGGTGTGAGGCAGATGCACAGGCTGCAGATGCAGCCTTCGGTATGCCAGGCCCCCAGCCAACAGCCAGCCAGTTCGATTCATTCTTGGCGGCTTGGGGTTTGAACTGGAGCCGAGGCTATTTTGTTGCCGACCGTGATCTTGCCCAGCGGGTTCAAACGATGACCGAGCGGGGCATTGAAGTGATGGACTTCCTCGCTTGGTGGAACGCTCGACGGGAAAATCTGAACGGTGATGATCCGATTACCAAGGGTTTGAGTTCTTTGAATTTGGCTACGGTCGGCGCTCTTTCGATTGAAGAAAATGCCAAGACCAAACTTGTGCCCGTTGTTCGATCAAGTGCAAACAGTCAGCGGATGTTGACGGCACAACTGGGTGGTGAAATCAATCCTGCGACTCTGATTCAGAACTTTGTTTCCAGTGGGGAGCACCAAGTTGTGGCGGCTCGTCTCACCGGGCCTGTTCAGAGTGCTTATCCTGAAACGGATGGTTTGGCTCCGGTCGATCCAGCGCTCGCAGGCCTGTTGGATAACCCAAATCAGGCAAAATCGGGCACGGCCAATATTTTGGTCATTGGTGACGTTGATTTTCTCTCCGATGCGAACTGGGTTCGTGAGGAGCGGATCGGATCAATCAGTTTGGGATACCGAACTTTCGCCGACAATGGAGCTTTCATGCTCAACGCCATGGAAGCCATGGCCGGCGACTCCGTCCTCGCCAGCCTTCGTGGCCGGGGCGAGTACACCCGCCCATTTGATCGTGTTGAGTCCATTCGCAAGTCAGCCGAAACCGAATACCTGGCTGAACAACAGAGGCTGGAGTCTGAAATTCAAGACACCGAGCGTCGGTTGGCGCAATTGCAGCAAGAGCAGATCTCAACTCGAGCGTCACTGCTTATGTCTCCTGAGCAAGAAGAAGAGGTTCAGCAGCTTCAGACCAAGGTCGTTGAAGCCCGAAAGCAACTTCGTACCGTTCAACTCAATCTTCGAAAGGATATTGAGCAACTGGGGAACAACCTGATGATTTTTAATACGGTCATCTGGCCTTTAGCGGTGGCGACCCTGATCGGTCTGTTGTTTCTTTCGCGGAGGCGTTCGGTATGAGACCGAACAAAAGTCTGGTTCCTTTGGCCGCAATTACGGCTTTTTTGCTTCTTGCGGTTTTTACCCGCTCAGGTGAAAACAACCACATTGATTTGGATCTTGGCGTCTTGATGATTCCAGATCTTAAATCGTCAGTAGACACCATCGACTCGATTGTGATCCGAAAGGGGGGCGACGGGATGAACTTGCGGCGCGAAGGTGATCTTTGGCGTTGCGAAAGCGCTGACGGATACCCCGTTCGAAATGAGAGGGTCCGTAGGTTTCTGATGCAACTGAGTCAGCTTGAACAGAGGGAGGCGAAGACCAGCGATCCGGCCCGTCATCACGCAATGAACTTGGCGTTGCCTGATCCGGATGGGAACACCACTGAGGTTGAGTTGCTTTCAGGAGCGAACACACTGTTCCACCTCCTGTTGGGCAAGCAACAATGGCAACCAAAGGCTACGTTTGCTCGTTTGGCCCAAAAAGATCAAACCTACAAATGCAAAGGTCATATTGATTTTGACATCAATCCGGTCAGTTGGATGCAGACCACTTTTTGCGAGTTGCAGTCTGGCTCAATTCGCAAGGTGCAAATGGGCCGGATGACTCTTGTCCCCAGCTCAGATTCTTTGGGGGCCACTCCTAACGTTTGGGCTCTCAAGACCGATGGTGGAGAGCCCATCTCCGAGGCCATTCAAAACTCTGCCCGGACCAGTCTGCCCGCATGGCCAGTTCGATTGGATTTTGATTCGGTTCGGTCGCGAACTGAGCACCCTCTTTCACCTGAATCGGCCGTTTTGAGGTTTGAGACCATCGAGGGCCAGCTTGAGGTATCTCTTGACCTTGGTGATACGGCGGACACTGGAGCTTGGTGCACCATTGATTTCAACCCAGGGCTCGGACAAAAGCCTCAGGCGGCTTGGTCTCAGTGGTCAAAGTGGTCCTTCCATCTTCCAGATTGGCGTGTTTCTGCAGTCCGTGAAATTTGGGAAGGTCTCAAGGGCCCCTAAGAAATTGTGAATCAAGAATCGATCTCCCCACGCTGACCCTTTTGCTCCACCTTGGAATTGGTAAAGTCAGGTTCTGGGCTCGTGGCGGAATTGGCAGACGCAGCGGACTTAAAATCCGCGGCTCAAATTGAGCGTTGAGGGTTCGAGTCCCTCCGAGCCTATTGGAACCCCCGATCTTCGGGCGACCCACGCTTTGATCAAAAAAAAGAGCCCCGCCGCACAAGCGACGGGGCCCGGATCGGGCTGGTGAGCCGAGTGTCCAACCCGGTCCATCAGTCATGGCGTGATCGCCGGGTCCAACCCGCCAGAATGTTTGATGATTTTTAAAAAGGCGCCAGGGATTCGAAGGCCATCCATTGGTCCTCATGGGGCCGCCAGAATCCCAAACTTTCCGCATGTAAACAGAGTCGAGATGCGCGGGACTCCGTTCCGTAGAGGGTGTCGCCCAATATCGGTGTGCCCAGCCCGCCTGTGGAGGGGTCTGAAGCAAGGTGCACCCGAAGTTGATGGGTCCGCCCTGATTCAGGCATGAGCTCCAGTCGAACAGGTTGCCCTTGGTGCTCGAGGGCTTTTTCGATGGGGCGTTCATGAATCTTCCACACCGTCCGCGACGCGCGACCAGTGTCCATACAAATCTTCTGTCGCGGCCAGCGGTCGGGGTCAGGATCCTTTGCAAGGGGTGCGTCGATTGTCCCTTGCCTGCTCATAGGCGAATGTTCCACCAATGCGATGTATTTTTTGGTGACCAGCCTGAATTGAAATTGTTTGGAAAGGTTGGACTGTGCGATTGGGTTGAGCGCAAAAATCATGAGGCCACTGGTCTCAATATCCAATCGGTGGACAGTCATTGGTCCCTCGGCTCGAGGGATCATTGCCCGGAGACGAAGTTCGGCCGAATCTTGGGTGCCCTCGGTTCGACCAGGGGCAGAGCGTAGGCCCCAGGGCTTGTGAATCACGACAAAATCTTCATCCTCATGCAGGATGGTGAGTTCTTCGGTGGGAGAAAAAAGGCGTCCCATCCATCGGAGCGTACACTTGAACCGTGATATTTGATGTTGCCGTTGTGATCTCTTGCCTGATGAATGACCCACCGTCCGGAACGGCTCCTGCTGCTCCGCCGCCAACGCTGGTGGCACTTTCGCCGATCGAGCTGGTGCATCGTGCTGAAAACGGGCGGTTGATGCGGTGGCCCGAACCTTCGCACATCGCGGTTCAACAGTTGGCCCTGTCGCCGGGGCAGCGAGCGTTGGTTCAAAAAACAATTGCCAGCCGTGATGGGGAGTTTGATCGCTACGTCGATACCCATTTGGACCGGCTCAAGGAAATGGTGATGAAATCAAGCCGAGGCGAAAACGTTTCGCTTGGGAGCGCTATAGATGGCTGGGGAGTGGTCGCCAAGCGAAGTTCACTGGTCTACGAATTGCAAGATCAATTGACTCCTGATCAAGCCAAGATTGCTGTGGACGCGATTGGGAGATACCAAGCCGCCTTAGAGGAAGAGCTGAAGGCTGATGCGGGAGGGATCCAAATAGAGTCGTTCGCGATGAAAGTTCGCGCGATGCTTACCACGCGATCAGTTCGACTTCGAGAGTCGCTGGTACGTCGTCTTCCTACGATTGCTGAATTCGCGAAGATGTTGCAAGGCCTTGCTCTTGCTCCAGAGCAACAGCAGCGGTTGATGCAAAATTTGATGCCGGTCCTCGCGGCACAGAATGAACGAGACGCCGGTCGGGAACGCAAGGCTATTTCTATTTGCATCGCACTGCTGACGGAGGAGCAACTCTTTGAGGCAATTCGAATGAACCCTGTGCCCAGCAAGTCTGGTCCCGAACCAGCACCTTTGGAAGTTCCGATCGCACCAACGCCTGACCTGAGGAAATCATCTTGATCACTTCTTTTTTGGTTTCAAGTTGCATTGCTTTCCTGCCGGCCGATGATGCTTCGGCGGCGGCCCAAGACCTCTTCAATCGCATCGAGCGGGATTTGGGGAAGGCGTTGGGGAAATTCGAATCCCACGACGTCCTTCCACAGAAGAGTCCCTGGTGGGATGTTCTTGGAGTGAAGGAAACAAAGATTTCGAACGATGAAGCCATCGAAGATTTGCTGCGTGCCGCCACGATGATTTTGGCCGGTGAAGGAGCTGGTGATCTTCGAGCCGAGGCCAAAGCGGTACAAAAAGCAATACGCGACGAATCATTCGAACAAGACGAGATGCGTCGAAAACGAGATACCGCACCTGCTCGGGAGTCCATGAGCAAGGCTGAAGATTTGATCATCACAAGTCGCGAAGAATACGACGCGATGATTTTGGAGAGTCAGACCAAGCAAGCCGATTTGCGTGCCGCCCTCATTGGTATCGAAGAGCAGTTTGTAGAAGCTCTTGCCAGAACAGGTTTGAAGATAGAAGATCGGGCTGCGCGGTCACTTTTGGGCACCTTGGCTGGCGAGCGGTTTAGCGATCTAGCGATCACCATTGCCAACGTTCGCTTGGTCACAGAGCAATTGCATCGACTCGCTGACGAAAGTGGCGAATCACCCGAACTTACCCGTAAGTACTACGGCTTATATGTCTTATTGGTTCGTTTGGTCGATGTCGCGCAGGATGACTACGTGAAGTGGGTACGAGAGGTTGCGATTCCGAAGCTTGACATCATTTTGAGTGACGCTGAAATGCAGCGTGACGAAGCACTGGCGGGCAAATCCTCCGACCCCGATCGAGCGGAGGCATTTCAGCGGAATGTTGATCAGTTGGAGCTCACGCAGACGGCCGCGGTGCGGTACATCGACTATTTAAAAGTTCAGGCCGACGGTGTGGAGCGTGGAAATATTGAGGTCGAGAAGGATCTCCGGTTGGCGGCCAACACCTGGCGTACGGTTGATCTTTCTTTTGAGACTGCTGATCTGATCCGCCGTGGCTCTGAAGCTTTTGGCGCGCTCATGACACTCGAACTTCCGCCCTTGCGAGGCTTTGAGGGCGCGGAGCTTCGGGAGCGATTTCAGAGTCTTGAGCGGCGTATGGCCTCTCCCGCACAGTAGGCGTACCGAGGGCATTACTCCTTGGCGTTGACTGGGATGATGCTTCCGTCCAGCTCAACTCGCCAAGCAAGGTCGTCATCTGTTCTGGGCTTCCCATCGAAGCCGACGGAAGTCACGTATGCCAAGGGCGCCTCTGAATCTTCGGACCACGCCTCTCCGGAAAGCTCAATGTTAAACGGCTGGGCAAAAGCATCCAGTGCATTGTTTATGGCTTCCATCTGCAAGAGTGTTGTGGCCTGATTGTTGGGGGCCTCGCCTTCTTTCGGCTTCCATCCCGAGAGCAGCGAAGCCGCAATGGATTCAACGCCGGTCAAGCTGTCGCGGCGTCCTCGCTCGTCTCGGTCTGCCTGCATTGGATTCCGCTGGTCGTACGGCACAGCGATGGTGACCAGTCCGGTCTGAATTTCTGGAGGAAAGACGTCGTTGGTTCGGTCGGCGTCGGCCAAATCCCGGGTAGGGTCAAATCGGATCTGTGTAATCGGAGCGGGACTTGCAATAACTTTTGTGACCAGCCGTTCGTTGCTCGCCCAGATTTCAACTGGGAGTGAAAGGGTCTCAGAATTCCCATCTTCATACGTAAGCAGCAAGGGGACAGGCATCGGGATGCCACCGACATTTCGGAGTGTGATCTCATGAAAGATCCAGTCCTGTGAGAAGATGGTTCGTTGCTTATCGTCCATACGTTCGAGCATGCTCGCCCAGGCGCGTTCGTCTTCGGGCGTCACCATAAATCGATCCCGGCCTTCATAAAAATCCACAATCATGGGGTGTTGGTCAACCCGGCGCGGCACATCGAGTTTGTCGTTTCGTCGTTGGGCGGCAGAATTTCCGCGCTCGTCATTAAGCCTTCGATCCTCAGTCACTTGATCATCCACTGCGTTGGCAAGTTCGAATCTGCGTACATTTTCGATGGCAATGTCCACGTGATCGGTGGTCATAAACCAGCCACGCCAGAACCAGTCCAGATCAACCCCCGAGGCGTCTTCAATGCTTCGGAACAGGTCAGCCGGTTCGGGGCGTCGAAACGCCCATCGATGGCAGTACTCCTTGAACGCAAAATCAAAAAGATCAGGACCCAGGACTGAATCTCGAAGCACATTGAGTGCTGCAGACGGCTTGGCGTACGCGTTATTTCCAAATTGCCGAACGGATTCGGAATTTGTCATGATGGGGACTTGCTTTTCGCTGGTCATGAACGGAACGATGTTCTCGGGATCACCACGTCTCGGTGGGTAGGTGCGAGACCATTCGGCTTCCGCAATAGATTGCACGAAGGTGTTCAGCCCCTCATCCATCCATGTCCACTGACGTTCATCAGAATTGATGATCATTGGGAACCAGTTGTGCCCAACTTCATGGATAATCACACCGATTAGGCGGTATTTGGTTCGTTCGGGATACGTGTCGTCCTGTTCGGGACGAGGGCCATTGAAGGTAATCATTGGATATTCCATGCCACCAACAGGTCCGTTCACACTTAAAGATGTTGGATAGGGATACGGGTAGTACCGCGAGTACACCTCAATGGTGTGGGCGATGGCTTGGGTGGACCAGCGGCTCCAAATAGGCTCTCCCTCCTCGGGAAAGTAACTTTGGCACATTACGGTTCGCATCGTTCCGGGAACAACCACGCCCCAGGAGTCCATCAGAAAAGCTGGGCTGCTGGCCCATGCCACATCCCGAACATCTTCGGCAAGGTAGATCCACGTCCGCTCTCCTTGCTCAGTGGTGGCTCGGTTGTCTGCAGCCTCTTCTTCGGTGACCACAAGAATCGGCTCTGTCGATGTTCTTGATGCTTCAAGCCGTTCCTGCTGCGCGGGACTCAGAACCTCTTCTGGGTTTTGCAAGACCCCGGATGCCGCCACGACGTGATTCTCGGGGACGGTGATGTGCAGTTCGTAGTCGCCGAATTCCAAAGTAAATTCACCGCGGCCGACGAAGTCTTTGTGCTGCCAGCCACGGGTATCCGTGTACGCGCACATGCGGGGGAACCATTGGGCCAGTTCGTACAAGCCGGTTCCATCATCTAAGATTTCGTAACCACTTCGCGATCGAATGGCGTCCGGGGTGATGCGGTGTGACCACTTCACTTCGAATTGATACTGCTGGCCGCTCTCCAATGGTTCAGGCAAGTCAATGCGCATCATGGACCCAACAACAGTGAATGGGAGATCTATCCCCTGGAGATCTTGAACATGATGAATCATGGTGCCGCCCGGGTGGGCAAGCGTTTCGGCAAAACTTTCGAGCCAACCAATTGATTGTGGTTGATCAAGATCTGGACCCCGGCGAGAAAGGTTTCCACGCGAGTCAGGGGCGTGCCGGTTTTGATCAAGCTGCATCCATAGATACCGCAAGGCATCTGGGCTTTCATTGGTGTACGTAATTTGCTCGGTGCCATCTATACCGTGAACATCTGGGTCAAGCTTGACATGGATGACATGGTCGGCCCGGTTCTGCCAATACAAATGGCCAGGAGCTCCGCTGGCGGTGCGGTAGGTGTTGGCCGTGGGCAATTCATATTCCAGCTGGCGGAACAAGTCGGGCTCGTCGAATTTTTCCGGCCTGAGGTATGGACCCTCCGGCATTGGGGGGAGTGACGACAAGTCGTGCTGGTCATGGAGCATGGAGAGCGCAAGAAGAACAGTTCCAATCATGATGTATAGGGTAGGGATGAAACGCACCGCGGCCCGAAAATACGGGCCGCGGCTGAGGGGTAACAGGCGATTTGTTTTTAATAGCCCGAGAGGATCATCAGGAAGTCTCGGAAATCCACTCTGTTGTCCTGGTTTTTATCAGCGTTCATGCTGTCATCGCCAGTTGAGGATGAATTACCGTATTCGCTAAGCCATTCCAGAAGATCCTGAAAGGTGGAGCCGCCTGAGCTTGAGGCCCCACTTGAAAAGTTCCCGCCCTTCATGGAGTCAGCCCGACCGCTGGAGAAGTTATTCCCTCTGACTTCGTCAGCGGGATTTCCAACGATGATTCCGGCATTCGAAAATTCATTGCCTTTGAGGATGCTGGAGTTGCCGCCAGAGAAGTTATTGCCGCGATCAGCGAAGGCCAAGGATGTGAAGGTCAGAGCGATGAGGAGTTGATTTTTCATTAAAAGTCCCTTTTTGCTTATTTTTTGGGCTTCAAAAGCCCTTCCATCAGGCATGGCGAAATTCATTACAAAGGTCCGCCAAGGAAGTCCCAATAAATCCAGTACGCTCTGAACATGGCACGATTTATTCTTGAAGGATCGACTGACCCCTTTTTGCGAGTAGACCTTTCACAAGGTGACATGATTCATGCTGAATCAGGAGCCATGGCCAGCATGAGTTCCTCGCTTGAGTTGAAGGGAAAGGCTCGGGGGGGCATGATCAGCGGTTTGATGCGGAAAGCCCTGTCGGGTGAATCATTCTTTATGCAAGAGATTGTGGCAGAGCAAGGCCCCGGAACAGTTCGCCTTGCACCGTCGGTTCCCGGTGAAGTCCGAGTGATTGAGATGGCCGATGAAAATTGGTTCGTGGGCGACGGTGGCTTTTTGGCCTGCGATGATGAGATCACTTTGAAAACATCCCGTCAAAAACTGAGTGGCGCCTTGTTGGGCGGTACCGGAGGCCTCTTCATCCTGAACGCTACAGGTACTGGATCCTTGGCGGTGTCTGCTTTTGGTGCGATCACCGAGGTTGAAGTCAATGGGCAAGATGAACTCATCGTTGACAATGGGCACGTGGTGGCTTGGCAAAGCACACTGCAGTACACCCCGTCCATATCCACCAAGAACTCCGGTGGTTTGTTGTCCAAGATTGGCGGCTCCATGAAGAGTGGTGAAGGCGTAGTGATGCGGTTCAGCGGCCAGGGACGAGTGCTTGTTTCATCCCGAAGCCGTCCCAGCTTTGTTTCATGGTTGATTCCGCAGCTTCCAGGCAGAAATAAATAATTACCACTTCTGCAGCGTGGCATACATTATGAGTTATGCCGATACTCCAAGCACTGCTGCTCGCTTCTGATGTTTTTCCCAACTGGGAATCGGCACCAGTGCATTCTGTGGCCATCACAGATTCCGGCGAGGTCCTGGTCTGCAATGTTGCCCAAGCTACTCTTGAAATTTTCTCAGCCACCAATCCCCCGGTTTGGCTTGATGCTGTTTCCGTAGGTCTTGATCCCGTTTCGGTCCGAATTCGACCTGGCACCAGAGAAGCGTGGGTGGTGAATCATGTGTCTGATTCGGTTTCGGTGATCGACCTTGATCGTCGAGTCACGACCGCGGTACTTCCGGTTTTGGACGAACCAGGGGATGTTGTGTTTGCCGGAGATCCACTGCGGGCATACGTGTCATGCACGACCGATGAATGCTTGTTTGTCTTTGACCCCAACAATCTTGAATCCGTACCGGGAAGAATTGATCTTCAGGGTGAAGAACCCAAAGCTCTGGCCGTCGATCCAACGGGCCAATTTGTGTATGCAGGTTTTCTGTACTCGGGGAACCGGACCACGATTTTGGCAGGGTCAGGCGATTTCAGCGGGAGCTTCCCTCCTGATGTTGTCTCCGATCCAGCCACTCCGTATGGCGGTCAAAATCCGCCACCAAATGCCGGCAACAGTTTTATGCCAGCCCGGCCGGCGGGGCAGCCGAACCCGCCTGAAGTTGGCTTGATTGTGCGCGGACTCGATGATGGTCGTTGGGTGGACGACAACGGTTCTGATTGGTCTGAATTTGTGAGTGGCACGCAAGCTTGGCGAAGTGGGCGACCTGTGGGCTGGGATTTGCTCGACCATGATTTGGCGGTGGTGGACACGTTCAACAACAACATGGTCTCCTACGTTGGCGGCTCGTTGTCTGTAGTGACTGGTGTCGCCGTTCATCCAACAAGTGGTGACCCCGTCGCCGTTGGCATCGAGTCGTTCAACGAGGTTCGCTTTGAACCCGTCTTGGAGGGTGTTTTTGCTGAGGTCCGGCTTGCGCGATGGGGCACGCAGGAACTCACGGTAAACCTGAACCCTCACGCAGAAGGTTTTCATTCTTTGCCACCTGCCGAGCGGGCCAAGTCGGTGGGGGATCCCCGTGCGATCGCCTTCTCATCCTCTGGAAGCGAAGCCTGGATCGCCTCAAAGGGCTCCAACAATCTGCTGGTGGTGGATGCAACCGGAGAACGTCTTGGTGATCCGATTCCAGTTGGCTTTGGAGCCACTGGCTTAGCGCTCGCACCCGAGTTCGTTTTTGTACACAACCATTTTGAAGGCACCTTGGCGGTTGTTGATCGCACCGAACGTGAGGTGAATTCTGTGGTGTCGTTGTTCGATCCCGTTCCCGACGAAGTTCAACAAGGTCGGGCCCATATGTACGACACCCACCTTCATTCAGCCCGCGGTGAGGTTTCCTGCGCGACGTGCCATATTGATGGCCGAATGGATCGCCTTGCCTGGGATCTGGGGAACCCCGGCGGCAATATGCAGCCCATTGAGGTCAACTGCAACATGGGCGTGGCCCAGTTTGGTCCAGATTGCCCCGACTTCCACCCTATGAAGGGGCCAATGACGACGCAGACAATGCAGGATTTGATTGGCAAAGAGCCACTGCATTGGCGTGGTGACCGGCTGTCCATTGAGGCTTTTGATGGAGCGTTTCACGAATTGCTTGGAGGCGACGAACCGCTTAACCCAATCGATATGGGTGAAATGCGCACCTTCCTGACCACGGTCCGTTTTCCTCCCAACCCCTATCGAAACGTTGACAACACTCTGCCAACCGATCTGCCGATCCCGTTCCCTGCCACTGGCCGATACGCTCCAGCAGGTTCGGAGATGCCCAATGGGAACGCGCTGCGCGGCTTAGAGATTTATACGTTTGATACAACAGATGACCCATTCAGTTGCATCACGTGCCACGCACTTCCGACCGGTATGGGCCCGGATCGTATCTTGAACCTCTCCCCTCCCGGTGTCGAGCCGATTCCATTGGGACCGAACCAAGAACGTCATCACGCGGTTGTGAGTGTTGACGGATCCACCCAGAGGCACTTCAAAGTTCCGCAGATTCGCAATATGTACAAGAAGACCGGATTTGATTTGGAGAATTTGGAAAACACGTCCGGCTTTGGCTACCTGCACGATGGTTCCGTAGACACGTTGGTTCGATTCTTCGCCGAGCCGCTGTTTGATCTTGGTAACGCCCAGCGACTTTCGGACATACTTGCTTTGATGTTTGCGTTTTCCGGTTCAGACTTCCCCGGTTGGGATGCCGATGACCCCTTCGACAACGTTGTCGACCCGAGTCTGGATACACACTCGGGTGTGGGGCGGCAGGTTGCCTGGTCCGGTGTCGCTTCACCGAACGAATTAGACGCTTTGACGGCAATGCTCACTGCTTCATCGACTTCCGACCGTATTGAGCTGATGGCTACCATTGAAATCGATGGCCGGGCGCGCGGCGGGGTTCTGTCCGGCGAAATGATTCTCCTGGACGCGGCTGGCGAGACCATGACCATTTCTGAACTGCTCAATCGCCCTGAAGGCGCGATGGCTGTCGTGACACTTGTTCCGGCGGGACATGCGGTTCGCTTTGTTATGGATCGGGATGGGGATGGTGTCCTGAATCATGATGAATGGCTGGCCGGGAGTGACCCTCGCGACCCAACCAGTCTGCCTGTTCCATGCCCAACGGACCTTGATGGGGATGGTGCCGTAGCCTTTGGCGATATCGTCCGAGTCCTCTCCAGCTGGGGAAACTGCGATGGATGCCCCGAAGATCTGACCGGTGAAGGCGTTGTTGACTTCGCAGATTTGCTTGACGTTCTGTCAACATTTGGACCCTGCTGACACGTTTCGTCATCCCCACTCATTTTTCTCTGGTTCTGATTCGACGACCAAGGTGCGGCCTCGTATAACGCATGGTCCATGCCAAGTGAACTGTTGACCATCACCACCAACCCGTTGCTGCAAGGTCTGGCTGGTCGTCTGATCTCTGATACCGAAGTTCATCAGGATGAAGTCGATCTGGAATCAACACTTGTGGTGTTGCCAACCCAACGGGCACGGCGTCTGTTCGAGCATTTCTTGCTGGATGCTGCAGAGCAAAAGGGGGTGCTGGTGATCCCGCCTGAGATCACGACCCCGGGTCGAATGGTCGACTTCTTTGTGCCGCCGAGTGGAATCCCCGCCAACCCAATCACGTTGAATCTGGTTGACGCGTTGGTGTGGGCAACAATGCCCGACGACGAACGTCAACTGGTTGAAGGGACATCATCCACAGAGAGCAGTCGTGAATCTCTTGTTCAGCGACTGGGGAAACTCCACCATGAGTGCAGGCAATCTCTGATTGATTTTTCATCCATTCGTGATCAAGTTCCAGAGGGTCTCAGTGGTGGTCAGGAGCGTCAGGTTTGGGATGTGCTTGTTGCCTGGGAGGAAGCCAGGAAACTCAAATTGGAAGAGCTTCAGATTCAGTGTCCTTCGTCAGAGCAAGCCAAGGCTCTAGAGAGTGGGCAGATTGACACCTCGGGTTTCGGTCATCTGGTGGTGGTAGACGGCGAAAATTCGCCGGCTCGCGCCACCCTGCTTTCCTTGCTGGATAAAGCGGGGGTTTTGGTGTCTCGAGTGGTACCTCAGACCAACTCGCCAGCAGTGATGGATCCAGTTCGTGGCGGGAACGTTATGGAATGGTCAGATGCTGATTTGCAGCTCGATGATTCCAATCTTCATGTAGCAGATGGTCCTGAAGACCAGGCGCGTTTGGCCGCAGGGCTGATTCAAAAATCCAACAAGCGTTCAACGCGTGAAATCACCTTGGTTTGCCCCGATCCGGGTATGGAGGCGGCAGTTCGCTCCCTTCTGCCATCGCTCGGTGTCCCGGTGAGGGTGGCCAGTGGTGGCCCCTTGTTGGATGGAGGGCTTGGACGCCTGTTGAATGCCGTGCAACGCGCGGTGAATGGCGGTTGGTCCGAAATTGAAGCCGCGCTTCGGACCCCGGGCATTCTTGAGATGCTCGACTTGAAGAACAGTGCACTGGGCGCAGTTGATCGCGCCCGCCGTGAGCATCTCGGTATCCACCTTCATGACGAGAGGATGAAAGAGTGCAATGGAGTTCGATCTGTTGCTCAGGCGATAGAACACTTTCTGGATCCCCTTCGCAATGCAGTCGGTCATGAGGCCTTGCCTGAGATTGCCCGCATCGCAGAATTGGGATTAAATCAGAGCCTGCCCGAACGGACAAGGGACGACCTTGAGGAAAGTACTCTCGCGCTCCGGTCGACTTTGGATCAGTTCCAGACGGTTCCGGCGGATTTACTCACGGCGTATAAAGGTCCTGAAATTCTGAAGCTGGTGCTTTGTGAGCTCGAACAGATGGTGCTGACCCCAGATGCAGAAGACGACAGCGTTGAGGTTGTTGGTTGGCTCGAAGCGGCGTGGGATCCTGCCCCGTTACGCATCATTTTAGGAATGAACGAGACTTTGATTCCAAAGCCACCGACCATAGAGCCATTGGTGCCGGATGGCCTTCGACAACAACTGGGGCTTGACAGTCAAGCGCGGCGAACCGCTCGAGACGCCTGGTTGGTACACGTGGCGGAATCGTCAAGAAGTGAAGACAATCAAGTTGAATACATCCTTCCACGGCAAAATGCTGATGGTGACCGACTGTTGCCAAGTCGTTTGGTGCTTCCGATGGCTGAGTCCACCCTCAAGCGGTTGCCAACGCTCTTGTCTTCAAAGGTTGACCATGGGTTACGTCCGATTGGACCATCTTCTTGCCGCGGTCATGGTGCCGGGTCGATTGATTTTCCACTGCTTCCCAATTCAGTGCCAGCAATGCGGCGAGTCTCTGTCACTGATTTTAGAACGTGGTTGGATTCTCCAATTCGGTTTGTGCTGAAGAAATTGAATTTGGCGCAGACCGTAGAGCCGTGGCGGGCCGAGCTGGACGCCATGCGGTTTGGCACCCTGGTGCACGCCGCGTTTGAGTCCTGGGGGAAGGAAGAGTCTACCGAGGGTCCAACCCAAGATCTCAAGAAGATTCAGAATGGTTTTTTAAAGCACCTTGAACTCTGCGTCACGAGCCAGTTTGGTCACCACCGTCCTGCGGCACTCCAGTTGCAAATTGAGATAGCAAGGCAACGCATGCTTGGATTTGCAGACCACCAGTGGCGCCTTGTTCAAGAGGGGTGGGCGGTGGAGCATGTTGAACTTCATTTCACTGACCGCGAAGTCAAAGGGGCCATTGATCCATTGGTTCGGGCGGCGGCGCCCGGTGTCATCGTGACGGGAAAAATTGATCGCGTCGACCGTCACCTCACAGGAAAGCGGCGTGCTATCGATTACAAAATTTTGAACGCTTCAGATCTCAGCAAAAAGAGGTCGTCCCCCAGCCACTATCAAGATAAGAAAAAGAAATGGACTGATTTGCAGTTGCCGGCATACCGAACCCGCCTTCTTGATCTGGAGTTGGGGGAGGTCGAAGTTGCGTTGGCTCTTCTGCCACATCACGTTGCAAAGACGGAGGTTGACGTGGCGACGTGGAACGAGGACATGTTTCGGTCTGCGGAGTCTGAAATGGATCAAGTTCTGCAACGTGTGGCCTCCCTCTCAGACATTCCACTCGAAGGTGACGAACTTAGGAATCCTGGAGGATTTGGCTCAGACCGATTCGATGTGCTCTGGGGCGATGGCCTGCGAAGCTCGCTTGAAGGTGATGAATCAAATGGGGAAGCTGACTGATGCCCAAACCACCCCCTCGTAGATCTGTTGTGATTGCCAACGCCGGCTGTGGAAAGACATGGACCCTGTCCACTCGATTTGCCAGATGGTGTCTGGACCGCTTGGCCCGCGAAGGCGAAGCATCTCCAGAACGAATCTTGGCGTTGACGTTTACCCGTAAAGCGGCAGGAGAGATTCTTGAGGCGGTTGTTCAGCGATTCAGTGAGGCAATTGATGGTGATTTGTCGGTCCTCGAGGCGCTTGGCCATCCTTCCTCGGAAAACCTTCGCGCCGCAATGATGGAGTTCGCACGTGCAATCCCGCGGCTTCGGTTGACCACCATCGATGGTTTTTTTAATCAGTTGACGCGAACTTTTTCAAACGAACTGGGTCTGCCCGAAAATTGGCGAGTTGCTGAAGAGACTGAGATTAGAGCCGCTCGACTTCTCGCACTGGAGCGTGTGCTTGAGGATCGAGGGATCAAAGAATGCTTTGGTTTGGTGAAGGATGGCATGCCAAAGTCAACGGTGTTGCAACATCTTGAAACAGAACTTTTAGGTTCAAAGGGAGAGATGGCCACCAGCGTTCTCGGTATTTATCGTCGAACGTTGTTGGGCCGTGGTTTTCATGCATGGATCACAGGGTCTGAGCACCAATTTACGAATCATTTGATCCGAAACGGAGACGACCTCACGAAGTTAGCGCAGCGCTTAAGTGAGCTTTCACTTCCCCTCAAAAAAGACGGCGACCCCGTGCAGGCGTTTGTAAAAAAACGTGATCTCCTTGTTCGCCACGTTCATTCTGCAGATTGGGATGCTCTTCTAGAGGAGAATTTTGTTCACCAGGCAGGACTTCCAGGTGGAACTCGAAAACATGGTTCGACGGCGATCCCCAGTGAGTGGACCAACGTTGTTCAAGAGTTGGCCCACCATGCAATGGCTTGTGTTTCAAAGGAATCCAAGGATCGACTGTTCGACGTGGCCGAATTCTTGACCGAGCTTGATGCAGCGTGTTGGCAAGCGCAGGCCGAGTCGTCGGCCTACAGCTTTGGTGATATTGCCTCTCGACTTGCGGTGCACGGAAAGCTTGAGGATTGGTCTTGGGAGTGGCTGCAGTATCGACTTGACACGCAAATTGATGACCTCGCATTGGATGAGTTTCAAGACACCTCGGTCGATCAGATGCGTGTTCTTGACCGCCTGATGCAGGAAGTCAATGGCTCCGATGATGAACGTCGTTTCCTCTTGGTTGGTGACCCCAAACAGTCCATCTATGGTTGGAGAGGCGGCACGCCCGAGTTGATTGAAAAGGTTCGCGAGAAATACAGCCAGTCCCTTGAGGCTGATGCGCCGCTGAAGAGAAGCTTCCGATCATGCCCGCTGCTCATGGATGCGGTGAGTCATATTTTCAAAGACCTGGAACGCCATGCCGCTGAGGTGGACCCGGACAGTGGCCTTTCTCAGGAACCTGAATTGGTTGAGGGTGTGGATTGGCCAGACAATCTTGCCGAACCGGTCCTCAGTCGCGCCAGTTCTTTGTGGATGCAGGGCTGGAATTCCCATGAGTCTGCAAGGGAAGACTTGCCGGGGCTGATGACTTGGTCTGTTGCGGAATACGACAAGAGCGCCTGGCAGAGTGCGAATGCCAGAGCGGTCGCCACCTTAATTGAGCAAAGGCAGAAGCTTCGCCCCACTGCGACGATTGGAGTTCTGGCCCGAACAAACAAGGAGCTTGCCGAGATTTACTTGGCCTGCAAAGACCTTGGTATTGCTTCTGTCAGTATGGAGGGCAAGTCGGATCTTCTGGATTCACTTCTGGTTCAACAGGTGCTGGCGCTGTTCCGTATGGCCGACCATCCTGATGACGAACTCGCCCATTATTTGTCCACGCGGTGGGTCTTCCCCCATATCGCCTCGAGTGTTGCTCCAGATTTACATCTAGAACCAGCAGAGAACATTTCTAGTGATCAGCGATCTCAGGTTCGTAATGAAATTGCGTCCAAGATCCGCAGGCAGTTGATAGCACGGGGGGCGGTTGGATTTGTTTCAGATATTCACCGGGCTGTTTGTGGAGCATCGGTCTCTATTGATCCCCGTGAGCTGGATCGCTTGGCCGAATTGATTTCGGTCTCGCGGGTCTATGAGGCACTGGTTTGGCCCAGACCTCTTGCCTTTGTTGAAGCGATCGAAGGTCATCGGCAAGGAAATCAACGTTCTTCGGGTATTCGACTGATGACGATCCACGGATCCAAGGGTCTTGGATTTGATGAGGTTGTGCTGACCGGCGCAAAAAAAAGCCTTGGGCTTCTTGGAAAAAACGAAGTCAGCCGATTCATGACCTATGAGGAAGATCCAATTGAAGGCACCCAGGTGGTCCTTCCTGGACCCAATGGTCAGATTCGACCCTGGTTCCCATCACTGGCGGCGGTTGCATCTGAAATTCGGGTCCGAAACACGATCGACCCAATTTCTATGGCTTACGTAGCACTGACCCGGGCAAAGACCGCAGTGCACATTGTTGTCCAACCGTTTACGGACAGTGATCGAAAGAAGGGGTCCTCGGTCCAACGGTCCTTTGCCTGGTTGGTTGCAAAATCATATTCCAACGTGGCCGAAGCTTGGATGTCTGCCGGAACTGACAACCCAGGGCTGGTGTGGGCGCTTGAAGATCATGGGCAGACCGAACGCGAAGAAGGGGCGGAGATCCAGCTTGAATCGGATTCACGATTCGTTGATTTCGATCATTCAAGCCTTCCGGTGGAAGGGTTTGAACTCGACCGCCCACCGTTACCCAAGCTTGACCGTAAGGCACGAATTGGGCTGGGCCGCGGTCGATCCGCCAGCGCTACCCATGATCGACGCGATTGGTCAGCGTTGCTTGAGATTCGAAACGACGCTGTATTGGATCGGGGGACCATTCTCCACGAGCGATTCCGGCTGCTGCAATGGATCGATGGGTCAGCCCCATCAAGGCAGACGTTGGCCAATGCCCGTCGTTCGGCTGAGCGACTGCTTGGTCGCGTGATTACCGACACATCTTGGGAAAGCGCGAATGCTGAATTTGGGCAGGCCTTGCAGCAACCTCAAATTCGAGAATGGTTTGTTCCAGAAGCCCACAACGCAGCCGAAAATGATCTCGAAGTTCGAAACGAATTTCCCGTTCTTACTCGTGATGGAGACGGTCGAGTGATTCGAGGTCGACTGGATCGGCTGGTCCTTCGCCGCGAGGCTGGGCAGGTGGTTGAAGCTTGGGTCATGGATCACAAAAGTGGCGCCATAGCCCTTGACGACGACAGCATGAGGGACCGGATTCAGCATTACGCACCCCAACTCGAGGCCTACGCCAAAGTGGTGATGGACCGGTGGGGTTTGACCCAGCAGCAGGTGCACTGTGTCCTTCTGTTTTTTGAACGTGGTGAAGCGAAGGTTCTTCCTCCGGCCCCAAAAAATGTCAAAATATGATCAACGTATGGAATATTGACAGATGAATGATCGTTTCTCTTTGGGCCAATGAACGGAGTGTGACTTGTGGGACGAATTTCATGCATCTGGGTTTTGAACGTGCTTCACGTTTGTCTCATGGGATGCAATACCACCAACACGGCCCTTGACGCGACAAGTCTTTACGCCAGGGGTATGGATCAGGATGCCCTTGGAGTGATCGACCAAGCGAAGTCCGACGAAAAAAATGTGCAGTGGTCGAACCTTCAGGAGGCCACGGTGTCCCTTGATCTTGGACAGTTTGAACGGGCGGCTGCTGCAATCGCTGCGGCTGAGTCCCGCGACGAAGCGATTGACGAGCGAGCGGTGGTTTCGGGAACGCAAATTGGCGACGAACTTGGCGCTTCGTTCATTGATGAGCGGATGCGAGAGTGGACTTGTAGTTTGGGTGAGCGGGTGATGTACGAGTACATCGGACTCGTATCGGATTTGCTTCGGGGAAATGCTGAACAGGGTCGCGTCTCCAGTATTAGGATTTCGCGTGCACAAACCTTGCTTGAAGAACGTCGGCGTATGCCGCCACCAGTGTCTTCGCCAGGCAAGGAACGCGGATCTCAGGCGGTCGTCAAATCCTTGAGGAATGAAGCTGCGTATCAAAGAGCCATCAAGGTCTATGAAAAAGCGGCCGAAGACCCTCGCTGTGCGGTCGCGTCGCTCTTGGCGGGTTGGACCCGACTGCACCTGGGTGATTCGGCCGGGCGAGATTTGTTGCAAGAGGCCGTAGCTCTGGACCCAGAACATGATGTGGCCGCTCGACTGTTGGCCATGTCCTCAGAACAGCGTGACCAGATGGTTTTGGTGGTTCAAGAAGATGGGCTGTGCCCTACGTTGCGGCCTCTTCGTTTTGATCTGCACACATTGCGGACGGGGGTCGCCCGAGTTGCCTTTCCCATTCCAGTCACCCGGGTTGATCGAAGATGTGGTGCTGTATCAGGATCAGACGGGGCTCCTCTGCAGACGCTCAGCGATGTTGATGCGTTGTACTTGGCTGAAGAGTTCAGACGGGCGCCAGCGCGTTTGGTTCGAACCGCAACCCGATTGTTAAGTCAAGAAGCTGCAGCGCGACATTTGATTCGAGAAACCGATGATCGGGATTCGTTGTCTCAGGGCGTAACTCGATTGGGGGTATCCATCCTCCGGACTGTGCTGGTGGACGCCGATACGCGATCCTGGGACACCCGGCCATCTGTGATACGTGTGGGACTCCTGAACAAGACGCCCGACGGAATCATCCAGCTTGATCTTCCAGAGGGTCGACAGGAGTTCAAACTCCCTCCGGGCCCAAATTTTGTGAGAATTCGAACCAGATCAGGAATACCTACAGTGGTGCAAACGTCTCCACCAGGGCTCTTTGGAGCTTCGACCGTGCCAATGACTTTGAACCAACAAGGAAATCCCCATGAATCTTCGTAGCACCCCTTTGCTGTTTGCCAGCCTCCTCATGATGCTTGGTGCCTGTTCAACCACCCGTACCGGCGATCGCTTGGTGTCCATGAATGAAGCCAAGACATTGCAGGCCGATGAGTGGACTTCTTTTGCCCAGCAATTGCGCGACTCGATGACGCCAACAGTCAATCGATTGGTCGGAAGAAACCAAGACGAAGCTATCGTCTTGACGCTCGGAAACTTTGTGAACAAGACCCCGCGTCGAGAATTCAGCGACGCCCGAGATGTCATGTACAACGAGATCCGGAAGTCTTTGGTCAACACCGGATTGGTCCGGGTCTCCATGCTTGGTGCGGGCGGGAGCGAGGATGTTGACACCGTGCTTGCTCAGATCAAAGAGGATATGAGGAACGATCCAGAGTTTTCGAATGAAAGCAACGTGGATGATCTTGGACAAGCGAAGAAGCCAGAGTGGGTTTTGTTTGGTGAAATCGTGTCCATTGAGTCTCGGGAAGGTCGGCGCACCCAGTACGACTACGCAGTCAATCTCCGTCTTTTGAGTGTTCGGGATGGGGCGAGCGTTTGGGAAGATCAGATCGTCTTTACCAAGCAGTTCGAAAAAGGACTTTTTGGCGCGTGACCCCACTTTGTCTTTGGCCCAACCGCCGTGTCCCTGAGACGCGGCGGTTTTTTTATGCTTTGATTTATGCTTAACTTGATTTTGTCGTTGGTGATGTCCTCCCCACCAAACATTGTGCTGATCTTTTGCGATGATTTGGGATACGGGGACTTGTCCTGCCAGGGAGAGCAACGATGGCGAACGCCCCATCTCGACGCCATGGCTGCGGAAGGGGTTCGGTTTACAGACTTTTGTGTATCCCAGCCGGTGTGTTCAGCATCAAGGGCGTCACTGTTGACCGGATGCTATGCAAATCGACTTTCCATTCATGGCGCTCTCGGACCACACGCGAAGCATGGACTCTCTGGTGACGAAACGACATTGGCCGAACTGTGTCGATCTCAGGGATACGCAACGGCCATTCATGGGAAATGGCATTTGGGTCATCTGCCTCCTTTTTTGCCTACGCGTCATGGCTTTGATGAATTTTCGGGAATCCCGTACTCAAACGACATGTGGCCCAGTCATCCCGAAGCCAAGAAGGGGACGTACCCACCGCTCCCATTCTTTGAGGGAGAAGAGGTCGTACGTGTACAGCCAGACCAGCGTTTGTTTACGAGCGGATTCACCGATCGAACTGTTTCCTTTATTCGAAAAAGTCACGCCAACGGAATACCCTTCTTTGCATACCTCGCGCACCCAATGCCGCATGTCCCCCTGTTTGTTTCCGAGGAAGGGGATGGTCAAAGCGGTGCGGGGGTGCTGGGCGATGTGGTCGCGGAGATCGATGATGGGGTTGGAGAGATCCTTTCAACGTTGCAAGAACTTGGAATCGATGACAGCACGTTGGTGGTCTTCACCAGCGACAATGGCCCATGGCTTTCATATGGCGATCATGCCGGAACCACAGCCGGGCTTCGCGAGGGGAAGGGAACGACATTTGAAGGTGGGATACGCGTGCCCTGCATCGCAAGATGGCCAGGGACCATTCCTGCCGGACGCGTCAGTGGTGTGCACTGGATGACCATTGATGTCTTGCCAACCATCGCTTCACTGATTGGCGCGCCTCTTCCCGAAAAGATGATCGACGGACGTGATGCAACGAGGGTGCTCATGGACGAGAAAGACGCGAAATCACCGCGTCCAAGCTCTGCTTTTTATTACCACACGGGAAACCTTGAAGCGGTTCGAGTGGGACGTTGGAAACTTCACCTCCCCCACACGTACCGCACGATGGATGGTGAACGCAAGGGCAGCGGTGGTACACCGGGCCGGTACCGATGGGATGCCAAGATTGGCGAATCATTATTTGATCTGGAATCTGACCCATACGAACGCAACGATGTGATTGTTGATCACCCGCAAGTTGTGCAGCAACTTCGCGATGTTGCCGAGTCATGGCGAGCACGCCTTGGTGATGGGCTTACAAATCGTTTGGGTTCGGAGGTGCGTCCGGCCGGCCAGCTCGACCCGCCGCCCAACTGAGCCCTCCAACCAAAATCCAAATTGCGCCAGCGACCGACCAGGCTTCACTTGGGTCATCTGGTAAGTATGCCGTGGCCCAATAGCCAATGGTTGATGAAAGGTTCTGCATCGCCATCAGGCCTGTGAACAAAGAGGCGGCCAGAATCGTCGGGGCCACACGCATGGCCAGAGTGAAGCTCGCCACAACGACGGCCCCGGCGGTCAGCGCTTGAAGCATCACGGTGATTCCCACCACGGATGTATTGGCAAAAAGTTCTGGGGCCAAAGGGAATATAAGTAGGGCTGCCGCATGGATAAATGCTGCGGCGAGGCCCACTGCCCCTGGACCGTACCGACTGACCAGAAAGCCACCAGCGACAGCACCAACCAAGCCGGCGGTTACGCCCGGGCCTCCATTGAGAACAGACCATTCTGCGGCGGTCCATCCGTACTGATCAATAAACAACGTGTTTGACAATGGAGCAAGTAGTGCGCTCGGCAGTCCAATCATCAGGCACAGGGCCAGTGTCCACCAGAACACTTGACGTCGAAGAACACTCAAGATGACATTGAACATTGGCACGGGGCCGGGACCGTCTCCAGGGCTTGGTTTGGGCTCACGAAGGAGAATCGGTAAGAGGCTGATGAGTCCAACAAAAGCAACTTGAGCCATCGTGCCAACAGACCAGCCAAACTGAGCAATCAACAGCGCTATGCCCGCGCCCCCAATGGCGGTTCCACCATATTTTGCGCCGTACATTATTCCGTTGGCCCGACCACGCTCTTTGTCAGACATGAGATCAACCGCAAGGGCGTCGGTGGCAACATCCTGGAGTGCGGCAAAAATATTGTGGGCCAGAAGCCACGCGGTCAGCTGCTCCGGAGTATCCAGACCACACCGAGACAAACCGATCAGGGTAAGAATCATGCCCGCCTGCGCGATCAATATCCAAGGTCGCCGCCGTCCACCAGGAAGACAAATTCCATCAACGATTGGTCCACCGATAAATTTAAAACTCCAGGGCAGCACAACCGCCGCAAGCATTTTTCCAATGACGGCTTCGTCGATGCCCTGTTCGGCAAGAAGTGCCGCCAAGGTGATGGTTGCAAATCCCCACGGAATCCCCTGTGCGAGGTAGAGCCCCGCGACCAATATCAACCGGTGGAGGCCTCTGGTTTCTCCCCCCACTTCGTACCGTGGAAGCATCAGGGGGAATCTCCCCATCGACTGAGGGTTGGATCGGCTGCTTGTGGAGACGTGGATTTCGTGGAGTTCTCTCTTTTTTGCGGCGCCCTCTTGAGCTCTGAGTTTTCCGTAGAAAAGGGGACGGGTTGGGACCAATCCGACCACGCGAGATTCTCGTCCCGGTAGCGCACACGCCAAAACAGATTTTGGTTTGGGGGAAGGGGCTCGTCAAATACGTTGCGTGTGACGTCCGAGTTGAGAACCGTGTTCACACTGTGCCAGCCTTCTTCCTTGTTGCTTGGTCTCCAAATGTTTCGGTATCGCCGCCAGTCTTCTTGAAGCGGATCGGCGAAGTCATCAAGGCTTTCACCAGCAGCAATCTGCCAGTGGCTTTCATGGGCAAAATTTCTTCCCTCTCTGGCGTCTGCGTCTTGGAAGTTTGTTCCCGAAAAGATTGCTCCACTGGTGGGTACCGGTCCGGATTTGGCATGCGGTTCAAGTCCACGCGGAGTATCCGGGGCCACGGGGTAGCGCTTCAAAATGAAGAGGTCTGTTTGCTCATTGTCCTTGCTTAAAAATTCGTTGCCTCGACTTAAACGACGCAGAGTCATGGTGGGGTCATCCCCAGCCGTGGTTTCCACGTGGCAGAAGCCCCAGTCTGGGGTTGAGATTTCAAACTCCTCGTAGTCAGCCTGTGGATACTCCCACCAATAGTCGGGGTTCCCCATACCACTGGCGACGTTCACCATGCCGTGCGCATGATCCCGGTCTTGTCCGCGCGAATAAGAGTGCGTGTGGCCAAAGAAATGCACCGATGGCTTGCTGGTGGCCTCCGAGAAACGGACCATCTTCTCTACGACTTCGGTGGAAAAAGGAGTTTCTCCTGGTGTCCACGACTCAGAAAGATGGGGGTGGTGGAACTGGGCAAAAACAAAATCAATGTGGTCTGCCTTGGCGGCAGATTCGAGCACGGCATCCAACCAAACCAGTTGCTCCTTGAGTCGATAGTCGCCGTTTGTATCCAAGCCGATGATGCGGCAGTTGCCCTGATCTGTCCAGTACCAGTGCTCTTCAAATCCGGGCGTCCCGTTTTTAGGTAAATCTAGGTAACGAAAGTACAGGGGGTGATCCTGCTCGTGATTGCCCGGAGCGGCAAAGAAGGGAACGCTTTGAAAGAGGCTTGAGCCTTGGGAAAAAAAGTCGCGAGTCCAGTGTGTGTGGTTGCCACCGGTCGAAACGAGATCTCCAGGGATGAGCACAAAGTCCAGTGCGGCATCAAGTTCAGCGTCGGCGTATTTGATGGACCAGGGCACGATGCCTTTTTCAACAATTTCACGGTGCTTTTTTGGATTCGCCTCGTCAAGTTGCATGTCGGAGTAGGCAACAAAACGCTGCCGACGCTCACTGCTGGCCAGAGCGGGAGTACGAAAGACGTGGTTTCCGTGACTTTCGCTTCCAGTCTGCACGCGATACCAGATGCGTGTATCGGGAGGGAGGTCCTTGAGCTCCACGTGGTGAACCAGGTGGTCTTCGACAGTTTTCGTACTCTCCCCTTGCGCCCACAATCCAAGCGCATCGGTGGTGCCATATTCAACAGTCGACTCTTGGTTCGTGCCCTTGGTCTCCCACGCCACCACGATTGAGGTTGGGGTGGCGTTCTGGAGATATGGCGAGACAACGATGGAGTCTGACAAAAGGTTGGCGATGACAAGATCAACAATCATGCCTTCAACCTACTGCAATGCCCTAGCCCCGACCACCAATCTCCTTGGCTTTGGACGTGCCATGCTGTTGGGCGGCAGCGTCGGTCATTGCTTCGAAAGCAGTGGGAAGCTTGCCAGGCAAGGCCTGATCCCCGAGATGCAGTGTCTGGGTTGGGAATGCAAATTCAATCCCAAGCCCTTGGGCCAGCCGAAGGATGTCCAGCATCAATTCGTGCCGGCCGCGGAGTTCATCGGCCCATGTAGGGCAGTCAAAGAACATGTAGAGCAAGACGTTCAGGCTTGAGTCACCAAAGCTGTTGAGTTCGACGTAGCAGACATCTTTTCTGGTGTCAGATCGCTCCATCACCAATGTCTTCACGCCGCTGCAGAAGGCTTCCACTTGTTCTGGGGTTGTTTCGTAGCGGACACCGAGGGTTGCCTTGAACCTCCGGTATTCACGTTCCCCATAGTTGTCGACGATTGCAGTGGTTAATTTGGCGTTCGGGATGCTTACGATCGAGTTGTAAAAAGTTCGAACGCGTGTCGATCGAAGTCCCACCTCTTCAACGGAGCCATCCACTCCGTCAATTTGTACCCAGTCGCCCACAGAAAACGGGCGGTCGAGAACAACTGTGACTGATCCGAACAGGTTCTCCAGTGTGTTCTGGGCGGCAAAAGCAAAGCCAATACCGCCTACTCCGAGAGCACCAAGCAGTGGTGTGATGTGCAAACCAAGGAGTGGCGCTAAATTCACCGCGCCCATGGCAACAACCAAAACCTTCAGGGTCTTTCGGCCGAGCGGAACCAAAATATCATCGAGCGTGCTTTCGGATCGTCCCGCCTGGCGTGTGGCCCATGCGCCAAGACCATCAACGCCACGTAACCCTGCCAACGTGCCAGCCATCACGAGGAACACCCGTGCAGCGCCTTCGAATATTTGTAGGACTGTTCCTTCAAAAACAAGGAACGGCAGCAATCGGCTCCAGATGAACCCCGCTGCGGCAAGGCCAAGGGCGCTCAGTAATTTGCGCTGGATGTCGGCATCGCCGCCGATGATTTTGCCTAAGACTCGGCCCAGAAGCACTTTGATCAGCACCTGTCCGACCAAGCCCAGGAAGATTACGAGCGCAAGGCCAGCCCACTGCCATGCGGCCACGTCAAGGAAGGTTGTTTCGGGAAGCCAGCCCAGCCAATCTTGCAAAAAGGCAAAGCTAAAAGCTTCATCAGCAGGCGCGTCAGTTGTTGTCGAGACTTGGTCGGTGCTTTGCATTTCCAGATTCTACGGGTGAACCGGAGAAATCAGCCAGAAGTGCCAAGCGTCAATTCAATGCCTTCTTCTGAAGTGGACCCGGTTTCCCAGTTTCCCGGCCAGAATTTGGCATCGGCGTCCGTGAAAGGTTCGAGTTCATCGAACCATGAAGCCGTGTCGCTGTATTTCGCGAAGAAGGGTCGCCGAACCATCTCCGGATTTCGGCATTGCAGGTATTCAAGAGCAAGAGCTTGACCACCGGGAAGGTCAACCGGTCCTAAGACATGCACCTTCCCTGGGAAGGCACTCATTGAAGGCCCGCGCACGGTTCGGCAAATGCCCGAAATGTCGCGGTAGGCCTCACGGAAGATGTTCCAGACCTTGACCAGTGGCAGTTCGAACCACTTTTTGGGTCCCGTGTCTCGTTCCACAAACATGTAATAAGGGATCAGACCTTGATCAGCGCCTTCGCGCCACATGTCTTTCCATACGCCAGCGCTATCGTTGACGTGGCGGATGACAGGGCTTTGCATGCGAATATTTGCCCCCGTGTTCCGGATGCGGCGAATGGCTTCGCGAGACACATCGGTTTTGAGTTCTACGCCGTGGGAATAGTGCCCCATGATGCCGAGGGTCCGGCCACTTTTGACGACCGCCTCAAACAAGCGCAACACATCATCGGAATCCGCATCGCTGACGTAGCGTTGGGGCCAGTAGGCAACACTTTTGGTGCCAATCCGGATGGTGCGGATGTGTTCAAGCTCAGGATCTTCCAAGATGGGGCGGATATAGCGCTCAAGCACCTTGGCTTTCATCACCATGGGGTCGCCGCCAGTGAAGAGAACATCGGTGACTTCTTTGTGTTGCCGCAGATAGCGAACCAACTGGTCCACTTCTTTATTGGCAAATTTGAGATCTTCATCGCCAATGAACTGGGCCCAGCGGAAGCAGAAGGTGCAGTACGCATGACAGGTTTGACCGTGGGCCGGGAAGAACAGAACAGTTTCGCGGTATTTGTGTTGGAGTCCGGGAATTGGCTCCCCGTCCACGTGCGGCACGTTGTGGGTCATTTGACCAGCAGGGTGAGGATTGAGACGGTTTCGGATGCGTTCAACGGCACCGTCGATTTCTGGTTTTGGTGCTTCAGCACGAACCAGATCCCGAACTTCGTTGAATTCGTCTTCCTCCAGCATCCCAGATCGTGGGAACACCAGATTGAAGATGGGATCATTTGGGACGTCATCCCAGTTGATTAACTCATCCATCACGTATTTGTTGGACCGGAAGGGGAGCACAAGTGAGAGCACTTCAATGCCTTCTCGGAGATCTGGGTCCAACTCGGCCCACTGTGGCGTCTTGCCCACGTTGGATCGGATGACGGCCTGGAACTTGGGAGCTGGATCTTGGGTCGACTGAATCATGATCTCGGTGGTGTGGTGCAAATGAGAGGCCGTGATGCACACGGTCTACTCAGCGGGTGACAAATGATTGCATCTCAGGACCATCCTGAAAGCAGATCGAGCCTCGTTGGTGGCTCGGAATGACTTGGCTTCGCCTGAAGGGTTCAGGGTCAACTGTCGGGACGACGAGTGTAGCCGAATTCCAAAATTTTGCATACAAACACACTCCAAATCGTGTTTTGCGCCACGCCCTATGGATTGCGGGTTGGGTAATGTCTTGTCCGTGACATTTCGTTCGCCACCAATTGTGCTGCTCGGTACGCACCGTTCAGGAACTTCATGGCTGGGCCGACTCTTTGATGCCTGTCCAGGCACGGTCTATTGGCCTGAGCCCCGACCCATATGGATGCGTGGCGATCCCAGACGTGATGATGACGCAATACCACCCGATCGAGCCACACCTGAGGTGTGCCGTTCAATCCGTGAGGCATTCCAGAGCCGGGTGCGGGGTTGTGGAGGTGGACAGTTTTGTGAAAAGACCCCAAGCAACTGCTTGCGGGCAGAGTTTGTGGCTCGGGTGCTTCCCGAAGCAAAGTTCGTTCTGGTCGTTCGCGACGGTCGTTCGGTCTTGCGATCGAGTGATGAGATGCAAGGACAAGGGATCAACCGCCGTCGATTGGTTGCGCGTTTGCGCGAAGTCCCGCCCTGGAAGTGGCCGAGTTACGCCCCTGTCGCTGCCGAGACGCTTTGGGCCAAGTTGTTTGGCCGCAAAATGTCGTGGTGGGGGCCGAAGCCGAAAGGTTGGCGTGAAGTCATGGACCAACCCAAGGGTGCTCGGCTTGGCTGGCAGTGGTCCGAGACCTTACGGACGGCGTTGGATGCAATGGAACGTCTTTCTCCAGAGCAGGTTTTTCAATTCCGCTACGAAGAAATGATGTCTTCGCCAAAAAAGACCATGGGTGACTTGGTCGACTTTTGCGGTTTTCAGCACGGTCAGATCATGATTGACCGTGCCGTGCAAGAGGCCGATCCAAGTCGTATTCATCGGTGGAGATCTGAACTGGATCCTCAAGTCGTGCGTGATGCACGGCCAGAGATGCAGAGTCTCATGGATCGCCTTGGATATTCGTTTGATTAAGTAAACGAAATGGCGCCAATCGCGTTCAGGAAGATTGTCACGATAGCAATCGGCGCAAGCACCTTGACCAAGAACAGGAAGGGTCCCAAAAGCCAAGGGAGAGCCTGGAAAGCTTCCTCAAGAACGTCGCGCCGCAGCCGATAGCCCACAAACAACGCGACACCTAGGCCGCCTAGAGGCAAAATCCAGTTTGACACGATGTAGTCCACATCATCGAGCCAACCTTCAAATCGAGGGGTTCCAGAAGGATCTTCTCCAATGGCTGCGGGAAGGCCGAGCAGCAAGATGAACAATCCGGCCGCGATGGTGGCGCTGATTCTTTTCCAGCCGAGTTCATCAATCAAGAACGCACAGGGCACTTCAAGCAGGGAGATCGCGCTGGTTAATGCAGCAAAAAACAGCAGTCCAAAGAAAAGGACACCCCAGATGGCGCCTCCGGGCAATTGCTCGAGCGCGATAGGGATGTTGGCAAAGACCAAGCCAGGACCACCAGCCGGATCAAGCCCAAAGCTAAAGGTGATTGGGAACACCATCAGGCATGCCATGATGGCAATCAAGGTGTCAGCACCGGCGATAAAGATCGAGGTCCCCACCACATCTTCTTTCTTAGAGAGATAGGAGCCGTAGGTCAGCATGGTGCCGATTCCAATTCCCACGCTAAAAAACGCATGGCCCAGCGCTTCCAGCATTCCACTTGCAGTGAGCTCATCAAATCGAGGCGCAAAGACGAATGACAGGGCCTCACCGAAGCCATCAAGCATGACGCCACGACCAATGATCAGCACCATCACCAATGCCAAAATGGGCATTAGCACTTTGGCCGCGCGTTCAATACCACTTCGGACGCCACCAATAACCAAGGCCATGCAGCACAGCATGAATACGCAGTGCCAGCCGCCTGAAGTGGTGGCACTGGTCGCAGTTTGACCAATCACATTGGCGATTTCTTCTGATTCATGTGGCATACCACCGCTGATGTAAAGCCACGCATAGTGGATGGTCCAGCCGCCGATGACGGCGTAGTAGGAGAGCAAGACCGTCGCGCCAATGAGTCCCAGAATGCCCACGGAACTCCATGCGGTTCCTCGGCCTGCCAGGGCAGGGAAAGCACCTACCGCAGCCTTTTGGCTGGCGCGACCAATCAGGATTTCGGCAATCAGGATCGGAGCCGCGATCAAAAGGATGCAGAGCAAATACACCAGAACAAATGCACCACCACCGTTTTCACCCGTGATGTAGGGGAACTTCCAGATATTGCCCAGGCCAATTGAGCTGCCTGCAGCAGCGGCAATGAATCCGAGCCGGCCACTCCATTGGCCGCGGGAAGAATCGACGTTGTTTGGTGTGGTTGAGGTCATGCCAACTCCTTGGAACGGTCGGACCCTAACCGCCCGTAGACTCTCCCGCCATGTGCGGCATTGTTGGCTTTGTATCACGTTCTGGGCAGAGCCCCGATTTGGCTGAGGCCATGCATCGGCCCCTGCAGACACTTGTCTCTCGTGGGCCGGATGACGAGGGCGTGTGGGTTGATCCGATTGCCGGCGTTGCTTTGGCGGCACGCCGTTTGGCAATTACTGATTTGTCAGATGCAAGCCAGCAGCCCATGCACAGCGCTGATGGACGCTGGCATGTTGTATTCAATGGCCATATTGCTGGCCACCATGAACTGCGAAAAAAATTGGCCGCCAATCTCGGACTGGCTTCTCAAAGTGACACTGCCACCCTTGTGGCCTTAATCAGCTGCTTTGGAATGGCAGAGACGCTCCCCATGCTGGAGGGTCAGTTTGCCATCGCAGCTTGGGATGCGTACACCGAGACCTTGCATCTTGCCCGAGACCGTTTCGGCGTACGCCCTCTGGTTTACGGGGAGACCAATCAAGGCGTGGGGTTTGCATCCACCACCAGAGCTTGGTCACTCCTTCCGGGAGCGGATCGCCGTTTGGACCCACGGGCCAAAGAGCTGTTTGCGTCCCTTGGCTGGGTTCCACCACCGATGACAATCTATGGGCAGGCACGAGCGCTGCTTCCCGGTCACCGGCTTGAGGTCCAGTCCAATCGTCAGATCAAGCAAGAGGTGTGGTGGAGTGAATCGGCGGCAGTCGCACTCGCCGAGGACCATCTGATGGGCCCTTCAGCACTCGAAGCCATCATCGACGCGAGAATTCGTGAACAACTCGAAGCCGATCGTCGCGTGGGCGTGTTGCTCTCTGGGGGCATCGATTCTTCGATCATCGCCTCTTCTCCCGCGGTGCGTGAGGCCTCATTGCCAGCGTTCGTGGCGACTTTTCCGAACGCAAAAAGCTTTGACGAATCAGAGCACGCGCGACAAGTCGCTGACGCACTGGGATTGCCGTTGACTGAAGTCGAGATGACCGACGAACGGATTCAAGAATCAGCCGATCGATTGGGTACGGCGTATGACGAACCCTTTGCTGATGCATCCGCATTGCCAACCCTCGCGTTGACCAGGGAAGTCGCACAGCACTGTACGGTGGCACTCTCAGGCGACGGGGGTGATGAGTTGTTTGGGGGCTACCGTCGACACGCCGTTTTGTCGATGCGTTCAGCGCTCCCTCGGGCACTGCGGTCCATCGCCGGACTCTTGCCTGGTCGTTTGGGAGAGGCCTGTCGGTCTGATACCGAACACGAAGCTTGGTGTGCTTTGATTCGCATGCAAGGCAGTCATGATGCCATCGACGATCCGACCGACAACGCTTCTGGATTGCATGGTGCTCTGCGCCGGGACACTTGTCTCGCCTTGCCCGGTGATCTCCTCGTCAAGATGGATCGGGCTGCGATGGCCAGTTCTCTTGAGGTTCGAACCCCTTTGCTTACCGCGGCAGTTCATGCTGCGGCGTGGTCCCTGCCGGACATGTACCGTCGTCCTCCGGTTTTGAATTCTGGAAAACTCATCCTGCGTCAGATGTTGAAATCTCGTATTCCGGGAGTGCGCTTTGAACGAAGAAAACAGGGTTTTGCCGCGCCGCTGGGGGAATGGTTAAGAGGACCACTCCGTGCATGGGTGCAAGATTTACCGCTGGAGCCACTTGGTTCCTCCGGAGATCCTGGCCAATGCCTTCAGGCTGTTTTGTCAGGCGACGATCGGCAACTTCCTCAATTGTGGTTGTGCGCTACTTTTGCGGCATGGCACTCTCAGCATGACAAGATGTCCTAAAAATTCTTGATAGAGCGTCCCAGTTGTCCTTCGTGGCTGGCATACTGCCGCGAATGGAATCACCTTTAAACCCTGCATACACATCCGAACCAGTCCGACGGACAACCAATGGGTTTGGTTTGACTTCGATGCTGTTGGGAATGTTCAATATTGCCCTGATCTTGGTCGCTGTCATTGGGATGTATTCATTCTTCGGGGGGTTGAATGAAGCCAATGGCATTACTTTCCAAGATTACGAGGCATTTGATTCCGCAGCGATTCAAGAGATGGCTTCTGAATATGGTGACCAAGCCCAGCCTTTTTCATTCATAATCAGCATGTTGGCATCATGCCTCACCATTCCCGTATCTTTGCTGGGAGTGATCTTGGGGTTCATTGGTCTTCTGCAGCAGGGCGCACCCAAGATGGGTTCAATTTTGGGGTTGGTGTTGAACATGCCACTGCTGTTGTTGTGCGGTCTTGGCATGCTGCTTAGCTTGGCCGCGACGGCAACGGCTTCGGTCTGACAAAGATGCTCTTGATTTTTTCAGCTCTCTGAATTCAACGACCAGAGTTGGACCGTTCGGAAGAATCTCGTCCGATCGCGTTCAGTGCGGCAGGAATATTGACGTGGCAGGATCGTCCGGTTTTAGCGATGTAGTCCTGGTGATAATCTTCAGCGGGCCAAAATGTCTTGGCCGCTTCCAGTTCAGTCACAATTTGGCGTCCAGCAAAATCATCTGAAGCTTGCACCTCACTCAAGATTTTTCGGGCGGCTTCCAGCTGGGTATCTCCCACGGTGTAGATCCCAGATCGGTACTGGGTACCGCGGTCGGGCCCTTGCCGGTTGAGTTGCGTGGGATCGTGCAGGTACATGAAGAATTTGCACAAAGTGCCAAAGTCAACCACATCTGGATCAAAGACCACTTTGACACTTTCAGTATGTCCAGTGGTACCCGCACAGACTTCTTTGTATGTGGGTCGATCAACGGTGCCTTGTTGGTATCCACTGACCACATCTAAGACTCCAGGCAAAAGTGAGAAGGCGTGTTCGACGCCCCAGAAGCACCCTCCAGCGAAGAAGCCAATTTCGGCATCTGGTCGAGCGCCTTCTGGGAGATCGTCGCCCTCCTCGTAGAACTCAAGCGCTTCACTGTTGAGGCAATAGCGTCGGCCAGTCGGTGGGGGGCCATCCGGGAATACGTGGCCCAAGTGGGCGCCACAACGGCCACAGCGAATCTCGGTCCGGGCCATGCCATGTGACTTGTCCTCAATCTCGGCGATATGGCCTTCGGCCAGAGCGCGGTAGAACGACGGCCAACCGGTGCCACTGGTGAACTTGCTGGTGGACTCAAACAAAGGAAGCCGACACACAACGCAGCAATACATGCCATCTTTTTTGTTGTCGAGCAATGTTCCGCAGAAGGGTCGTTCGGTTCCCGAAGCTTGCGTGATCCGAATTTGTTCCTCAGTGAGATCTTTGCAACGCTCTTCAATTTGTGACTTGGTCCACGGAGTGAGATCAAATCCAGCGCTGGAGAACTTGGCGTTTCCAGCGTCGACATTGGTAGCGGCGGTTGGGGTACTCACAGGACCCTCCTCGGTGAAAGTGAACAGGGCCAGCGACAAGATGGTGCTGGCCGTAAAAACGCCAATCACAGGCAAAGAACTCATGCCCCAAGTCTACGCCTGAACCCAGCCCCATCGTTCACCAAACAAAGGCACAATATTGAAATGATCCCACTTCTCATTGCGGTTTTGGCCAATATAGAACTTCCGGCCATTTTCAACGATCACATGGTCCTGCAGCGTGACCAGGCCATTCCTGTCTGGGGCAAGGCAGCGCCGGGGGAAGTGGTCACGGTTCGACTCGACGGTTCGCCAGCACGTCGAGATCGCGCGGGCATCAATGGATATTGGCGGGTCGATCTGCCGGCGGAACGGGCTTCTGTGACTCCACGTGTTCTCCGAATTGAGGGCCGATCGTTGCGAACCATCCAAGATGTCTTGGTAGGTGAAGTCTGGATTTGTTCTGGTCAATCCAATATGGAGTGGAGCATTCAGCAATCCAAAGACGCGCAAACTGAAATCGAATCGTCCGAAGATCCGTTGTTGCGTCACATCAAGGTCAGCCGGGCGACGGCCACCGAAGGGCAGTTCACGTTCGAAGGCGCATGGCAGAGATCCTCTCCAGAGGTTGCCGGGAATTGGACTGCGGTCGGGACACATTTTGGTCGAAGATTACGAGCGGAACTTGACGTTCCGGTTGGTTTGATCAATACCAGTTGGGGGGGGACGCGTATTGAGCCATGGTGCAATCCGGCAGCGCTTGCGAAGGACAATATGTTTTCTGAGCTTGTTGACTCGCGTCGTGCAGAACCTCAGGCCCCCGGGGCCCTGTTTGACGCCATGGTGCATCCACTGATTCCATTCGGAATTCGGGGTGCGGTGTGGTATCAGGGAGAGTCCAATTCTGAAGAGCCGGAGCGATACAAAGCCCTGCTTCCGTTGATGATTTCCTCTTGGCGCGAAGCATGGGGCCAAGGTGATTTTCCTTTTGGGGTGGTTCAGTTGGCACCGTTTCAATCCAACGGACGGTGGGCGGAACTTCGGGAAGCCCAAGACCTTGGTGCTCAGGCGGCAGGAAACACCGGCTTGATCGTTCTTCTTGACGCTGGTGACCCTACGGACATTCATCCGGCGGACAAGCAGACCGTGGGCCGTCGACTTGGTCGTTGGGCATTGGCAGAGACCTACGGGCGAAGCCTCATCCCCGCTGGGCCCAAAGTGCGAGCCGTGACGTTTGGTGATGATGTTTGCTTGGTTGAATTGGATCATGCGGTTGGACTGGGAACCAGCGATGGTGGAATACCAGGTGGATTTGAAGTCCTCTTCCTTGAAGACAAGAAGAATTGGAAAAAATCGCCGGCAACGCTTGACGGTAATCAGGTGTCGATCGCGGGTGAGGGGATCATCGCGGTCCGCTACGCTTGGGCTGACGTGCCGGAGACTGCAAATGTGATGAATGGAGATGGCTTGCCCATGGCTCCGTTTCGGTGGACCAAGTTTGGTTGGTGAAATTTCCCAAACTGTTCGAACAAAACCGACGATGGAACAATTGTGAGTTTGCTTCCGCCGGTTACCGAAGGCTTCCATCGCCTCGCGCGAGCGCTTGGGGTGAATGGTCCTCCTCCAAGGGGCGAAATTCTTCTTCCGATGGGTGCCGCAAGAATCCGCATTGCTACTACAGAGGCCAAAGGCGGCCGCCCCGGAAAAATCCTGCTGGAGTGCGGTGTGTCGCGAGATGTTCGCGACCAAGATCAGGCGCTTCACGCTTGTGGATTGCGGAACATGTCAACTGCACTCACGCGGTGGATCTATCTCAATCAGCGTGCGTCTATCGTCCTTCGTTCTTCAATACCTGTGCCATCCCATCGTGACTTGGTGTGGTCAATTCCTTTGGCGGCCACAGCGGCCACGCTCATGGCCCGTGAAGCCGCCACGGAAGGTTCTGCGGTCGCCCAAGACGCAGGCGGAGCATCATTAACGCCTTACGATCCAACTGGAACCCTGCCCGAGCTGGGTACGCTGTTGTCCACCGCACCGTGGCAGCCATCGTCAAATCACCTTCGCGGTTGGTCTGAAAAGCTGGTGGCGTTGGACGTTTCGCTTTCAGACCATGGGCTTTGTGCGGAATATCCGTTTCCAAGAATCACCGACGAAGTTTGTAGTCGACTGGGTGGTTTGGTCGGTTCGCCGGGAACAGCCACGATTCAATTGACCGTCCAAGCCACGCATCCCTTGGCCGGGCCAGGCGTCTTGGTCATCACAACTGTTCCGGTCCATCATCAGAAAAGTACTTTTGGTTTTCGGATCTCGAACGAACTGAATCGAGTAGAGGCTGCTCGTTCGATGAAGACCATTGGTTGTGGTGCATGGTGTTTGGAACCTAAGAAAAAGAAGTTTGCCCACATCAGCTTTTGGCCCGCCGCCCGTATCGATAGAACAGTTGTCCCGATGCTTCTGGCTCGTGAAGAGGGTCGCATTCACTGGGCGCACCAAATCTTGAACACCATGGGTTCTTCTTGATTGACCCGATAGCATGAACACCATGCTGATTTCACTGTTCTTGATGTGCTCGCTGGATTTGAGTGACTGGGATGCCATGGCGATTTCAGCTTCTCCCGGAAGTCGTCCCATTGCCTCGCGGCTGCTTCGTCCGTCTGACACCTCGGAGCCAAAGCCCCTGCTGGTGATCTTGCACGGGATGGGTGAGCGGGGAGTCGAAAGCACGGGCCAACTGAAGTATTTGCCCAGGCTGATGGCCACTCCACAGCGCAGGGCAAACTTCCCCTGTTACGTGTTTGTGCCTCAGTGCCCACCAAACGAAACATGGAGTGTGATTAGCCGCACGCAGGTTTCAGCAGCTCCATTTTCCACATTTCCAGAACCCCCAATGGCAGCCGTAGAGCAGGGCATCTTGGATATCCTCGCCAATGAGAATGTGGATGCATCCCGGATCTATCTTTGTGGATTGTCCATGGGTGGCTTCGGGACATGGGATCTCTTGAGTCGGCGGCCAGAGTGGTTTGCTGCGGCCGGACCTATCTGCGGGGGGGCAAACAAGGTCCACGCCCCACGATACGTCGGTCGATCCATCTGGAATTGGCACGGCGCCGCCGACGAAGTGGTTTCTGTTGCCTTATCGGATCATATTTTGGACGCGATTCGAAAACTGGGTGGTGAGCCAAAAGAATCCAGACTCGCAGGCGTGAAGCACAATTCGTGGAGGAACGCGCATGCTGATGGTCAATTGATTGACTGGATGTTCACCCACCGTTTGCTTCCGTCGGATACCGCAAAGGGTGCTCGTACGATGTTGCGGTCCAGATTCAAGGGCGATCCCCTCATGGTTCACGCCAGGGTGGACCCGTTGCTCACCCCTGCGATTGAGGTTTTGGCCTCCTACCCTGAAATTCAACTTGTCGAAAGAGAACCCGCGCCGGGTGATGTGGTCTTGCTCACGCCCCGAGGGAATTTGAACGACATCGAAAAGCTTCGGTCTGCGCTTCAAGCCAAAGGGGTGAAGTTGATTTTGGTCACCGAACCTCAGCACGCCAAAGAACCTCCAAACAACGAGCGAAGAACATGGGCGGTGCGCCATCATGCCCGCATGCAATTGCTTCCTCTGGCTGACATCCGTGCGGCGGCTGCCAGCGCGGCACCGGTGTGGTCACGGCTTAACGCTGATATCGTTGTTGAATCAAAATTGTCTGAGTCTGGTTCAGCACTCGCGGTGCGCACCATTGTTGAAGCCTTGCTCGAAATGGACGAATCATGACTGAAGAACGCATTCCATTTCGTCGCAGCAAGCCGCCACTACGAATCCAAACGACGACCCTCTGGGAATACCCCTCACAGCATTACCTGGCAGAAAAGCCTGGTTTTCACGGTCGACGTGATGAGCAAGGTGACAAAGAGTATGAAGGGGCGACGCCCAGCTGGGTCATTTGGCAACTTTTACAGCGCTATACCCGTCCCGGTGATGTTGTGGTTGATCCCATGTGTGGTGGGGGGACGACGCTTGATGTTTGTCACGATTTGGACCGCGAGGGTGTTGGATTTGATCTTGGTCCGACGCGGCCCGATATCAAAGGTGCAGATGCTCGTTCGATACCCATGCCCGATGCATCAGCAGACTTTGTATTCATAGACCCCCCATACTCCACGCACATTCGTTACACCGAAGAGCAAGAGTGCATTGGCACCCTCGACGCTTCGGGAGACGATGGTGGAGATGCGTATTACGACGCCATGACTCAGGTCATTTCCGAGATTGATCGCATTCTTAGAAATCGTCGGTACATGGCCTTGTACGTCAGCGATTCTTGGCGAAAGCGTAAGGGGATTAAAGGTGGTGGTAACGGCGTTTTTATGCCTATTGGATTTGAATTGTTTGCGATCATGTCTCGGTTTTTTCGGCCAGTCGACATCATTGCGGTAGCCCGAGGCAGTCGGAAATTAGGTCGTGGAAATTGGCACAAAGCCGCGGAGGAAGGGAACTTCTTTATGCGGGGCTTTAACTATCTCTTCATCATGAAGAAGCAAATCGACGATTCCCGGCCTTCAGGGTAACTCAAGATTTAGTCAGCCAAGATGTCTCGACCTTTGATGCCGTGGGTCGTCAGCACATGGAAGCTGGTGTCAGCAAAATCGTAGCCGGCCCCGATGTTGTATCCATCAACACCCCACGGTGTCTCTCGACACCAAAGACCAACTCCGCTTTGTGCCTGAACGCGGCCATCCGCACGCTCAGCCTTACGCGTGCCGACTGTTTCGGTATGCCCGTCGTAAAACAACGTCGCCGGGTTGGACTCCCAGCAATGGTTGAAGTAATACGGTTCGCATCCGCCGTACGTCCCGCTGGTGTAACTGGGATTGCATTCCGCCCTTCGTGTTTGGAGCCAGTGGTGCTCGAGCATGTGTGTCTTGAGTGCGGAATATTTCGCTTGTCCCAGTGAAGGTGATCGGAATGCACCTGGACCACCGGTGGTCCAGGGATCGCGCCACGAACCATCTTTGGGAAAGACGTTGGGGGCAAACATGGCCGCCGGGCTCATGACATAACTCGTCCAGTACGGGATGGCGCCGTACGGTGGAATTGGTGGATTCTGGCAGTACTCACCTGGGTCCTTGAAGCATCCGGTGCCTTCGACAATATCAAGCACCACCGTGTCTTTTGGGGCGTAGAAGGTGGGGTCGTAAAACTTCCCTCCGACATACTGGGCAAACAAGTTGCAGTTTGAGATACGCCAAGCGCCAAAGTATGGAATGGGATACCCAAAACAGATCGGCTGAATCATGGCGTAGTTGCCACCAAACTGACTGTTTGGTTCTTGGAAGTAGCGAAACATTCGGTAGGTGCCATTCAAGCTCCCATCGCTGTTTCTTTCGTACCCAAACCCAAGAGTCACCGGTGGGTGGTTGCTTGGAGAATCACGTCCACCCGGCAACGCACCGTGGCTTTGGTAGTACCCAACAATCGCACCGGCAACATTATTCCCGTATTGGGACAGGTTGTCATCGATGTAGGTGAGTTGACGGTCATTCCACTCCGCGGCGTAGGCCGCATGGGCTTTTCCAAGCTGCGAAAGATTGGTCAGAGACTGGGTGAGTTTGGCTTGATCACGTGCTTTGCCAATGGCGGGAAGCAAAATAGAAACCAACAACGCAATGATTGCGATCACAACCAGCAATTCAACAATGGTGAATGCTCGACGTCGAGACATGCCATCCTCCTCATGGTTGGATGCCACCGTACGACTGGTTCGCGTGTTTGCCAACCCTAGAACTGTAAATGCGACAGAGACGGGTTGACTTGGTGGGTCAACCTGATCATTTGAGGTATGGACTCAATTCGGTTCAGTCCAGGGCGATCCGGCCGAAGAAGAAGCCGATCGCACCCACAACCAGAGCACCGCCAGCGATACCACCGGCGACCACAACTCCGCCGGCTTCGGCGAGCGATGTGACCAAACCAGGGGTAATCCCGGTGACGGAGGCAACGGCGATCCACAGGACCACACCCAACGCCAACAGCACCACCAAGGAGATGCCGATGGCCAGGCCGGAGCCACCGCCGTCTTGGATCTCTGCTTCGGCGGAGGCGAGCGGGGTGGGCATTGGTGCCGCCATAGGGGTTGGTGCCATAGAACTTCCGGCGTCGAAGAGACCGGTTGCCCCAGCAGGCATATCCGCATCGTTGTCATCGTTGAACGCTTCGTCGAGCAATTCGGCACCGAGTGCCGTGTCATCCGAATCGGCGGTGAGATCCAAAAGTCCAGATCCTGATCCAACCGCTTCAAGTGACAGGTCATCTCCGATGGCATCACCAATTTGGGTTGCCTCGGGATCATCATCAACCCAGTCTTCTAGGCCATTTCCAGTGCCAGCTGCAGTTCCACCAGCCGGTGCAGCGGTATCAAACATTGAGACACCAGTGCCTTCGGCCGTATCGCTCAAACCAAGTCCGGTGCCCGTATCGGCCAAACCAAGACCAAAGCCCGATTGGCCGGAGGTGTCATCCAATCCAAGACCACCCAGTGCATCATCAAGATCGCCAACGCTGTCGTTGCTCCCAGCCAAGACGTCAATCTTGACGGCATCGAACTTGAGGTCATTGCCGTCCCGGATCTCTTCGAGTTGACCGGATGCGACGAGAGCTTTGACTTCATCCTCGGTCTTACCAAGTTTGGTGCAGGCTTCTTGGAGGCTATAGAACATGTCGGCCATGGTGAAAATCTCCTGACGGTGCCGTTCGGAATGAAACAGGATACCACTCCCCACGGCAATTGATCTGTTGGGAAGGCTGAAAATCACCTTCGGGTGGCGATCAAAAGGGGTCCTCCCCCTGGAATTTGATCAAAATCCACCGTCCATGATGCATCAGAGAACTGGGCCAGCCACCAGTCACGGGGAACTGGTTGAATGAGATGGGTGTCTTGCAAGAGGACCGGGCTGGCAGGTCCTCCGCGGTGGAATGCAAATTGGATCGAAAGTGTCCCCTCAATCTTCGTTGCCATGGCTCGACGCATCCACCATTGGCCATCTGAACCCCTCCAGCGGGTCCACACTGCTTTTGGTGGGCGGAGCGTGTCGGGATCCGGTCCAAGTTCAACCGCGAAGGTTCCTCCAGGGGCCACCCGAGATTGTGTGGCCACCAATGAGAGGCGTCGTTGTTCGTCATCAAGGACATATTGAAACGCGGCAAAAAGAGCCAAAACCGAGTGAAAAGTCCCCTCTGGTGGGGTGGTGAAGTCTGCGACCTCGAATCGCAGGCGTGCCGTTTCCCGTTTGGCGGCCACCTGCACCACACCAGGATCATGATCAAATCCGACCCGGTCAATATCGCGGGGCCAATGGGCGAGGACGCCACCTGTACCGCACCCAGCATCCAGGACGTTGGATGGTTGTCCCAACCGTTGATCCAGATGCCCGGCAATCGCGACCGGGTCTCTTCCCTTGGCCGCGTACAGCGCCTCAGCATGATTGGCCCATTGTGCATGTGCAGACAATTCGTTGCCCATGTCGGTATCGTCGCAGGTCATGACTCTCCGTGTGGCTGTCGTGACTTCTTCTCGAGCCGATTGGAGCCACCTCCGTCGGCCGGTTGCGGCCTTTCGGGATCATCCGGAATTGGACCCCGTTTTGGTGGCCACGGCTGCGATGGTTGAGGACGATTACGGATCAGCCATTGCCGAAGTGGAAGCTGAAGGCTTTCAGGTGCCGTATCAAATCCCATGCCTTGGTGGAGATCGTGATGTGGATATGGCGGCTTCTGGCGGCCGCGCGCAATTGGGCTTTGCCAAATGTTTTGCCGAACTCCGACCCGACATCGCTTTTGTGACTGCTGATCGCTTTGAGATGCTCGCGCCAGCGATCGCGGCCATGACCATGCGGATTCCAATCGTGCACGTGGAAGGGGGTGAAGCCAGTCTTGGAGTCATCGATCATGCGATCCGAAACGCATTGACCCAGCTGGCCTCGGTTCACATGGTCACCACAGAAGAAGCAGCACTTCGGGTGTGCCGTATGGGTGAAGAGTCTTGGCGGGTGCATCAAGTTGGGGCGGCTTCATTGGATACGTTCGCCCACGATCCAGATGTTGCTGACTCGGTGGTTTCAAAAGCAGTGGGGCAGCCAGTGAATGCAGACACCGTTTTGGTTGCCGTGCACCCAGTGACGCTTGACCAAGACCCAACCGCACAAGGGCGTGCGGTGTTCTCAGCACTGGAACATGTTCAACAGCCTGTGGTGGTTTGCTTCCCTAACGCCGATGCAGGTGGCCGTGCGCTGCGTGAGCTTGGCGCAAAGTTCTGTGCTGGTCGATCCAATGCCACACAAGTGGTCAACCTCCCCCCCAAGATTTGGTGGGGATGTCTACGCCGGGCGTCGGTATTGGTTGGAAACTCAAGCAGTGGTGTTATGGAAAGCACCACGGCTGGACTCCCAGCCATTGATATAGGCAATCGCCAACAGGGTCGTGAGCGAGGGAAAAACGTACTGACCACGCCGGCAGAACCAATGGCCATTCGAGAGGCTCTGTTGCAGGCCCAAACGGCAGCCTTTCGAAATGCTTCACGTGATGCGCCGAGTCCGTACGGGAACGGGAATGCTTCGCAAAAGATGGCTCAGATTTTGGTCAATCTGCCGAGTCGTGAAAAATTGCTGCGAAAACCAGTGATCCCCGTGAGGAGTGAATCTGTAGACCCTCTCAGTCGGGTCGGCGACGGCGATTGAGTTCGGCTTCTCCTTGGGGGGTTGCCGCTGCTCCCTTGCGCACCATGCCACCTTGAATACGTTCCCAGGCACTTTTGGCATTGACTGCTGAGTGCTCGATGCCAATGGAGCGTCGACCCCAAGCCTTGGCCACGGTGCAAGTCCCGCCACTGCCCAAGAATGGGTCAAGGACGAGATCGCCTTCGTTGGAACACGCCAAGATGACCCGCTCCAAGTAGACCTCGGGGATTTGGTTGTGGTGTTGGTGACGGCGTTCCCGGTTGTTCCCTTGGATGCGGCCCCAGTACTTTCCGTACCAGACATCCATGGGAAGCCGAAGGCCTTTGTTCTGGTCTTTGGCCATGGTTCTTGGATCGGCGTAGACGCTCGCTCGGTCCGATAGCTCCATGATGTGCTCGGGATTCCAGATGCGCTGATCTGGGTCTTTGGCAAAGTACAACGCGTGCACTTTGCTCATGATGAAAGACGAGTCACGGTTTTGGCCAAATCGAAAGTGCCAGACGCACCAGTTGATCATGGTGAGACCACGGCGCTTGAGGTGCACAACAATTTCAGCGGCCGTGTCATCCGGAATATTGACCCACAATGACCCGGTGGGTGAGAGCGCGTCAATACAACCATCCAGCCAATCAAAGGTGAAGCGCTCATACTCGGCACGGCTCATGCCATCGCGCCATGATTCATAGGGCACATCCCAGTTGAATGGTGGGTCGGCAAAAATCAGATCCACTTCACCGCGATCGGGAAGCTTGGCCAAAACATCTCGGCAGTCGCCAACGTACACACGTGTGCTGGGGCTTCGTGCAGAGTGTGCAGCCTTCAGTCGTCCTTTGGCTGGTTCGTGGGGCTGTGCAGCATCCCCAAGAAGGTGGATATCGGCGTCTTCCAGTTCCCGCATTGCGCGGCGCTGGGCATGCAACGACCCTGTGGGAAGTGCGTACCCACCTGGGCGATCCGGCTCTTCGGGAGAGGACATCGGATGCACAGTGTAGCGCCTGTGAGATTTAGGTGAGCTTCAAAAGGAGCCCAGGGAGGCCAACATTTCGCCTGAGCGGACCCAGTGGGTTTTCCACTCGATCTTCAAGCGACGATCCTCCCAATAGGATCCAGCGGTGCAAGGTTGGCGGTTCGTCGTCGCGGAACTCTCGGAGTCGAACGGCGTGTTGGACCACCTCAATGACCTGATCAAAGATATCGGGCCACCGCTCAGCCATGAGGCCGGCATCTGGCCAGAGAACGACCTGCCACCGGCAGTCATCAACATCTTGCAGGTGGCAAAAAATACTTTGCATGATCGCGTTGTATTCACTGCCCATAGCCAGGCGTTCTGTGATTTGATCTCGACAGTGGTCGGTCACATGATCACTGGTTGTGTGCCGCGACAGGCTGTGCCGGAGTCGCATGAGGATCGCTTCTGGACGCTGATCTCGAGAAGGTGCCACCCGGATGGACCGGCACGATTCAAAACCTTCAAGCCTGCGAAGCAAGGCTGATCCAAACCGAGTTCGGGATCGTCCACTCTCAGCGATCACCGCAAGATGGGCATGGGCCAAGTGTTCAAGGGCAGCATCGGCGAGCGAGTCGGCATGTGCGGGCCCTAGGCGAATCATAAATTCAACCTACTCCGGAGATTGACTCGGTCCATTGAATTCTGATCGCAGCACTACCTTCACTTCGTGCGTAGCATGGGTGCCTCGTGTTAGACCCCATACCGGACATTCTGGAAGATCTTCGTGAAGGCAAGATCATCATCTTGGTCGACGATGAGGACCGAGAAAATGAGGGTGACTTTGTCTGCGCTGCAGAAAAGATGTCCCCTGAAATTGTGAACTTCTTGATGCGGGTTGGCGCGGGTTACCTCTGCGTCGCGATGCGGCCAGAGGATTGCGACCGCTTGGACTTAACGGACCAAGCCAAACGCAACACCAGCGTATGGGGCACGCCCTTCACGGTTTCGGTGGATGGTCACCCACGCCATGGTGTTGGCACCGGCGTAAGTTCTTCGGATCGATCCCAGACGATCAGGTTGTTGGCTGATCCCACAGCATCATCAGAGGACTTTGTTCGCCCCGGCCACATCAATCCTCTCCGAGCTCGAGAGGGCGGCGTTTTGGTTCGTACCGGTCAGACCGAAGGATCGGTGGACCTGTGCCGACTTGCGGGATTGCGTCCGGCGGCCGCAATCATTGAGATCGTGAATGAAGATGGATCAATGGCGAGAATGCCAGACTTGCGAAAATTGGCCGACACTCATGGAATTCGCATGTGCTCGGTTGAGCAGATCATTGAATACCGATTGGGTCGAGAAACCTTGGTGACCACGATTCCTGAACTCACAGGAACGGTGGTTGACACTCCGGAAGGTCCGTTTGATTTGGTTGCTTTCCGTAGCGCGATCGATCCTTTGCCCCATTTGGCGTTGACGCTTGGTGGTGTCGGTCTGCCGGGTGCCAATGGAATCGTCCCCCAGATTGACAACCCGGTGTTGGTACGAATGCACCGCCGTGATGTTCTGGGTGATGTGTTTGGAGCCAGTGGTCGTCCCGGTCAAGACGCCGTTCGTTCGGCACTTCGTGCCATTCGAGAAGAGGGATGTGGAGCCTTGGTGTACTTGAGACCTGAATCTATGGGTGGGGGAATTGGTGATCTCCTGCACGGTATTCAGCGTGAATTTGACGATGATCCGAACGCACCCGACCTCACCCGCACCGACGGGGTCGGCGCACGAGCTCAGCCACCCGCACAGCGGGACTTTGGGATCGGCGGTCAGATCTTGCGTGCGATGGGGTTAACCCAACTTCGCCTGCTGGCCAGCAGTGCTCCTGATCTCCCAGGGTTGCAGGCCTTCGGTCTTACCATTACCGGCACAGTGCCCTTTGCGGATGATGAATCAGCTGACTGATCAGTCGTTCGCACCCGGGATCGGCATGCTTTCGAGAACGCGGTCCACAATTCCATACTCAAGCATCTCGCCAGCATCAAGCCACGTGTTGCGTTCACATGTTGCCGCGATCTCCTCGGTCGTTTTTCCGGAGGCGTTGGAGTAGATTCCGTACAACGCTTCACGCATACGAAGCATTTCACGAGCCTCGATCTCAAGATCTGTTGCCTGTCCTTCCATGACGCCCATGAGCAAGGGTTGGTGCATCAGATTGCGTGAGTGCTGCAAGGTGAATCGTTTGCCTTTGGTGCCAGAGCAAGCGATCAGCGAACCCATGGAAGCCGCTTGTCCAATGATGTACGTGCATACATCGTTGGGCACAAACTTCATGGTGTCGATGATGCCTAAACCGGCGGTGACCGAACCACCAGGGGAGTTCACATACAGGTGGATATCACCTTCAGGATCTTCATTGGCCAAGAACAAAAGCTGCGCGACAATGAGGTTGGCCATTTGATCGCCAACTCCTTCGCCTACGAAGACGATCCGGTCTTTAAGAAGACGCGAATAGATGTCGTAGGCGCGTTCGCCTCGGCCAGAAGACTCGACAACGATGGGGACCAGGGAGTTGTTGGCGCTCACTGCTTGTTCTCCGGTACTTGGAAGATTTCGTCAACAAGACCATAGATCTTGGCTTCATCAGCGGTGAAGAACTTGTCCCGTTCTCCATCTGCAGACACGGTGTCGACGCTTTGGCCGGTGTGCTTGGCGAGAATTTCGTTAAGCACCCGTTTGGATTTCAAAATTTGTTCGGCTTGAATTTGGATATCGGTTGTCTGCCCTGTGACACCACCGTGCGGTTGGTGGATCATTACCTTGGCGTGGGGAAGGATGTACCGTTTTCCATTGTCACCGGCAGCCAGCAGTACGGCGGCCCCCGAATAGGCCCGGCCAATGCAATAGGTCGCTACTTCCGATGAGATGAATCGCATCGTGTCGTAGATCGCCAACGTGTCGTCTACAGCCCCGCCAAAGCAGTTGATGTAGAAGTTGATGGGCTGGCCCTTTTTTTGATCCTCTAGGTAGAGCATTTGCATCATCACGCGTGTTGCGGAGGCGTAGTTGATCTCACCAGTGAGGAAGACCACTCGATTTTCGAGCAGAATCTCATCGATGGTCATTTCACGGGTGCGGCGGTAGTCCACTGAAGCCTGGGGCTCCACGAGGGCGAGTGGTGGCATCTTGGGTTCGAATTCCATGGTGATTCCTTCGGTCCACATATCGGCCCATCTTTGACACGCCTGAAGTCGAACTAGACGGCAACTGGAGCTTTAATGTGGGGGAGCGGATCGTAGCCCTCGAGTTCAAAATCATCCTCGGTGAAGTCCTCGAGTCGGCTGATCTTGGGATTGAGGCGCATGGTGGGCTTTGGTCGGGGGGTTCTGGTCAGTTGTTCCCGGGCCTGGTCGAGGTGATTCTCGTACAGGTGGGCATCTCCGAAAGTGTGCACAAAATCACCTGGTTTGAGACCGGTCACTTGGGCCAGCATCATGGTGAGCAGGGCATAAGAGGCGATATTGAACGGTACGCCCAAGAATAGGTCCGCGGACCTCTGGTACAGCTGGCAGGACAGGCGATCGTCTTGGACGTGGAATTGGAACAGGGCGTGGCATGGGGGCAACGCCATATCCTCAATTTGGCCAGGGTTCCACGCGCACACCATGTGTCGGCGGGAGTGAGGCGATTTCTGAATATTCTCGACCAGTTGGGCAATTTGGTCTACTGAGTCGCCATTTGGAGTCGGGAAGGCCCGCCATTGCTGTCCGTAGACAGGGCCCAAATTGCCATCATCATCGGCCCAATCATTCCAAATCCGGACCCCGCGTTCCTGCAGCCACTTCACATTGGTGTCCCCGCGAAGAAACCACAGGAGTTCCACAATCACAGATTTGAGATGGATTTTCTTGGTCGTGACCAAGGGAAACCCATCTGACAAGTCAAATCGAAGCTGTCGTCCAAAGACACCACGCGTCCCCACCCCGGTTCGGTCCTCTCGCACAGCGCCATGATCCATCACTTCCTGCAGCAGTTTGAGATAGGCATCCATCGGTTACGGAGTGTCCCCGCTCAAGGACGTGTCGTCAAACTCCGGGCATCACCCAGCACCACGTCAACCAGAAGGGTTTCTTGGGTTCTGGGGCGGAAAATTTCAACCGTGACGGTTTCATTCGGTTTGGCAGATCCAAGCCGTCCTTTGACCTCGTTGCCATTTTGCGTAACTCGGCCATTAATAGACAGAATCAGATCTCCGGCCCGAATGCCAGCCTGGTCAGCGGGCCCATTGGGAATGACCCTCTGCAGGGGTGCTGCGGGTCGATCAAGGCCGACTTGCTCCAGGAATGCCGCTTGATCGGATCGAACTTGTCGAGGAAATTGCACGCCCAACATGGCGTGAACGGTCCGACCGTAATCGATGAGATCTGGGACCACTCTTTCGATCAACTCAATTGGGACCGCCAAACCCACCCCAGGGCCCGTGTCTTGGTCCGCAACCGCCGTACTCATGCCAACCACTCGACCAAGGGTGTCGGTCACTGGCCCCCCGGAGTTGCCAGGATTGATTGGGGCGTCAATTTGAAGGAAGTCCTCAAAGGTTGGTCCGGCTCCGCTGCGGATGCCGGCGGTGCGGCCCAATCCACTGACAATGCCACTCGAAACACTGAATTTTAATTCCAGTGGGGAGCCAAAAGCAAAAATAGTCGTTCCGGCGGGTGGTGCTTTATCCGCACGTTCGGCCGGAAGCAGGCGACTGCCGTCGAGTTTAAGGACCGCAATATCTGTTGCTGGGTCAGTCCCCTGAACCGTAGCTCTTCGTATATCACCGGTTTCCAACTGGATCTCGATGGACTTTGCGCCGCGGATGACGTGCTCGTTGGTCACGATGTGTCCGTCTTCATCCCAGATCCAGCCCGAGCCATTGGAGACTTCTTCTCGCCGCTGGCTGCGGCCTCGGCTGTCAAAGGAAGAGGAAACAACGATCGAAGTAATGTGTACGACGGAGGGTGAAACTTGCTGGGTGAGAAGAACCCCAGCGTCACTCGCCATTTTGAGCGCCGTGTCGGCGGGACCATCACGCATTGCTTCAACGCGTGCCTTGGTTCGAGCGTATTCGACTTTGGCCGCAAAATCAGGTCCAAGCCAGAGCACCAGGCCGGTTATGCCAAGTGTGAGATAGGCGGGTCGAACCCGGAGGGTCCCACTCATGTGCTTTTACCAGTATCAGTTGCTTGATAGGCGCCGCCTGCCTCACGACTGCTGACCTGGCTGATCCAGGTTTGTGCCATTGCGTGCAGAGGACCTCTTCCATCAACAATCGGAGGTGCAAAACTGGGCTGCCGCGGGGTCAGACCGAGGAGGTCGGCGGTGACCACAATTTGTCCATCACAGTCGGGTCCCGCTCCGCAGCCGATGAGGGGAATGCTCGTGACCGCGCGGATTGCTTTGGCGGCTTCCGGAGTTGCGGCTTCAAGGAGCAACATCACGGCGCCAGCTGCTTCCATATTTTTTGCTGTGGACGCCAACTGTTGCCGATCCACTTCAGTCTTTCCGGCGACGAGATAGCCGCCATCCTTTTTGACATGTTGTGGTCGGCATCCAAGGTGCGGTACGGTCGCGATCCCGGCATCGGCCAGTGATTGAACCCACCCAGTCCGACTGTCGTCCATTTCAATTTTGACGGCATCGGCTCCACCCTCGGTGACGAATCGGGCTGCCGCACGCAATGCATCTTCCTCGGTAAGGGCCGCCAAGAATGGGAGGTCGGCCATTACAAACACATTTGGTGCCCCACGGCGCACTGCGGCGGTTAACGCCACCATGATGTCCAGGGGGACATGGGTGGTATCCGGATAGCCCAAAGCCACTTGGGCCAGGGAGTCTCCGACCAGCAGCAATGGAATACCTGCTTGGGCCAGATGCCCTGCGGTTAGGGCGTCGTATGCCGTGAGACAGGCAAATGGCGCCTCCTCAGGATTCCGCCTCCGAAAGGTCCGAAGGCTAGGTCGAGTGGATTGTTCCGCCGTGCTCATGGGATCATGGTACGGGCGAAGGCTTAGCCTTCGTTTACCAAGACGCCAACTTCTGAAAGTTGCATTGGGGTCAGCAAGTCTCGAAGACCTCGAAGGGCCCGTTGGTTGGCTTCGGTGCGGCGAAAACGAATGGCGTCGAGTTCACGCTGTTGCTCCATTCGGTTGACAAAACCAGGACGCCCACTCACTGGCTCCTCGGTTTCGTGTCGGTCCATCGTGTCGGACATTTCCAGGGAAGCAGGGTTCCAGATGTCACGCCATGATTCCAGAAGCTCGGCCACTTGCTCTCGGATCCCAGCAGTGAGGTCGCCTAACGAGGATGCCCGAAGCAGTGCGGCTTCCGGTGACTCCTTGTCGATCCAGACTTCAGGTCGAGTCAACTTGGCGAGGTCCCGCCGCAAGGATTCAGCGGCTTCAGGAGCCATAGATTTGGTCACCGAGCGAATGACGTCGTCATTTTGTTCTCGAACGGTCTCGTCGTACTCGCGAAGATCACTGACTTTGGTTCGAGAAACCTCACTGAGGGCTACACCGATCGATTCCCACACTCGGCGGTCAGCAGGATCACCCACTTCAGTGAGCACATTGGCGATGGCACGCTGGCCAGCATCAACGGCTTCAAGTTTGGCTTCCCACCGCATTTGGAACGTATCTGTGAGTTCTTGGCCAAAGGTTGCCTCTGCAATAGCGGCCGATTCGGGTTGTCGGACGACCAACATGGCGATGGCATCAGAGGGGTTCGCTTTTGGCAGGTCAAGGCCGGACAAGATTCGATCCGTTCCCGAAGCGGTCAGTCCACGGGCGGCAAGCCGTTGTCGATTGCGGATGCCCCGAAGCACATCAAAGCGCGCACGTTCTTCAGCGGTCTCTACGACGACGGCGTTGAGCAGTTCAAACAAGTCACCGTCAAGTCGAGATTGCACTTGTGCCAAGGTACGCCTTGCATCAGAAAGTTCACCAATTTCTGAAGTGCTTGGCCCTTCTAGGCCACGTTCTCGATCCCAGTTCCACTGGGTGGCGCGGGTCTCGATGATCTTCTTGAGTTCATCAGTGACTTCAGCATCCCAGTCCAGTTGATACGACTCGTGGAAGGTTCGGACCGTGTTGAAGGTGTCTTGGTCGGCGGCGGGTCGGACGAACCGAATGCCATCAATCAGGGGAGTGATTGCGATTGGTCCAGACAAGAATCCATCAGGACCCTCGGCTGGTATGGCCACATCAAAGAGTGTGGTCATCGCGGTGGGTCCGGGCTTGACCTTCAAAGTGGCTTTGGGTTCAGGCGCTTGCATACGCCGGCCACCACGTCGCCGGCCACGGTCGGCTTGTTGATTGCGTTCGTTGAGTTTTTCGTAACGCGCCTCGCCGATGAGCATGGTGAGTTCCTCAATGGCTCGCTCCGCAATGTTTTCTTGACGTTCTTCGAGGGTTTCAGGAATACCACCACCGCCACGACCACGACCAAAGCTCATCAGTGATGCTTCGGCCCGGGTCGCATCCACCGCATCAAGCATGGGTTTGGCGGCAGTGCGAAGTTTCTCTCGCCAGTCAATCCATGTGGCTTCGACCAAACTTCGGGTTTCTGCGTCCAGATCTGAGAGCTGCAATGCTGAAAGGAATCGACGGCGAACATTGTTTTCTTCGCGAGCAACTTCTCTGTAGCACGCGTCCAGCCATTGCGCTCGCAATTCATCGCCAGCGTCTTGGCCAAGGGCAAATTCAAGCTCAGGAAGAGTCTCTCGGTGCAAACCAGAGATGGATGTGGCCTCTCGTACAACTGGAAGAGACGCGTCAGCCATCACGTTTTGCATCTCCTGGAACATTGCGCGGCGGTCATCGGTTGACTCTCGAAGGTCAGCCATGGTGTCCGCGAATGTATTAAAGGCCGTTTTCGCCGTTCGTTCGAGCCGCTCAAAGCGGTCGGCAAGTTCGGTTTCGTACTCGTTTAAGATCGGTCCAACCGAAGGATCTGACAGACTTGCCACGGGTACCAATGCGGAGAGATCGGCCAAGCCAGCGGGGTTGGCAAACCGCAAGAGCGCCAGTGGCCCTCCTGCACGTCGAACTCGATCACGTCTCGCGGCGACCCGATCAAGGACGGGCATTTGACTCTCGGAGAGCAGTGGTCGAATTTGCTCGATGAAGGTTTCGTCGACATCTTCAATCTCATCGCGAAGTTGATCGATATCGCGGAACATTGCATTGACATCTCCGCCGCCAAATATCGCACCAAAGATTCCACCCCGGCCAGCAACATCTTCAATCTCATCGCCTCGAACCTCCTGAAATTCATTCAGGTACACCGCGTGAAACTGGTCTACGGCTTGGCGTTGGGGCTGGGTTAGGTCCAATTCAGAAAACCAGCGTTCAAGCATGGCTCCGGTGATCGGATCCGAGGCGGTGCCAAAGGAGGCTTGCCCGTGAGCACCGGACAGAAAAAGAAAAGCAGAAGCAATGGCGATGATGTGGTGTCGCATGGACGATTCCTCCTCGAAGACGAACAATCCTACGAGGCGAAATGCGACAGGATCATCCTATTTGCTAATATTTCCTACCTATGTCTCGCTGCCCTGTTCAACCATCGCTTTTCCGCCGCCTCATGGCTGCTGGTTTTGTGTTTTTCTTGGTCAAGGGCCTGCTCTGGCTGGGTGTGGGTGCCGCGGCATACTTCGGTTTTTTCAGCTCAGCAGACTGAAATCCCCACCAAAGTTCCCAAAAGGCTTTTTTAGCCGCCGAGCCATCTGTTTTTGATTGCTCGAGCTCGACGGTCATCAACCGTGCCGTGGATGAATACTCGCCCGTCAGAAAAAACAGTAAGACCCACTGGGTTTCCTGTTTGATCGAGTTCTTCGGTGAGTGAGCCCCGAAGCAAAAATGGTTGAAGCTCAAAATCCCCGTGTGGGGCCAGTCGATTGGCCAGTGCTTCCAGATTGGTGGGTTGAGGCGATGCAGGAAGAAGCTGTATCAAGTCACGGCCGCAAATGGTCGTGGCTTTATTTCCTGCAGCGCCATGCAGCGCCTCAAATTTTCCGTGCCCGCATGTGGCGCAGTCCTCACGGCGTGCGTTGCCGATATTGATCTGGTGCATGCGCATGGTTCTGGCATCGAAGCGGGTGAGCAGATGTGGAAGGGGGTCATTGCTTTGCGCGAGATACTGAATCAATGCTGCTGCCTGTAGCCCAGAGACCACGGCAATCACTGGTGCCAATACGCCTGCGGAATCACAAGTCGGTGTCAGATCGTCTGAGGGTGACTCTGGAACAAGGCAACGCAGGCATGGTCCAGACTCTGCTTCTGAAATTTCACGCGTTGCAAGGTGCTTCCGATGTTTGGGTGATGGCTTGAGGAACGCCGCAGTGCCTTCGTATCCCACGGCACCCGCATAGGCGTAGGGCAGCCCGAAGTTCACCGAAAGGTCGTTCAGTAGGAATCGTGTTTCAAAATTATCAAGCCCGTCGGCAATGGCATCGCAGTCTTCGATCATGGTTGTCGCCACTGCCGGGCGAAGGTCATCGACGACTGCTTCTACACGCACTTCTTTGTTGATCGCAAAGAGTCGTTGCTTGGCGGCAATTGCTTTGGGTAGACCAATATCGTCCTCGGCAAACAAGGACTGCCTTTGCAGGTTCGTAGGTTCCACAACATCCCGATCAACGAGTCGAATATGTCCCACTCCAGCCCGAACCAGGTGGTCGGCTACAGCACAGCCCAAGGCCCCTACCCCGGCGATGAACACTGACGCAGCCTGAAGCCGGTCTTGGCCTTCTTGACCGATGCCCTCGAGCAGTGTTTGGCGGTGGTACCGGTTGACGATCATGGAATGGAGCCTAGGCGATCCCATGTGAAACGAAGCCCGGGACGCCAAGGGCGTCCCGGGAAGAGTTCAAACTGAAGCCCATTGGGCTTTTAGCGGGCGAAGTGAGCAAACGCACGGTTGGCTTCAGCCATCCGGTGGGTTTGTTCACGTACGCTCACGGCCTTGCCTTCGTTGCGGGCAGCGTCCCACAATTCCTTGGCCAGACGCTGGGACATTGGGCGACCCTTCTCGGCTCGGGCGGCTTGGATGATCCAGCGGAACGCCAAGGCTTGGCGACGACGTTGGGTCACGGGAACCGGAACCTGGTAGTTCGCACCGCCGACCCGCTTGGAGCGGACTTCAACGTTGGGCTTTACATTTTCAAGGGCTTGGTGGAAGAAGCCGAGGGCATCAGCGGGGAGGCCGTCGGGTCGTTCTTTTTGCAAGCGACCGTCAATCATGTCAAAGGCACCGTAGAGGCAACCTTCAGCAGCCGTCTTGCGTCCGCCGAGCATGATGCAGTTCACGAATTTCGAAACGACCTTGTCGCCGTAGCGCGGGTCGGGACGAAGTTGATCTTCACTTTTGGTAATACGTCCAGCCATGGGGAGTCCTCCGGGCCTGCTCTTCTAAAGAAGTCGTTCACCGTCATGCTTGACGATTACTGGCCCTGTTTGTGTGTGTTGAAGGGAAAAGAAAAAGTGGGTTGATTACTTGGCCTTCGGCTTCTTCGTGCCGTACTTGGAGCGGCTCTTGCGTCGAGCATCCACTCCGAGGGTGTCGAGTGCTCCACGTACAACGTGGTATCGCACGCCAGGAAGGTCGCGGACCCGACCACCACGAACGAGCACGATGGAGTGCTCTTGCAAGTTGTGACCTTCGCCACCGATGTATGCCGTAACTTCGTTGCCGTTGGAAAGACGAACCCGGCACACTTTACGAAGTGCGGAGTTTGGCTTCTTAGGGGTCACCGTTCGTACTTGAAGGCAAACGCCGCGTCGTTGCGGACAGTTCTTCAAGTCACGCGACTTCGAGCTGGAGTATTGCTGCTCGCGGGGACGGCGAATGAGTTGATTGGTGGTTGGCATAAAAAATCTCGGGAACTGCCCCGACATGGGGCGAGTCGCCAAGTTTAGCGAGTACCCGGCGAGGGGGCAAGGACTTGATCGTCAGCAATCACCACGGCCGATTGCATCCAGTACCCCTCGATGGGCTGATTTAAGCCTTTTGGGGGCCGCCCTCCAAGGACTTCC